>NZ_JAVDTY010000004.1:0-462128 GCF_031456075.1 Allobosea sp. BE125
CCCTGATCTGCCTCGCCTACAACGTCAAGAAAGCCGCCAGACTGGCCGCCTGAAGCCGCAAGCGCCGCGCCTCGGGCAAGTCCAGCCTCACATCCTGCTCCCGACAAACCATCCGCTCACTTTCCACAAGCGCCAAAAAGACCGGTTACGCAAAGCTCTCCGTAGGGAGAGGGCAGGGTGAGGGGTCGGCCGTTTGACGTTTTGGCCGTGCGCCAACCGCTGCCACGCTGCGAGGCTTCCACGTGACTGGTCCAGGGGCCTACACCTCACCCCTGCCCCTCTCACTGAACTCGGGCCTGCCCGAGTTCAGCACTCAAAGTGTTGAAGTCGGGTAGACCCGACTTCAATGCAGGAGAGGGGTTCCCCGCGCCTCCTGGAAGAAGGGTAGAACCCGCCCACTCATCCCGGTTCCGGGCCGATATAGCGGGCGCGGGGGCGGATCAGGCGTCCGGTCTGGAACTGTTCGAGCGCATGGGCGATCCAGCCGGTGCAGCGCGCCGTCGCAAAGATCTGGAACGGCGCATCCTCGGGAAGCGCCAGGACTTCGGCCAGGGCTGTGAGCGCGAAATCGATATTCGGCGGCGCGCCGGTGATCGCCTCGATGGCGAGGCGGACCTCCTCATAGTGAGCCGGCAGGGCGAAAACCGCCATCAGCGCCCGCGCCCGCGGATCGCCCTCCGGATAGATCGGATGCCCGAAGCCCGGGATCGGCACGCCGAGCGTCAGGCGCGCGCGGATCGCGGATTCGATGCCGTCGCGCCGGCATTCTCCGAGCAAAGCGCGCACGCGCGGCGCCATGCCGCCATGCAAGGGGCCAGACAGCGCTGACAGCCCAGCCAAAGCGCAGGCGGCGAGCGAGGCATGGGTCGAGGCGGTGACGCGGACAGCGAAGGTCGAGGCGTTCAATTCGTGATCGGCGAGCAGGACGAGGCTGCGGCGGATGAGATCGGCGCCGGTCGCGTCGCAGGCCCAGGCTGTTGCGAGGCGCTCATGGATCGGCCCATTGCCCGAGCCGCCGGCGACGGCGTCGACGAGCGCATCGAGGACGGCTGCCGCCTCGAAATAGAGCGATTTCAAGGTTCGGCCGCCAATCACCGGATCGCTGGCGGCACGGGCCGCCATCGCCGCGAACATGCGCTGATTGCCGCTGCCGGGTGCGATCGCGTTGCATTGTGTCGGGAAGCGCGCATCGCCGCAGGCCCAGAGCAGGCGCGCGACATCCTCGAGCCGCGCCGTCTGCGCCAGGGCCTCGGCGTCCCGCCCCCGATACCAGAGGCGGCCATGGGCGATCGTGGTGATGCTCGAGGCCAGGACGGGCTCCCCCCAGGCGATCGTGTCCTCCGCGATTGCTGCATTGCGTCGGCCGCGCGCCTTGCGATGCTCCAGCCGCGAGACATCCGCCGCGCGATAGAGGCTGCGTCGCGGCTCCTCAGGGTCTTCCTTCGCTTCAATGCGGCCGCGGCTGACATAGGCGTAGAGCGTCTGCGGCTTGAGCCGCAAACGGGTCATCACCTCCTGCGCCGTCAGCCAGTCATTCATCTCGATACATTGAATCTCGATATGTTGATTATATTGTTCAAGATTGATTATGTTGCATCGCAGCGCGATCCTCAAGGCCTTGTTGATGGAGGATCCGATGTCGGATGGACTTGATGATGTTGTCGCTGCGGAGACGGTTCTGTCGGATGTCGATGGGGCTGCCGGCCGCCTGATCATTCGCGGCCATCTCCTCGACGATCTTGCCGGCCGCACCAGCTTTGCCGAGGCCGCCGAGCTTCTGCTGGACGGCTTCTTCGAGGATTTGCCGCGCGGCGCGGCCTTCGCGGCGGCGCTCGGCCAGAGCAGGCTCGACGTCTTTCGCGAGGTTGCGGGCCTCGACGCTGAACTCGTGCGGCGGACCCCAATCGAGGCGATGCGCGCGCTGACGGCGCGATTGGCGGATGGCGACGATGTCGCCACCGCGCTGCGATTGATGGCGGCGCCGGCGGTCTTCACGCCCGCTGTCATCCGGATGCAGCGCCACCAGGCGCCGGTCGCGCCCGATCCGGCGTTGCCCCATGCCGCCGATATCCTGCGGATGATGCGCGGCGAGGCCGTCGACCCGGCGCAGGCCGCCGCGCTCGATACCTATCTCGTGACGGTCTGCGATCATGGCCTCAACGCCTCGACCTTCGCGGCGCGCGTCGTCGCCTCGACGCGGGCCGGTTTGACCTCCGCCGTCCTGGCCGGAGTAAGCGCCTTGAAGGGGCCGCTGCATGGCGGCGCGCCGGGGCCGGTCATCGAGATGCTCGACGAGATCGGCGAGGCCAGCAACGCCCGGGCCTGGCTCGAGGCGGCGCTGCAGCGCGGCGACCGATTGATGGGCTTCGGCCATCGCATCTACCGCGTGCGCGATCCCCGTGCCGATGCGCTGAAGCGTGCGATCCGCAGGCTCGATCCGAATTCCGGCCGCCTCGCCTATGCGGAGGCGGTCGAAGCCGCGGCTCTTGCGATCCTGCGCGAACGCAAGCCCGCCCGCTCGCTGCAGACCAATGTCGAGTTCTACACGGCGCTCCTGCTGGAAGCCTTGGCCTTCCCCCCGGAGAGTTTCACCTGCGTCTTCGCCATGGGCCGGGTCATCGGCTGGATCGCCCATGCGCAGGAGCAGCTCGCAGGAGGACGGCTCATCCGCCCGAAATCGACCTATATCGGCCCCGAGCCGAGGCAGGCCGCCTGAGGGTGGAGGGAGGCTTCCCTGGTCGGTACGGGCGCGGGGAACCCCTCTCCCGGATGGGAGAGGGGCAGGGGTGAGGGCAGGCCAGACAACCAGATCACGCAAGCGGTTCCGCATCGTCTCTGACGCTATCGGGATGGAGCCGGCGCAGCGGCTCCGTCGCGCCCCCATGATCGGCGGCACATCCTCATCCCTACCCTTCTCCCATCCGGGAGAAGGGTTGCCCGGGCTCTTTCCGGTACGTTCGGCACGGGCGACCACAGGCGGGAACCCCGCTCACTTCGCCTGCAGGCTCGCCCATAATTCGTCGGCGGCGTCGTTGCGGCAATCGGGGCTGCGGAAGAGCCGGATCTCGATGGGGATGTCGAAACGCTCGGGCCCGGCCCGGACCAGGCGGGCGCGGGCGAGGTCCTCTTCCGCCAGGGTGAGCGGAAGCCAGGCGATGCCATGCCCGTCCCGCGCCATGGTCAGCAAGGTCGCGGCCAGATGCGAGGTGAAGACGGTCGCCATGCCGGCAGCGTCGCGCGCCAGCGCCGTGTCCTGCGCGAGCGCCATTTGGGCCAAGAGGATGCGGCCGAGCCCGGAGGCCTGGCTATAGGCGAGGAGCCGCGCCGGCCGCTCGCCCGTTCCCGGGAGCGGCCAGAGGGGGCGCCCCTCGGCATCCGGCGCGCTAAATGGCACCAGCACGTCGTTTCCCACCCGGATGCTTGGGAAGCGCTCGGCTTCGAAGCGCGTCGGCGTCTGCGCATGATGGTGGCAAAGCAGGAAATGCACCTCGCCGCCCAGCATGATCTGCTCGCAAGCCTCCAGGCTGTCCGAGATCAGGTTGAGCGTGCCGAGCGCCTCGAAGCGCATGTGCCGACGTATCCAGCTGGGGAAAAAGGTGAAGGAGAGCGCATGCGTCGCCGCGATCGACAGCGCTCCTCTCTCGCGCTCGCCGACGGCCCTGGTCTCGCGCTGCAGGTGCTGCAGGCTGCGCAGCAGGTCCTGGGCGAGGGGCTGGAAATAGGCGCCGGCCGGGGTCAGCGTCGCGCCCTGGGCGCTGCGCAGGAACAGCGGCACGCCGATCCAGTCCTCGAGCGCGCGGATGCGCCGGCTGAAGGCCGGCTGCGTGACGTTTCGAACCTCGGCCGCGCGCGAAAAACTCTTTTGCTCGGCCAGCGCCAGGAAGTCCTTCAGCCAATCCAGATCCATGATGCCGCTCGTGCATGGGGTGAACCGATCTTGGCATTGGCCGACCGGCAGAGGCCAGACATACAGGACGGGGTATCGCCAGCCAGCCCCGCAGGGAGAGCGCCATGCGCATCGTCGATGTCCGCGAAATCACCAAGCCGATCGCCTCGCCGATCCGCAACGCCTATATCGACTTCTCCAAGATGACGACGAGCCTCGTGGCGGTGGTGACCGATGTGATCCGCGACGGGCGGCGCGTGGTCGGCTACGGCTTCAATTCGAACGGCCGTTACGGCCAGGGCGGCCTTATCCGCGAGCGCTTTCGCGGCCGCATCCTCGAAGCGGCCCCCGAGAGCCTGGTCAATCAGAGCGGCGACAATCTCGATCCCCACAAGATCTGGGCGACGATGATGACGAATGAGAAGCCGGGCGGCCATGGCGAGCGTTCGGTGGCGGTCGGCACGCTCGACATGGCCGTCTGGGACGCTGTCGCCAAGATCGCGGGCAAGCCGCTGTTTCGCCTCCTGGCGGAGCGGAAAGGCCGCGAAGCGAATCCTCGGGTCTTCGTCTACGCGGCGGGCGGCTACTACTACCCGGGCAAGGATGACAGTGCCCTGCGGGCCGAGATGCGCGGCTATCTCGACCGCGGCTACACTGTCGTGAAGATGAAGATCGGCGGCGCTGGCCTCAGTGAGGATCGGCGTCGCATCGAGGCGGTGCTGGCCGAGATCGGCTCGCAGGCTCAGCTCGCCGTCGATGCGAATGGGCGTTTCGACCTGGAGACCGGCATCGCCTACGCCAAGATGCTGCGCCAGTATCCGCTGTTCTGGTACGAGGAGGTCGGCGATCCCCTCGACTATGCCCTGCAGGCGGCTCTCTCCGAGTTCTATCCCGGCCCGATGGCGACGGGCGAGAACCTGTTCTCGCATCAGGATGCTCGCAATCTCCTGCGCTATGGCGGGATGCGGCCCGATCGCGACTGGCTGCAATTCGACTGCGCCCTGTCCTATGGCCTCGTCGAATATCTGCGGACCCTCGATGTGCTCGCGCAGTTCGGCTGGTCGCCGTCGCGTTGCATCCCGCATGGCGGCCACCAGATGTCGCTCAACATCGCGGCCGGCCTCGGGCTCGGCGGCAATGAGAGCTATCCCGACCTGTTCCAGCCCTATGGCGGGTTTCCCGACAGCGTTCGCGTCGAGAACGGCCATATCGTGATGCCGGAGCTTCCCGGCATCGGGTTCGAGGGCAAGTCCGACCTGATCAAGGTCATGCGCGAACTGGCGGAGTGAGGGAGCGGGTCCGGCGGGCGAGCTGGGGCTGGTAAGGACTCACTGGAACCACACCGTCATTCCGGGCTCGATCCTTCGGATCGCCCCGGAATGACGGCGGCATCAGCACAATCAATCCTTGCTGACGACCGTTGGGCTTGAAGGCGCAGTCGCCACCTTCGACATCGACCAGGAGCTCGTCCAGGTTTCTGTGAGGGTGCGGGATCGCGATTTCAGGAAGAGGCGCAGTTCGGCGGATTCGCCGGCGGGCAATGTCGCGTCGACGATGGCGCGGAAGCCTTTCGCGGCCGGGTTCGCATCGACGATCGTCGCGGTGATCGCCCCCGCCGTGGTCGATGCGACGATTTCGACGCGCTTGGGATCGGACAGGTAGTATTCGAGATCGCCATCGGTGAAATCGACGATGAAACGCTTCTTGCCGACGTCCTTGGCTCCGCTATCCTCGGTGTTCGAGCCGTCGAAGCTGTTACGGACCTGCCCGTAAGGGTGCAGAGCCTTCGTCGTCGAGAGCGCCGAGATGCGATAGCTGAACTGCCTGGCTTTCCTGGGTTCGAGCGGGGTGCTCGGGGTCCAGCAGGCGACGATGTTGTCGAAGGCTTCGCCGGTGGTCGGAATCTCGATGAGATCGACGCGCCCCTCGCCCCAGTCGCCGGCGGGCTCGACCCAATATCCCGGCCGCGCATGGTACTGCGCTTCGAGATCCTGATAGTGGCCGAATTCACGGTCGCGCTGCATCAGGCCGAAGCCGCGCGGATTGTTGTCGCCAAAGCTCGAGATCCGCAGCGATTTCGGATTCCGGATCGGCCGCCAGACCCATTCGCCGCCACCGGTCTTGAGCATGAGCCCGTCGGAATCGTGGATTTCGGGCCGGAAATCGGTGCGCTGGCCGAGATCGCCTTCGCCGGCGAGGAACATCGAGGTGAGGGGGGCGATGCCGATGCGGGGGATTTTTACGCGCGGGATAATCGTCGCCGTCACGGCAACGCTGGTCTGCTGTCCCGGCGTGACGACGAACCGATACGCGCCGGCGACGGAGGGCGAATCCAGCAAGGCGTAGATCACGAGATCGGTGCTTTCGCGCGTCGGCTCCTCCAGCCAGAGCGCCCTGAAGAACGGAAACTCCTCCGGCTGCTCGCCACCGACATCCAGCGCCAGCCCACGCGCGGACAGACCATAGCGATGGCCGCGCCCGATCAGGCGAAAATAGCTCGCGCCGAGAAAGGCGATCAACTCGTCCTGCACGTTCAGGGCATTCAGCGTCGTCGTCACGGCAAAACCGGCGAAGCCCAGCGCCGGCGAAAGCTGCTTGGGAACGGGAACCTTGCCGTATTCGAACAGACCGGTCGTGAAGGCGAGCGGGATGGCGCTGCCATCCCTAATGACGTGCAATTGCACCGGCTTGTCGTGGAGAAACCCGAGATGGAAGGGATGGAGGCGGTAGTCTGAGCCGCCATCCCGCCAGAACGCCTTGTCCCTGCGGAAGCGGATCTCCCGGTAGCTGTCGTAAGTCAGCTTCGACAGTTCCGGCGGGATCGTCAGCCCCTCGGCATCGAAGGCGCGCTCGCCCAGCGCCCGCGCCTGTTCGACGACGTCGTCATAGCTGAAGGGCCGGCCGCCCGGCGATGCCGGAGGCGCGGCGGCGCCGGGCCTGGCTGTGGCGAACAGGGCTGATGATGCGAGCATGGCCAGGGCCGTGCGGCGCGAAGGAAGCTGCACGGCCTGGTGATCGGGCGCCATGGCATGCGCGCTCTCCGCAGCCATCGATGCGTCTCCTGGTCGGATCATGCCGGTGCGGCGACAGTCAGTCATGGCGTGTAGGGTGACGGAACGATCACACGTATCTTACGGACGGGGGCAATCTCGGTTTTCGTTTCGACGGCTTGCGGAGAGGGCTTTTCCAGAGGCTGGGCGAGAACCGGATCGATCTCTGGCTTTTCGCCCAGGACGACGGAAACCCGCGTGTTGGCACCCGCCGGGCGTTGAGCTTGCGCATGAGCCTGCTCCGCAGCAGTCAAGCCCGCAGCGACCATCATCGCCGCCAGCGCTCCAGCAAATCTAATTCGCGTTTTCATTGTCGATCCGCCCAGTGATGCCTTGTGCATCGTGAACCGGTCAGCCGCGCTAATGTTCCTTTGTCCCGGGCGGTCCGAGGTGTCGGAGTCCGTAATTGCGAGGAGTGGTTTCGATCAGTTGCGGACCAAAGCATCGAGTTGGCCGAAATTCGGATTCCGACGCGCCCTGCCTTCGAACTAGCGCCTAGAAGTAAACCACCAAAATCCAAGGCAGCTGACAGCCGTGATGAACATCAGAATCTTGCTGCCGACCGGTGCATTATTCGCCGCATGCACCATCCAGCTTTGCCACTGCCCCGACTTGTGGGCGAGCCAGAACATAAAGACGCAGATCACAACGAGGGCCGCGATAAGTAAGATCGTCATTTGACCTTAGCCGCCCCACCTTGCCGAGCTTAATAGGTGTGCGTCATTCGCGGGGCTCGGCATGTCCGCTCCCCACGCCACAGCTGCCATCGCAGGCAATCCAGCTGAATGGCCGGGTCGACCCAAAGCTAGCGCCTGATCTCACACCCCGAACTGCGTGCGCCAGGCGGCGATGTCCTCCAGCGCGACATTCGAGCCGCAGAGCACGAGGCCGACGCGCTCGCCCGGCTTGAACTTGTCCTTGCTCGCGATCGCGGCGGCGACGACGCAGGCCGCCGCCGGCTCGAGCAGGACGCGGCCGTTCTGCAGCACCCAGAAGATCTCGCGCACCGCCTCGCTATCGGGCACGACGACGATGTCCTCCAGGAATTGCCGCGCGGCGGCCATCGTCCGCTCCGTCGCGAAGGGGGCGTTCAGCGTGCGGGCGATCGAGGTCGGGCGCAACGGCACCGGCTTTCCCGCCGCAAGCGCCTGCGTCATCGTCGTGGCGCCTTCGGTCTCGACGCCATGGATGCGCACGGCCGGGTCGAGCCCTTTCAGCGCCGCGCCGACGCCGGCCGAGAAGCCGCCGCCGCCGATCGAGATGAAGACATGGTCGAGCCGCCCGCTGGCGTCGCTGGCGAGTTCGAGCCCGAGCGAGCCATGGCCGGCTATGATGGCGGGATCGTCGAAGGAGTGGATGTTGGTCATGCCCTTGGCGGCATAGTCCGCCGCCTTGGCGAAGGCCTCGATCGCGTCCTCGCAGAGCTCGACCTCGCCGCCGGCGCCCTTTGTCAGCGCGATGTTCAGGGGCGCAACGTCCTTCGGCATCAGCACCAGCGCCCGCGTGCCCATTGCGCTGGCGACCATCGAGACGGCGATGGCGTGGTTGCCGCCCGAGACCGTGACGACGCCGCGCGCAAGCTCCGCCTCGCTCAGGCCCATCAGCTTGTTGAAGCAGCCGCGCACCTTGAACGAGCCGCCAAGCTGCAGCGCCTCGACCTTGACCACGGTCTCGACCCCGAGCCGGGCCGACAGGCCCGCGCTGTGATAGGTCGGGGTGCGCCTGATCTTGCCGGCGATCCGGGTCGCGGCAGCCTGGATGTCTGCGAGGGTGACGTCGAAATTCATGGGCATCCGCCTTTTTGCTGGGCTGCTGCCGTTATAGGCGATCAGCGGCTGCGGGCGAGGGGGCATTTGCAGGTCGCTCACGCGCACCGCGCGATTGACCCGGCGCTCCAGCGGCGTAGCCTGCCGGCACGAAACCTGCCTCTCGCCCGACCTTTGGAGACTGTGACCCGTGACCCTGACGCCCAAGGAGATGCTCGCCAAACTGGTTTCGTTCAACACGGAATCGCAGCGCAGCAATCTCGAGCTGATCCATTTCTGCCGCGACTATCTCACCGCGCTCGGCGTCGAGAGCACGCTGGTGCCCAGCGAGGACGGAGAGAAGGCCAATCTCTATGCGACGGTCGGGCCGAAGGTTGAGGGCGGCGTCGTGCTGTCGGGCCATACCGATGTCGTGCCGGTCGAAGGCCAGGACTGGACCTCCGATCCCTGGACGCTGACCGAGCGTGACGGCAAGCTCTATGGCCGCGGCGCCTGCGACATGAAGGGGTTCGACGCCATCGCGCTCGCCCTCGTGCCGGAGATGCTGCAGGCGCCGCTGAAGCGCCCGGTCCATATCGCCTTGTCCTATGACGAGGAGGTCGGCTGCCTGGGCGCGCGCATCCTGGTCGAGGCGATGGCGGCGGCCGGCATCAAGCCCGCGGCGGTGATCGTCGGCGAGCCCTCGATGATGCAGGTCGTCACCGGCCACAAGGGCGGCACCCGGATGCGCACCACGGTGAAGGGCCACGCCGTCCACTCCAGCCGCGTCGATGTCGGCGTGCCCGCCGTGATGATCGCGGGCAAGCTGATCGAATGGCACAACCAGACCATGGCGGAGAACAAGGCGCGGGCGAGCAACGAGAACCCCTTCGAACCGCCCTACAGCACCTTGCATGTCGGCGTCGTCCAGGGCGGCACCGCGGTCAACATCACCGCCGAGCATTGCGTCTTCAGCCATGAGGTCCGCGTCGTTCCCGGCGATGAGGGCGTCGATTTCGTCGGGCGCTATAAGGCCAGGGTCGCCGAGATCGAAGCCGAGATGAAGGCGATCGCGCCCGAGACGGGCATCACCGTCGAGATCACCTCCGCCACGCCGCCGCTCGGCCCGGAGAAGGACGGCGCGGCCGAGGCGCTGTCGCGCCGCCTGACCGGCGACAATGGCAGCCATGTCGTCGCCTATGGCACCGAGGGCGGCCTGTTCCAGGGCGCGGGCTGGTCGACCGTGGTCTGCGGCCCCGGCGACATCGCCCAGGCGCATCAGCCCGATGAGTTCATCACGATAGCCCAGCTCGAGGCCGGCACGGCTTTCGTGCGCGGCCTTATCGCCGATCTCTCGCGCTGATTGTAGTCGCGCCGGTCCAAGGCACGGCGATTGCATCGCTGGTGACGCAAGGATGATGGCCGGGGCGCTCGAATAAAAGTTCAATCTGGAACGAAAAGGCGGCGTCAAGCTGGACGCCGCTGCCAGAGCGTCTCTAAGCTGTCGTCTTCTGCGATTGTCCGCCAACGCATGTGGACGGTCGAAAAAGCCGCTCCCGGGAGGGGTGGGCGTCTTGGAGCTCCGGTTCCATTCGGAGCTCTCAACCAAAGGGGAGCAACCGGTCATGTCGTTCAAGACGAATTGCCTTGCCGCCGTGGCGGGCCTGGCGCTGATGTGCGGCGCGGTCCAGGCGCAGACCTTGCGCTACGCCAACCAGGGCGAGCTCAAATCGCTCGATCCCTACACCGTCAACGAGACGACGACGCATGCCCATCTCGGCCACCCCTATGAGGGGCTGATCCGGCGCGGCAAGAACCTCGAGATCCTGCCCGGTCTCGCCGAGAAATGGGAGGTCTCGGCCGACGGCCTGACCTGGCGCTTCTTCCTGCGCAAGGGCGTGAAGTTCCATGGCGGCGAGGATTTCACCGCCGAGGACGTGGTGTTCTCGGCCGATCGTTCGCGCGCGCCGGGCTCCAACGTCCAGACCCGCGTCCCCACCGGCGCCAAGGTCGTCAAGATCGACGACTACACCGTCGACTTCCAACTGCCCTCGCCCAACCCGATCCTGCATTACCAGTGGGACACCTGGTACATCATGTCGAAGAAATGGGCCGAGGCGAACAACTCGACCCAGCCGACGCCGGCCAACGCCACCACCCCGACCTTCGCCTCGCTCAACGCCAACGGCACCGGCGCCTTCAAGGTCGAGAGCCATCAGCCGGGCGTCAAGACCGTCTACAAGGTCAACGAGAACTGGTGGAACAAGAGCCCGGAGCACAATCTCAAGGAGATCATCTTCACGCCGATCGCCTCTGATGCGACCAGGGTCGCGGCGCTGCTGTCGGGCGAGGTCGACGTGATCGAGCCGGTGCCGATCCAGGACATCCAGCGCGTCAACGCCTCCGGCAACGCCCAGGTGCTGACCGGGCCGGAACTGCGCACGATCTTCCTCGGCATGGACCAGACCCGCGACGAATTGCTGGAGTCGAGCGTCAAGGGCAAGAACCCGTTCAAGGATGTCAGGGTCCGCCAGGCCTTCTATCAGGCGATCGACATCGAGACGATCAAGAGCCGCGTCATGCGCGGCCTGTCGACGCCATCGCCGCTGATGATCGCGCCGGAACTCTTCCCTAGCACCGGCTTCACCCGCGCCAAATTCGACAGCGCCGCCGCCAAGAAGCTGCTGGTCGATGCGGGCTATCCCGACGGTTTCGAGCTCGGCATGGACTGCCCCAATGATCGCTACGTCAATGACGGCGCGATCTGCCAGGCTGTCGTCGGCATGCTCGCCCGCATCGGCGTCAAGGTGAACCTCAACGCCCAGCCCAAGGGTCAGTATTTCGGCAAGGTGCTGAAGCCCGGCGGCTACAAGACCTCGTTCTATCTGCTCGGCTGGACGCCCGGCACCAGCGACGCCCACAACGTGCTCTTCGACATCATGGGCTGCCGCGACAACCCCGACTCCTCGCGTGGCGAGTCCAATGTCGGGGGCTACTGCAACAAGAAGCTGGACGCGCTGACCGACAAGATCCTGGTCGAGGCGGACAAGGCCAAGCGCGACGCGATGATCCGCGAGGCCTTCCAGCTCTCGATCGACGATTTCGGCTACATCCCGCTGCACCAGCAGGCGCTGGCCTGGGGCGTGTCGAAGAAGGTCAAGCTGCCGCAGCGCGCCGACAATGCGGTGAACTTCCAATACGCCATCAAGGAGTGAACGGGAGCGCGTTGTCGCGCATCGCTGCCGCCCCACCCCGTCATTGCGAGCGTAGCGAAGCAACCCAGAAGGGTCTCGCTCTACGGTTCCTGGATTGCTTCGTCGCTCCGCTCCTCGCAATGCCGGGGAGCGCGTTCCCTGTAAGGCGTTCATGCTCGCTTTCATCCTGCGCCGGCTCTTCCAGTCGCTCATCGTCATGTTGAGCGTGGCGCTGATCGCCTTTGCGATGTTCCGCTTCGTCGGCGATCCGGTGAATCAGATCGTCTCGATCGACACGCCTCAGGCCCAGGTCGCCGAGATCAGGCGCTCGCTTGGGCTCGACGATGCCTTCCTCGTTCAGTTCGGTCGCTACATCTACAATGCGGCGCGGCTCGAATTCGGCGTGTCCTATCAGTTCCGCTTGCCGGTGATCTCGCTTCTGGGCGAACGCGCCCCGGCGACGCTGGAGCTCGCCTTCTGCTCGGCGCTGTTCTCGCTCGCGGTCGGCATTCCCATGGGCGTCTATACGGCGCTGAGGCGCGAAAGCCCGCTCGCCAAGCTCTTCCAGGCGGTCTCGCTTGTCGGCATCAGCCTGCCGACCTTCCTGATCGGCATCCTGCTGATCTATCTGTTCTCGGTGACTTTGGGCTGGCTGCCGTCCTTCGGCCGCGGCGAGGTCGTCAAGATCGGTTCCTGGTGGACGACCGGGCTCCTGACCAGCTCGGGGCTGAAGGCGCTGATCCTGCCCTCGGTTACGCTCGGCCTGTTCCAGATGACGCTCATCATGCGGCTCGTCCGGGCCGAGATGCTGGAGGTGCTGCGCGCCGACTACATCAAATTCGCCCGGGCGCGGGGCTTGAAGACCAGCGCCATCCATTTCGGCCATGCCCTGAAGAACACGCTGGTGCCGGTCATCACCATCGCCGGCCTGCAGCTCGGCTCGATCATTGCTTTCGCCATCATCACCGAGACCGTGTTCCAGTGGCCTGGCATGGGCCAGCTCTTCCTGCGCTCGGTGCAGAACGTCGATATCCCGATCATGGCAGCCTATCTGATGCTGATCTCCTTTCTGTTCGTCAGCATCAATCTCGCGGTCGACCTGCTCTATGCGCTGGTCGATCCGCGCCTGCGCGCCACGGTCGGCGTGTGAGGGACGGGGAGGGCGAGAGAATGAGCACGATCCCGCCACCAACTGCTGCCCCCTCGCGCTGGCGCCGTTTTCGCGACAGCGACATCCTGGCGAGCTTCCTGAAATCGAAGGTGACGATGGTCGCGGGCCTCGTCGTGCTGCTGCTCTTCCTCGGTGCGGCCTTCTCGCCCTGGCTCGCGCCGACCAATCCGTTCGATCCTGCGACCGTCTTCCTGGCGGATTCGATGATCCCGCCCGCCTGGCAGGATGGCGGCGAGGCGCGGTTCATTCTCGGCACCGACGACCAGGGCCGCGACCTCTATTCCGCGATCCTCTACGGCATGCGCGTCTCGCTGGTCGTCGGCGGGCTCGGCTGCCTCCTGGCGGCGTCGATCGGCATCACGCTGGGGCTGCTCGCGGGCTATCTCGGCGGCCGCACCGACGCGCTCATCATGCGCATCGCCGATGTCCAGCTCACCTTCCCGGCGATCCTGATCGCGCTGCTGATCGATGGTGTCGTGCGCGGCGTCTTCCCGAAGGCCTCGCGCGAGGACACCGCGATCTATGTGCTGGTGATCTCGATCGGCCTGAGCTTCTGGGTGCAATATGCCCGCACCATTCGCGGTTCGACGCTGATCGAGCGCAACAAGGACTATGTCATGGCGGCCCGCCTCGTGGGACTGCCGGCGCCCCTGATCATGCTGCGCCATGTCCTGCCCAACGTCATCGGGCCGGTGCTGGTCATCCTGACGATCAATCTCGCGCTCGCGGTGATCACCGAGGCAACCTTGTCCTTTCTCGGTGTCGGCCTGCCGGCGACGCAGCCCTCGCTCGGGACGCTGATCTCGATCGGCAACAAATACCTGTTCTCGGGCGATTGGTGGATCGTGACCTTTCCAAGCGTGACGCTGGCGGCGCTGGTGCTGGCGGTCAACCTGCTCGGCGACTGGCTGCGCGACGCTCTCAATCCAAGGCTGAGGTGATCATGGCCCCATGCAGCCGCTCGCGTCCGGAGGCCAGATGACCGTCCCCATCCTCTCCGTCCGCGACCTCACGGTCGAATTCATGGCGCGGCGCGGCACGCTGCGGGCGCTCGACGCCATCTCCTTCGACATCGCACGCGGCGAGGTGCTTGGCGTCGTCGGTGAATCCGGCGCTGGCAAGTCGGTCACCGGCTCGGCCATCATCGGCCTGATCGACCCTCCCGGCCGCATCGCCGGCGGCGAGGTGGTTCTGTCGGGCGAGCGTATCGACAATCTGCCGCCCGACGCCATGCGCAAGGTCCGGGGCAAGCGCATCGGCATGATCTTCCAGGATCCGCTGACGAGCCTGAATCCGCTCTACCGCATCAGCACGCAATTGATCGAGACGATCCGCACCCATACCGATCTCGACGCGGTCGACGCCCGCAAGCGCGCCATCGCCCTGCTCGACGAGGTTGGCATTCCCGCGCCCGAGCGCCGCATCGACGGCTACCCGCACGAGTTCTCCGGCGGCATGCGCCAGCGCGTGGTGATCGCGCTTGCGCTCTGCGCCGAGCCCGAATTCATCATCGCCGACGAGCCGACGACGGCGCTCGACGTCTCCGTGCAGGCGCAGATCATCGCGCTGATCAAGCGGCTCTGTCAGGAGCGCGGCACCTCGGTGATGCTCGTCACCCACGATATGGGCGTCATCGCCGAGACCGCCGACCGGGTCGCGGTGATGTATGCCGGGCGCATCGTCGAGATCGGCCCGGTGCGCGACGTCGTCAAGCAGCCGCTGCATCCCTACGCCAAGGGGCTGATGGGAGCGATACCGTCGCTCGAGGGCGATGCCGAGCGCCTGGTGCAGATCCCGGGCACGATGCCGCGTCTCCAAGCGATCCCGCCGGGCTGCGCCTTCAACCCACGTTGCGAGAAGGCGTTCGCGCGCTGCCATGTCGAGCGGCCGGAGCTGGTCCAGCTCGGCGACCGCAAGGTCGCCTGCCATCTCTATGACCAGCCGCTATCGCGGGAGAAGGCGGGGATCGCAGCATGAGCCAAGGCCCCCCTGAGCGCCCCTTCGTCCAGGTCCGCGACCTGCGCCGCATTTTCGACGTCTCGAAGCCCTGGCTCAACCGCGTGCTGGAGCGCGCGCCGCGGCAATATCTCAAGGCCGTCGACGGCGTTTCCTTCGATATTCGCCGGGGCGAGACCTTTGCCTTGGTCGGCGAGTCCGGTTCGGGAAAATCGACCGTCGCGCGCATGGTTGTCGGCCTGCTGCCGCCTTCGGACGGCACGGTCTCGATCGCCGGCATCTCGATGAACGACGTCAATGTGGCGCAGGAGCGCCAGCGCCTGCGCCGGCGCATCCAGATGATCTTCCAGGATCCCTATGCCAGCCTCAACCCGCGCTGGCGCGTCGGGCGGATCATCGCCGAGCCGATCCGCGCCTTCGGCATCGTCCATGGCGAGGCGGACATCACCGGCCGCGTCGGAGAATTGCTGACGCTGGTTGGCCTGCATCCCGACGATGCCGGGAAATTCCCGCATGAATTCTCCGGCGGCCAGCGCCAGCGCATCGCGATCGCCCGCGCGCTCGCCTCCAATGCCGAGTTCATCGTCTGCGACGAGCCGACATCGGCGCTCGACGTCTCGGTCCAGGCCCAGATCCTCAATCTGATGCGCGATCTGCAGCAGAGATTCGGGCTGACTTATCTGTTCATCTCGCACAACCTCGCGGTCGTCAGGCACATGGCGACGCGCATCGGCGTGATGTATCTCGGCCGCCTCGTCGAGGTCTCGGAGGGCAAGCAGCTCTTCTCGCATCCCCGCCATCCCTATACGCGCATGCTGCTCGACGCGGTGCCCGACCTCGCCATGGTCGGCAAGGCGCGCGAGGGCGTGAAGGGCGAGATCCCGAACCCGATCAGCCCGCCCTCGGGCTGCACCTTCCATCCGCGCTGCCCATTGGTCTTCGAGCGCTGCCGCCTCGAGAACCCGCCGGTGATCGACGGGGTGGCCTGCCACGCGGTTAATCAGGACCGCATTGCTGCGGCTTGAACCGAGATATTCCGTACGGGCTCTCTCGTCATTGCGAGCGCTTCGCAATGAAGATTGAAGCCGGCTCAGTTCTCGGGAGCGGGCGCCAGGGGCCTGTCGTTCTTGCGCCGGTTCTGCACGTTGGCCGGCAAGGGCGCGACCGGCCGCTCGGTGCGGTATTGCCCGCGCGCGATCGCCGCAAACAGCAGGACCACCGCCGCCAGGGTCATCAGCCACCAGGGCTGTAGCGTCGCGAAGCCGAGCGCGGTCAGCGCGAAGGCGGTCGTATAGGCCGCGACCCCGCCCGCCGCCAGCGCGACCGGCATGTGGCGGGCGGCGCGGATGGCGAAATACAGGCAGGCCGCCGCCGCAGCAGCTCCGACGATGCCGAGTTCGTACCAGGTCTCGAAGAGCAACGTCGTCGGCGTCGTCGTCGGCAGGGCGCCGGTCACGCGGCTGCGCAGGACCGTGTCGAGCCCGTGGCCGGTGATCAACTGAACCGGCTCGCGGCCGACGACATCGGCCCAGACGCCGAGCGCCTGCACGAAGTCGCTGGTGCTCTCGGGAAAGCGCGAGACGATCGGGATCAGCAGGAAGGGCAGGATCGGCGCGAGCAGCATGACGCCGCCGATCAGCGCAGCGATGATCGGGATAGCCTTCTCGCGATTGGCGCTGACGGCGCCGAAGGCGACCGCGCCGCAGATCATTGCGACGGCCTCGCCATCCTCGAAGCGCGTCAGCGCGAGCAGGCCGACGACGAGGGCAAGCCCCAGCGCACTCAAGCCGCGGGCGCGCGACAAAAGCCAGGCCAGCGCCGGCCAGGCCATGATCAGCACGACGCTGATACCGCGCTCGACGCTGCCGATCTCCGCGTCGGAGCGGCGCAGCGCCGCCACGACGATGAGCGCGAGCGCGAAGATGGCGGCCAGGCCCGTGCCGAGCGCCGCGAGATTGAGGTTGGAGGCGCGCATGCGCTCGGGCAGCGCGGAGGTGCCGCAGAAGCCGAGCGTGACCGCGAGCACAAGATTGCCGGCCTTCTCCGTCGCCGAGGAGGTATAGGGGCTCCAGATCAGCGAGAGCACCGACCAGGCGACGAGGCCGACCAGAATCATGCCGGGCCGGCTCAGCAAGGCGCGCTTGAGCGTGCCGGTGAACCAGCCGGGCTCCTCGACCAGGGAGGAGATGACGAGCAGGACGACGCCGATCGGCACGAGCACGACCGCGGCGCGACGCGACACCAGCGACGCCAATGGCAGCGCGAGCGCCAGCGTCGCGAAGCCGATCCGGCGTAGCAGCACGGCGGCGTCCACGGCGGGGTCGCGAGGTCCTTGAGCATTACGGCGGATCATGACGATAAACCAGCAGCCAGCCTCATCCGGAAAAAGCGCCGGACATCAACCTGTCCGCACCCTAGCGGGCCACCGGGCATGCGGCTGTAGGTGCGGCGCAACACTATGCCGTCATCTCGGCCGCCATCTCGAAAGCCGGCTCCGTTGACTTGGTCGCTCCTGCGACGAAAGCACGCTGGCCTTGGACGGGCCTTTCGTGGGATGAATCGGCATGACTTTGCTCGCGGCCATTCCCTATTCCCAGGGCTTCCCGATCGACGGCTTCATGGCCGGTCTCGCGCGGCGCCTGAAGGATCGCGGCGTCAGGCTCGGCGGCGTCGTGCAGCTCAACACGGATGACTGCGAGAGCGGTTGCGCGGCGATGATGCTCGAGGATCTCGCCAGTGGTCGGCATTTTCCGATCAGCGAGGATCGCGGCGCTGGCTCTGCCGGTTGCAGGCTCGACGCGACTGGGCTTGCAGCCGCCGGCGGCGCGATGGCGTCGGCGCTGGCTGGTGGGGCCGAGCTCGTGATCGTCAACAAATTCGGCCGGCAGGAGATGCTCGGCCAGGGCTTGCGGCAGGAGATCGCCGCCGCCTTGCTGGCCGGCCTGCCGCTGCTCATCGCTGTTCGCCGCGATTTCCTGCCTGCCTGGCGCGATTTCGCCGGCGAGGATTGGGTCGAGCTCGCGCCCGAGGAGGCTGTCGTCGAGGCCTGGGCCGTCGCGCAAGCGCGCATCGCGGCCTGACGAACCCGCCGGAGCAAGCGCCGTGGCGCAGGATATGAGCTTTCTCGACGATTACCTGGTGCGCCCGGACCCCGCCGCGCCGCGCCTGGGCGCGACCGTTTCCGGCATCGACCAGACGGGGGCGACCGTCGAGACCCGCGTCGTCACGGAGCGAGCGCTGACGCTCTATCTGAACGCCCAGGAGATCGTCACCATGATGACGATCGGCGATCACCCCGACTATCTCGCGCTCGGCTATCTCCTGAACCAGAACATGCTGAAGCGCGGCGATGTCGTCGAGGCGGTCGATTATGACGAAGAGCTCGAAGTCGTGGTGGTGCGCACGCCGGAGCGCACCAATTTCGAGGCGAAGCTGAAGAAGAAGACGCTGACCTCCGGCTGCGCCCAGGGCACCGCTTTCGGCGACCTGATGGAGGCGATCGACGAGATCAAGCTGCCGAAGGCGCAATTGCGCACGAGCTGGCTCTACGCGCTGACCCGCAAGATCAACACCACGCCCTCGCTCTATCTCGAGGCCGGCGCGATCCATGGCTGCGTGCTCTGCGAGGCCGACAGGCCGCTGGTCTATATGGAGGATGTCGGCCGCCATAATGCCGTCGACAAGGTCGCCGGCTGGATGTTCAGGCACGATGTCGATCCCGGCAGGATGATCTTCTACACCACCGGCCGGCTGACTTCGGAAATGGTGATCAAGACCGTGCGCATGGGCATCCCCGTGCTGGTCTCGCGCTCCGGCTTCACCGAATGGGGCGTCGAGCTTGCCCGCAAGGCCGGGCTGACCCTGATCGGCCGGGCGCGCGGCAAGCGCTTCGTGGCGCTCGCCGGCGAGGGCAACATCGTCTTCGACCAGGATCCCGAGAGCGTCGAGGAGGAGGGCGGCAAGAGCCGGCGCAAGGGGGCGGAGCGTGATGACTGAGCTGAAGCCGGATAGGGGCATGCCTTGGTGCCCGGCTCATTTGCTCGAGCCCGGCGAGACAGCAATCTGGTGGGGGCGGCCGAATCTGGTTCGCTATATGCTCCGACAGAACATCTGGCTGGTTGCCCCCATGGTGTTATGCTTTTCCGTGCCGATAGGCGTGGCGATGATCTGGTTGCTGAGAAACACGACCGGTTGGCTGCTTGTCGGAGGAGCATTGTTCTCATTCATCGTCGCATATTTATTTTGGGCGAGTTTCCTCGGCTTGGCTGACAAATATCGCAATGAGGTGAAGAGTATGGCGTATCTGCTCACCGACAGGCGCGCAATTATTGAAAAGCCGTCGGGTATTGTCAGTATTGCGCACGCGTCGGTTAAGTTCATCGACCTTGAGGCTGGAGCATCTGGGAAGGGTAACGTGCTCTTCCATGAGTACTGGGTCGATGGTGGGGAAGGGCGAAGCCTCGTCAGCGACGGCTTTATCGGCATAGCCAATGCGGACGCTGTCGCTCGCGAGATGAGCCGGCTGAAAGCCGCCACATGACGCCACCTACCCTCGGCCTGCTCCTCGCCGGCGGCCTTGCGCGACGCATGGGCGGCGGCGACAAGCCGCTGCGGACGATCGCGGGCAGGACCATTCTCGCACATGTCGTCGAGCGGTTCGGCCCGCAATGCGAGAGCCTGCTGATCAACGCCAATGGCGATCCGGCGCGCTTTTCCGATTATGGCCTGCCGGTCGTCGCCGACAGCGTGCCGGATTTCGCCGGCCCGCTCGCCGGCATCCTCGCCGGGCTCGACTGGATGGCGAAGCACCGGCCCGGATCGAGCTGGATGGTCAGCGTCGCCGCCGACACGCCCTTTATCCCGCGCGACCTCGTCGCCCGTCTGCACCTCGCCCGCGCGGAGCTGAATGTTCCGCTCGCCTGTGCGGCATCGGGCGGCTGGACGCATCCCGTCATCGGGCTCTGGCCGCTGGCGCTGCGCGAGGAACTGCGCCATGCGCTGACCGTCGAGGACGAGCGCAAGATCGACCGCTGGACGGCGCGCCACGGTTGCGCCGGCGCGGAATGGCCGGTCGATCCCGTCGATCCGTTCTTCAACGCCAACCGGCCGGAGGATCTGACTGAGGCCGAGCGGCTTTTCGTGAGCCTGAACGACAGGGACCTTCCACCCTCATCCTGAGGAGCCGTGAAGCGGCGTCTCGAAGGATGCTCCTCGGGGTGAGCGCTGCCGGAGGCTGGGCTTTACCGCCCTTCGGCCTGCTTGATACAAGCCGCGCCGCTCGCTATCTCTCCTGGGAATAAGGACAGCTTATCGCTGCCGAGCCTTTCGCTGCTGAGTCTTGGGGGAAGATCGTGAAATCATTCGTCGCCGCCGTCATCTTCGCCGTGGTCGCCGCTTTCGGGGCTAGCCTCGTACTGAACGACTTCTTCCAGAAGCCGGTGGAAACAGCCTATTCGACCGGCAGCGTCAGGCTCTAGGCTCTAACCCTCCAGCAGCGCCTTCAACGCCGCCAGGTCGCGGGCGACCATGCCGGCGTCGCGCGCCATTTCGTCGTCTGACATGTCGCGCTGGAACAGCGTGAACACGACCTCGCTGCCGTCGCCATTGGCCATGACGCGCATCGGATTGTGCATGGTCTTGCCATTGTCGGGAATGACGGCGTGGTCGAGCACGCCGTAGCGGTTGGGCTCGCTGAACAGGATTCGCATCCGGCCCATCGGCGTCTCGGCGACCCAGGTCATGCCCTCGACATGGCTGAAACTATGCCCGAGCCCCTCGGCCCATTTCGGAAAGTTCAGCGGTTCGGCCAGGAAGGCATAGACCTCGTCCGCCGGACGATCGATGCCGATCCCGATATGGCGCGCATGGCTCACGGACATGGGCCGCTCCTTCGGTTCATAAAGAACAAAAGAAGAACATACTGGCGACCATGTCAAGAGGCGCTCTGATTCCGGGACGCGCACTCACTCGATGACGATGCGGGGCGCTGCCCTGACCGCGCCGCTCAAGCCCGCCTGCACCTGCCGCGCGATGGCGAGATAGGCCTTCGCATGGGCGCTGTCGGGGTCGCTGGCGACGATCGGGCGACCACCATCGGAGGTCTCGCGGATCGACATGGCGAGCGGCACCTCGCCGAGGAAGGGCACGCCGAGGCGCTCCGCTTCGTGCCGCGCCCCGCCATGGGCGAAGATGTCGGAGCGGTGGCCGCATTCCGGGCAGATGAAATAGCTCATATTCTCGACCACGCCGAGGATCGGCACCTCGACCTTGCGGAACATCGCGACGCCGCGGCGCGCATCGAGCAGCGCCAGATCCTGCGGCGTCGAGACGATGACGGCACCCGCCAGCGGCGTCTGCTGCGCCATGGTGAGCTGCGCGTCGCCGGTGCCCGGCGGCATGTCGACGACGAGCACGTCGAGCTCGCCCCAGGCGACCTCGCGCAGCATCTGGGTGATGGCCGAGATCACCATCGGCCCGCGCCAGATCATCGGCGTTTCCTCGTCGATCAGGAAACCGATCGACATGATCTTAAGGCCATAGGCCTCCATTGGCGCGAGCGTCCGGCCCGAGATCAGCTTCGGCTTGCCGGTGATGCCGAAGATTTTCGGCACGGACGGGCCGTAGATGTCGGCGTCGAGCACGCCGACCTTGAGGCCGAGCACGCTGAGCGCAACGGCGAGATTGGCGGTGGTGGTGGATTTGCCGACGCCGCCCTTGCCGCTGGCGACCGCGATGATTTGCTTCACGCCGGGAACGCCGGCGGCCTTGGGAGGCGGCCCGCCTGGACCGGGCGCGGGGCGATGCGCCTGGCTGCGCGCCTGGGCCGCGGCCGAGGCAGGCGCCTTGTCGGCGGTGAGGCCGACCAGCACCTGCGTCACGCCGGGCAGGCCGGAGACGGCGCTTTCCGCCTGTTTGCGCACCGGCTCCATCGCATCGGCCTCGGTCGCGTCGATGCCGATCGCGAAGATCACCTTGCCGCCGTCGATCAGGATGTTGTTGACGCGGCCGGACGCCGCGAGCGATTGCCCGCTCGCCGGCAGCTTCACCAGTTCGAGCGCGCGCAGGATGTCGGCTTGGGTCAGGGCCAATTCGGCAACTCCAATCGGGCGCGGCGTCAGGCCGCCGCCTTGCGGATATGAAAGACGAGGAGGTCACCCTCGCTCGCGCTGCGTTCGATCGCGTCGCCGGTCTCGCGCATCAGATTGGGAATGTCGATCGCCGCCATCGGGTCGGTGCATTCGACCACGAAGAGCGCGCCGGCTTCAGCCCCCTTCAGCGCCTTGCGCACCCTGAGCGCGGGCAGGGGGCATTTCAGGCCGCGCAGATTGAGCGGGATCGGGGTCATGGAACCTGGAACTCGGCGAAAGGGCTGCGCTTCATATGATGGCTGATCGGGCTGGGGCAACTGCGCGCCTTGCCAATCCGCTTCGCCGTTACATGATAACGGCATGCGCTTCATCGGTCTCGCCTGCCTCGGTCTCGCAATGCTTGCCGCGCCCGCCCCCGCCCAGGAGCTGCGTGGCCATGGCGGGCCGGTGCGCGCGGTTGCGGTCTCGACTGACGGGCAGTTCGCGCTGACGGGCTCCTTCGACCAGTCGGCGATCCTCTGGCGATTGAGCACGGGCAGCGCCGAAAAGGTGCTGCGCTTCCACCAGGGCGCGGTCAATGCGGCTGCGACCGTGAACGGCCTCAGTTTCGCCACCGGCGGGGAGGATGGCCGCATCGCGCTCTGGCAAGGCGAGGCGAACGCGCCTGCGCGGGTGATCGAAGGGCATAAGGGGCCGGTTTCGGCGCTGGCGGTCTCGCCGGAGGGCGGGAGCATCGCCTCCGCCTCCTGGGACGAGACGCTGCGCGTGACCTCGCTCGCGGATGGCTCCGCGCGCGTGCTGGAAGGGCATAAGGGGCCGGTGAATGGCGTCGCCTTCGCGCCCGGCGGGGTCGTCGTCAGCTCCGGCTACGACGCGACCTTGCGGATCTGGCCGGCGGGCGACGGACCGGCCAGGATCGTCACGCTGCCGGTGCCGCTGAACGGCGTCGTGGTCGCGCCCGATGGCGAGATCGCGGTCGCCGCCGCCGATGGCAGGCTCAGGCTGTTCGGCCCCGAGGGCGAGGCCCGCGCCGAGATCGAGATCGGGCAGACGCCGTTGATCGCGCTGGCGCTCTCAGCCGATGGCGCGATGATCGCGGCCGGTGGCCTGCGCGGGCAGGTCGCGCTGATCGACCGCAAGACGCGCACGATCCGGGCGACGCTGCTCGGGCCCGGCTTACCCGTTTGGTCGTTGACCTTCCTGCCCGGTGGCAAGGAATTGCTCTCGGGCGGCGCGGACCGGCTGGTCCGGCGCTGGAACGCGGTCACTGGCGAGCACATCGGTACTGTCGTTCCGCGCGCCGGCGAGGATGTGCTGGCGGCCTTCCAGGGCGAGCGCGGCGCGCAGGTCTTTCGCGCCTGCGCCGCCTGCCACACCCTCACCCCGGCGGATGGCAACCGGGCGGGGCCGACCCTGCATGGCCTCTTCGGACGCAGGATCGCAACCGCGCCGGGCTACGCCTATTCCGACGCCTTCAAGACGATGGACATCGTCTGGAGCAAGGAGACGGTGGCGAAGCTCTTCGAGCTCGGGCCGAATGCCTACACGCCGGGAACCAAGATGCCGGAGCAGACGATCGGTTCGGCCGAGGACCGGCAGGCTCTGGTGGAGTGGCTGGAGAAGGTGACGCGGTGATTCCCCTCCCCACAAGGGAGAGGGAGAAAGCTCTACTGCAACGGATCCTCGCCCCGCTCGGCCCGTTCGCGCAGATAATCGTCCGTGGTGCGCACGGGCGGGCGTTGCGGCGAGAGATGCGGGTCGAAGCTCTCATTGACCACGACCTCGACGCGGCAATCCTCGCACATCCTGATCACCGAGATGCGCTTGGCGGCGTCGCCCGAGAACATCCAGTGCTTGTTCTCCAGCTTGGCCGCGATCTTCTCGATCGTGCTCCTGACGCCGAAGGGTTTTGCGCAGTTGATGCAGTGGAAGGGCTCTTCCTGCTTCAGCACGCGCTTGCCGCCGGCCCAGGCGTCGAAATCGATGCGCGGCTCCAGCGTGATCACCTTTTCCGGGCAGGTCGCGGCGCAAAGGCCGCATTGCACGCAAAGGTCTTCCTGGAAGGCGAGCGTCGGGCGATCGGGATTGTCCGAGAGCGCTTGCACCGGGCAGGCGGAGACGCAAGCCAGGCAGAGCGTGCAGCCCTCGCTATCGACATGGATCGTCCCAAAAGGGGCGAGCGGCGGCATCGCCACGGCCGCGATGGGCGTCGGTGCGGCGGCATGCAGTTCCCCGATCGTCTGGCGCAGCAACGGCCGGCCATCGCCCATTGGGCGGAAGCGGGCCGGCGTCGTGCTGATGGTGCCGGGCGCGATCCGCGCCAGCTCTTGCGCCAATTGGTCAGGGTCGTCGGTCTCGATCAGCCCGGCGCGACCCTCGCCATAGCCGAGCGCGCCTGCCAGCGCGTTGGCGTAATCGAGATTGCGGGTCAGGCCGGAGAGGTCGTGCTTCGGTTTGGCGCGGCCGAGCACGCGGATGGCGGACGCCCCGAAAGCCAGCGCCGCCGCATGGGTCTCGAGCCCGATCTGCGTGATCTCGTTGACACGCAGCGGCAGCACGCGTGCCGGCAGGCCGTCACCAAAGCGGGCGAGCGCGTCGATCAGCGCCTCGCCATGCTCGCCATCATGCAGCAGCAGCACGGCCTCGCGGCCGCCGGCCTCAGTATAGGTGGTCAGCAGGGTGCGCAGGCGGCGCAGCAGCGCGTCGGTCGGCGGCAGGGCGTAGGTCACGGCGCCGGTCGGGCAGACGGCCGCGCAAGCGCCGCAGCCGGCGCAGATCTCGGCCGAGATCGCGACATGGTCGCCCGCTGGCGTGATCGCCCCGGTCGGGCAGAGCTCGAGGCAGCGCGTGCAACCGATCTTGGACGAGCGCGAATGGGCGCAAAGATCCTGGTTCAGCCGGACGTAAGCCGGCTTGTCGAATTCGCCGACGAGATGGCTGGCCTCTCCGATCAGGCGCTCGACCGCTGCCTTGTCGCGCGGGTCGGCGCGCAGATAGCCGGCGCGCAGATCGCCGGCCGGGAAGAGCGGCGCGCCGCCGGAAACATCGATGACGATGTCGCATTGCGAGTTCGCGCCATTGCGCGCTTCGCCGAAGACGAGCTTGCTCCGCGAGGAGGGGGAGGGCGCGGCGTAGTCATTGACCGTCAGATCGAAGGCGCCGAGCCAGCCGGTTGCGGCGACGACCGTGCCCTTCAGCACCGGAATGTCGGAGAGGCGCGGCGGCGTGATCTCGCCGGGCCGCGAGAGCAGGATGGTGACGTCGAGATGTTCGGCCAGCCTCTGCCCGACCGAGAGCGCGACCTCGTCATGGCCATAGACCAGCGCCACGCCCTTGCTTTCCAAGGTGGTGAAGCTCGTCGGCGGCATCGGCTCGGCGGCCGCCGCCAGCAGAGCCGCCATCTTGGGGCCGGCCGACTTCGCCTCACGCGCCCAGCCGCCGGTCTCACGGATATTGGCGAAGACGAGATCGCCGGAGTAGTCGAGGTCCGCCGCGATTTCTTCAAAAAGCGGGGCCTCCTGCGTGCAGCCGACGGTGATGGCGTCACGCTCGCCGAGCAGCTTGGTGAAGAGGTCCGTCTGCGTGCGGCAGAGATGCCGCGCCGTCCTGATCTCGCTGCCCTTGCAGCCACGCGCCAGCGCTTCGCCATCAAGCGGCATCGTGTCCTCGCAGGTGCAGACCATCAGCGTGCGTGCGGTGCCGGTCATCGCGTTCACTATCCTTGGCCGATCTGCCGGGAGCGTCTTTTCGTCTCCCTTGCGATGATCAAGGCTTATATGGAATTGGAAAGGTTCAAAAGAAACCGGCGATGAGCAATTCGTCGCGGCTTCGGAGGTTTTGAGACGCCCATGGCCACCCACAGCCCTCATCCTGAGGAGCGCCGCAGGCGCGTCTCGAAGGATGCCCCAGTTCGCGAGGACAGCGCCTGCTGGAGCATCCTTCGAGACGCAAGGCCTTGCCTTGCTCCTCAGGATGAGGGCTCGCGGGAGCTGCCGGCCTATGGCTTCGATCGCGCGAGGCCGCCATGCCGGTGAATATCCCGCGCCCTGACGATCTCAGGCGGGAGCCTGTCCTGCCGCCGGGTTTCTCGCTCGTGACCCTGCGCGAAGCCGGCGACGCCTTCGCCCATGCCCAGGCGATCGCCGCCGAGGCGGGGGCTGCGACGCTGGTCTGGGTGCGCCGCTTCGACATCGTCGAATTCGCGGTGGTGCTGGAGCCGGACGCCGTGCTCGGCGAGGCGCGACTCGCGCACTACCTCGCGATGAATGCGCTTGCCGACGCGCTTGCCGTGCATTGCCCGCCGGAGCGGCCGGTCTTGTTCCGCTGGCCTGACGCGCTGATCTACGACCATGGCCTGATCGGCGGCGGCCGGCTCGCCTGGCCGCAGGGTTGCGGCGAAGGCGATGTGCCGGATTGGCTGGTCTTCTGCGCGATGCTGCGCGCCACCACCATGGCGCCCTTTGCGCTGGGGCAGACCGGCGTCGGCATGGCAGAGGAAGGTTTCGAGGAGGTCGATGCGGTCGATCTGATCGAATCCTTCGCGCGTCATCTCATGCTCGGCGTCACGCATTGGCAAAGCGATGGGCCCAAGGCCGTGGCCCGCCGCTGGCTCGACCGGCTCGACAAGGTCGTCGGCATCCGCCACGGCATCGAGGCGAATGGCGATCTCATCGCGACCTCGCAGAGCGGCGCCGAGCGCCGGAGCCTGGTCGATGCGCTGGGCCGGGCTGACTGGCTCGACCGCGACAGCGGCGGGCCCAAGCTGTGAGCGCGCTCAAACTGCCCCGCGCGATCCGGCTCGACCCGTCGGACACGTTCGTCTTCCGCCGCGCCGCCGAGCCCGGCGAATGGCTGGTGGCCGGCTCCTTCCTGTTCGACCCGGCTGGGATCGCGGCGCTCGACGCCAAGGGGCGCACAGCCTTCCGCTCCGGCTTCCTCGGCATTGCGAGCTTCGGCTGGAGCACGTTGGCGGTGGTGACCGAGGCGACGGAGGCGGAGCGCGAGGCCGCGATCGCGCAGCTCGCCGGCCATCTCGTCGCAAAACTCGGCGCCCCCGATCTCGCCATGGCGCGCGGCGCTGCGGCCGAGGAGGTCGCCTTCGCCGCCTCGCTCTGCGACCATCCGGCGCAGACGCTGATCGCCTTGCATCGCACGCTGGAGGATGGCGAAATCCGCGAGCGTTTCCGTACGCTCACCCCGCGCGGCGAGCCGGACGGCACGGGTTTCCGCGCCTTCGAGTTTATGGAGGTCGAGGGCGAGGACGGGCCGCAGGATGAGGTCGATCTGCTGGCGCTGGGCAAGATGCCGGTATCGGGAAAGAAGACGGACGCATCATGATGCATTTCTGGGCGACCTCCGGCCATGTCCTGCTGGACCGCGCCGCCAGTGGCGGGCTCGTCGTTACCGATGATTTCCTCAAGGCCTATCTGGCGCGGCCCGAAGTGCTGCCGCCCGAGGACGCCTGCGCGGCCGAGCGCGCGCTGCATGCCAGGCTGATGGCGACGCCCCAGGCCGAGGTCTCGGCGGCCGAGATCGCAGCGATCGCAGACGAGGATGCCCGCGAGAACTGGCGCTTCCTGATCGGCTGGCGCGACCGCTTGCTCGCTGCGCCGACGCTGGAGGCGGCCTATGCGCGGATCATCCGCGAGGGCGTCGCGGGCGTGCCGCCCTTGTTCCTCGACCAGCTCGCCCATGTCATCCTCCGCGGCGCGCTCGATGAGGTCGACGATCCCTATGTGGTGCGCGCCGCTGAATGCCTGTTCCGGCCGCAGCGCGTCACCCTGCACGAGAACACGATCCTTCTGGCCGATGCCGAGATCATCGAGGGCCATGAGGCGGATCGTCACGCCTCGCCCCTGCTCGCCATGCTGGGCGGCCCCGCCGTGACCTCGCTCGATATCCTCAAAGCCGCCAATGCCGACCGCTATTGGCAGCGCTCAGACGGCTTCGACATGGTGCTCGATCTCGGCGGCTCGCCATCGGGGCGGGCGGCGCTGGCGGCGGCGCTGCGCCATTGGGTGCGTGCCCTTCACGGCTTCGATGTCGTCATCGAACCGATCGAGAGCGTCAGGGACGCCGACTGGCGCTGGTTCGTCGGGCTCGATGCGCAGGCGACCGCGATCGGCAACGCGCTCTGGCAGGGCGAGAGCATTAGTGAGGAGGCGCTGTTGCGCGTGCTGGCGCTCTATAGGATGACGCTACCACCTGATGTGCCGGTGTTGGCGGCGGCGCAGGCAAGGCCCATCTATCTCATCATGGCGATGTCGGCCGACAAGGTCCTGCGCTTGAAGCCGCAGAATCTGGTGACAGGCCTGCCCCTGTCGGCGAACGCGATGACGAATTGAGGATCGCGACATGACGCAAGCGCACATCGAGGTCGGGATCGTGGTCGAGCGGCGCGCGATCGATTCGCCCTGGGTCGACCATGCCTGGAGCCCGCTCGCCGTGCTGCCCGAGCCGCCGGCGCTGGCGCCCTGGACCGAGCTTGCCCGCGAGCCCGGCCGGCGCAGCGTCTATCTCGGCCCGGCGACGTTGACGCTGCATTCGGTCGACACGGCGCATTTCCGCGAGAACTTCCAGGCCGGCCGCGCCAAGCTCTGGGTCGCGATCCGGCCGACCGGGATCGAGCCCGAGCTGGACTTCGTCGGCGTCACCGCCGACCCGTTCGAGGGCGAAGTCTATGCCGAAAATGTCGGGGACATCGTCGAGGCGCTGCCGATGCCGGCCCTGATCGCCGAACAGGTGCTCGCCTTCTTCGAGGCGCACCATGTCGAGCGCGAATTCATCAAGCGCAAGCGCAGCGAGCATGATCCGCGCAAGGGCGGGGGCCCGCGTCCCGAGCCGGGCCTACGCCGGGGCGAGGGCGAGAGATGAGCCCGCGTGCAGGCGATCCCGACGACGAAGGCTTCCTGACGCGCTGGTCGCGGCGCAAGCGCGCCGTGGCGGAGCAAGGCGAGGCTCTCCCGCCATCGCCGGTGAGCGAAGCGCTGCCGGCTAAGGAAGCCCCGCCGGCGGAGCAAGCGTCGCCGTCGGAGATTGAGCCGCACGCCGCCGCATCCGAGCCCGACATGGTCGAGCCGCCCTCGCTCGACCTGATCGACAAGGATTTCGACGTCGCCCATTGGCTCAAGCAGAACGTGCCCGAAAGTTGGAAACTCGCGGCGATGCGGCGGGCCTGGGAGAGCGATCCGACGATTCGCGATTTCGAGAATCCGGCCCGCGACTACGCGCTCGACTGGAACACGCCGGGTGGCGCGCCGGGCTACGGCCCATTGACGGAATCGGACGATGTCGAGGCGATGGTGCGCGGCATCTTCGGTGACGCGCCGGAGCCCGGTCCGGCTCTTTTTGGACTGGATGAGGGCGCGGGCGACAGCGTGTCGCATGAACTTTCGTCTCATGACGAAAGTCGTAATCAGGACGCTGCGCTGCGAAGTGAGCTGGCTACGGCGGTCTCGCTCGGGCCTGTCAGGGTGAGCGAGGCCGGCACGAACCCGGCGGAAGAGGCCGAAACAGACCGGGTTACGCCAGATCGGGTCTATGCTGCGGTGCAAAATAATCCTGAGCCGGAGCCGCGGAACGCGCCCCGTCGCAAGCGCGGCGGCGGAGCCATTCCAATCTAAGTCCAGATTAGAATTCTTGTATTCTGTGGTGATAAGTCTTCATTATCACCACGCTTAGAAGATTCAGCGGCGGAGTAACGTCGCGTGATGATGAGAGGAACGCCGCAAAAGATGCGTGATCCGGCACTCGAGAGAGCGATCGGGGCTGCCGGTGGGGTGCGTGCATTGGCGCGCAGCCTGGGCGTGTCGCAGCCAGCGATCTCGAGCTGGAAGCGTGTTCCTGCTGACCGCGTGCTCTCCGTCGAAGCCAATACCGGCGTGCCGCGCTCCGACCTGCGACCGGATCTCTATCCCATCGAGACCGCGCTGCACCAGCCCGCTTCGATGAACGGTGGTTCGTCGCTGGCGATCGATGAGATCGACGAGGCGCGCGCCCAGGAATACCAATTAATCGGAGCGCTGCTCTGGCGGGCGCCGACGGCCGAGACGCTGGCCGTTCTGCAAGGTCTGCGGGGCGATGCCTCGCCGCTCGGCATGGCCCATTTTGCCTTGGCCGAGGCTGCCGCCGAGCTCACGCCGGAAGCGGCGCGCGACGAATTCTTCGAACTCTTCATCGGCGTCGGCCGTGGCGAGATCCTGCCCTACGCCTCCTATTACCTGACCGGTTTCCTGCATGAGCGTCCGTTGGCGCTGGTGCGCGAGGACATGGGCAAGCTCGGCATCGCCCGGGCCGAGCGCGCCGGCGAGCCGGAAGATCATATCGCCATCCTGATGGACATCATGGCGAACCTGATCCGCGGCGCCTTTGCGGGCGAGGGCGTCGATGCCGCCGCCTTTTATGCGCGCCATATCGAGCCCTGGGGCGAGCGCCTCTTCGCCGATCTGGAGGTCGCGAAGGGTTCGAAATTCTACCGGGCCGTCGGCCGTGTCGGCAGCCTGTTCCTGTCCATCGAGACGGAAGCCGGAAGGCTGCCGTCATGACGTCCGCCAGTCTGCCCGGCGCGGAGGAGACGACGATGTCGCAAAAGCCCAAAGAGACCGTGACGTCGGCCTTCGACCGCCGCAGCTTCTTCAAGGCGCTGGGCGCCGGCGCGGCGGTGGCCGCGACACCCGCCATGGTGACGCCGGCCGCTGCCGTCGATCCTGGCAAGGAAGAGACCAAGGCGCGCTACCAGGAGTCGGAGCACGTCAAGAACTACTATCGCGTCAACCGGTACTGAGGGCGCAAAGCCATGCTCATCAAGCGCAAATCGACCGATGTTCAGCGCGGCAAGCTCCGGGCCGCCATGGCGGGCCTGTCCTCGGGCGTGATGGACCGGCGCACCTTCCTGCGGCGCTCGGGCCTCGTCGCCGGCGGCGTCGCGGCCGCAAGCGCGCTCCAGATCGGCTCCGTCCGCAAGGCGGATGCGGCGGAGGGGCTGGGCCCGGCGAGCGGCACCAAGATCGTCAAGAACATCTGCACCCATTGCTCCGTCGGCTGCACCGTCAAGGCGGAGGTCGCCAACGGCGTCTGGGTCGGCCAGGAGCCGGCCTGGGAAAGCCCGATCAACCGGGGCAGCCACTGCGCCAAGGGCGCCTCGGTGCGCGAGCTGACCCATGGCGACCGCCGCATCAAATACCCGATGAAGCTGGTCGACGGGCAGTGGCAGCGCATCACCTGGGATGTCGCGATCAGCGAGATCGGCGACAAGATGATGCAGATCCGGGCCAAATCCGGCGCCGATTCCGTCTATCTGCTCGGCTCGGCCAAGTTCTCCAATGAGGGCTCCTATCTGTTCCGGAAGTTCGCCGCCTTCTGGGGCACCAACAATGTCGACCACCAGGCGCGCATCTGCCACTCCACCACGGTCGCAGGTGTCGCGAACACCTGGGGCTACGGCGCGATGACGAACTCCTACAACGACATCCGCAACTCCAAGACGATCATGTTCATGGGCTCGAATGCGGCCGAGGCCCATCCGGTCTCGATGCAGCACATCCTGAGCGGCAAGGAGATCAACCGGGCCAATGTCATCGTCTTCGACCCGCGCCTGACCCGCACCGCGGCCCACGCGACCGATTACATCCGCATCCGCTCCGGCACCGACATTGCGGTGATCTGGGGCATGATGTGGCACATCTTCAGGAATGGCTGGGAAGACAAGGACTTCCTCGCCGCGCGCGTCTACGGCATGGATGATGTCCGCAAGGAGGTCGAGAAATACGACCCCAAGACAGTCGAGGACATCACCGGCGTCCCCGAGGCGCAATTGAAGCGCGCTGCGGAAACCTTCGCCAAGGTCAAGCCGGCGACCTTCATCTGGTGCATGGGCGTGACCCAGCACTCGGTCGGTACGGCGAACGTCCGGGCGATCTGCAACCTCCTGCTCGCCACCGGCAATGTCGGCGGCATGGGCAACGGCGCCAACATCTTCCGTGGCCATTGCAACGTGCAGGGCGCGACCGATTTCGGCCTCGATATCTCGAATCTGCCTTGCTATTACGGGCTGGTCGAAGGCGCCTGGCGTCATTGGGCCCGCGTCTGGGGCGTCGATTACGATTATTTCGTCACGCGCTTCGACGAGGTGCCGGCCAAGGGCGGCCGCCCGGCCCGCACGGCCAAGGCCAATATGGAGACCTCGGGCCACACCTCGACGCGCTGGTTCGACGCCGCCAACATGCCCGCCGAGCAGGTCGACCAGAAGGACAACCTCAAGGCCATGATCGTCATGGGCCATGGCGGCAACACCATCCCGCGCATGCCCGACGCCGTGAAGGGGCTGGAAACGCTCGAATTGCTGGTCGTCGCCGACCCGCACCCGACCAATTTCATCTCGCTCGGCCAGCGCAAGAACGGCACCTATCTCCTGCCGATCGGCACGCAGTTCGAATGCTCGGGCTCGCGCACCTGCTCCAACCGCTCGGTGCAATGGGGCGAGAAGGTCGTCGATCCGATCTTCGAATCGGCCAATGACTACTGGGTCATCTACAAGCTGGCGCAGAAGCTCGGCTTCGCCGAGCCGATGTTCAAGACCCTCGAACTGGTGCAGGGCAAATACGGCCTCGAGCCTTCGGCGGAATCGATCCTGCGCGAGATCAACAAGGGCGGCTGGTCGACCGGCTATACCGGGCAGTCGCCCGAGCGCCTCAAGCTGCATATGCAGCACCAGGACAAGTTCGACCTGGTTTCGCTGCGCGGCGCCAAGGGCTCGCCTGTTGAAAACGACTTCTACGGGTTGCCCTGGCCGTGCTGGGGTACGCCGGAACTGAAGCATCCCGGCACGCATATCCTCTACAACACGGGTCTCGAGGCGAATAATGGCGGCGGTACCTTCCGCCCGCGCTTCGGCCTGACGCGCGAGCGCACCTTGCCGGACGGCAGCAAGGTCAACGACACGCTGCTGGCCGAGAACGGCTCCTACTCGCTGAATTCGGAGATCAAGGACGGCTATCCCGAATTCACCATGGGCATGCTGAAGAAGCTCGGCTGGGATCAGGATCTGACGCCGGCCGAGATCGCGACCATCACCTGGATCGGCGGTAACGCGATCGACACGGTGAACTGGGCCAACGACCTGTCAGGCGGCATCCAGCGTGTCGCGCTCAGCCATGGCTGCGTGCCCTATGGCAACGGCAAGGCCCGCGCCAATGCCTGGAACCTCCCCGATCCGGTCCCGACCCATCGCGAGCCGATCTACTCGCCGCGCGTCGATCTCGTGGCGAAATGGCCGGCGCGTCCCGACGAGCGGACTTTGCGCATCCCCAACCTCCACACGACCATGCAGAAGGCGGCGGTGGAGCGCGGCGTCGCGAAATCCTTCCCGATCGTCCTGACCTCGGGCCGGCTCGTCGAATATGAGGGCGGCGGCGAGGAGACGCGCTCGAACAAATGGCTCGCCGAATTGCAGCAGGACATGTTCGTCGAGATCAACCCGGCGGATGCGACCGAGCGCGGCATCAAGGACGGCGCCTTCGTCTGGGTTTCGGGGCCGGAGAACAACTCCAAAGCCAAGGTCAAGGCGCTGGTGACGGAGCGCGTCGGCAAGGGCGTCGCCTTCATGCCCTTCCATTTCGGCGGCTTCTACCAGGGCGTCGACCAGCGCGGGAACTACCCCAAGGGGCTGGATCCGATCGTGCTCGGCGAGTCGGTCAACACCCTCACGACCTATGGCTACGACCCGGTGACTGCCATGCATGAAGGCAAGGTCACGCTCTGCCAGATCGCCGCAGCGTGAAGAGGAACTGAACCATGGCCCGGATGAAATTCCTCTGCGACGCCGACCGCTGCATCGAATGCAACGCCTGCGTCACCGCCTGCAAGAACGAGAACGAGGTGCCCTGGGGCATCAACCGGCGCCGCGTCGTCACCATCAATGACGGCAAGCCAGGCGAGCGCTCGATCTCGATGGCCTGCATGCATTGTACGGACGCGCCTTGCATGGCGGTCTGCCCGGTCGACTGCTTCTACAACACCGCCGACGGCGTCGTGCTGCACAACAAGGACCTCTGCATCGGCTGCGGCTATTGCTTCTACGCCTGTCCGTTCGGGGCGCCGCAATATCCCAAGGTCGGCAATTTCGGTTCGCGCGGCAAGATGGACAAATGCACCTATTGCTCGGGCGGCCCGGAGGTCGATCTCTCCCCGGCCGAGTTCCAGAAATATGGCTCGAACCGCCTGGCCGAGGGCAAGCTGCCGCTCTGCGCCGAGATGTGCTCGACCAAATCGCTGCTCGCCGGCGACGGCGAGATCATCGCCCAGATCTACAAGGAGCGGGTGGTCAAGCGCGGTTATGGCTCCGGCGCCTGGGGTTGGCAGACTGCCTACAAGGAAACGATCGCCATCTAGCTCGGGGGGAGGGGCGCGTCTCGGCCGCAAGGTCGGGCGCGTTCCCCCGAGCAGGATGTCCGGTTCATCTCGCGAGAGGAATTTCGCAATGCGTCTCAGCGCTCACCTTCGTCTCCTGGTCACCGGCCTGCTGCTGACCTTCGCTGTCGCGCTGGCCGTTCCGGCTTTCGCGCAGCAGGTCAACCCGACTGCGGACTCGGTCAAGGAACAGCAGTTCCTCGACGCGCTGAAGGGCAATCCTTCGGCCGAGCTCACGGGCCGCATCACCATTCCCGACGGCAAGGCCGCGACGCTGGAGCGGCCCGCCGGGCGCGAATGGCGTGCCTTCCACCAGGGCACCATGGTCAAGGTCGGCGCCGTCGTGGTGCTCGGCACGCTGCTTCTGCTGGCGGTGTTCTACCTCGTGCGGGGCCGCATCCGGGTCGAGTCCGGCCTGTCGGGCCGCACGCTGACGCGCTTCAACGGCTTCGAGCGCTTCATGCACTGGCTGACGGCCGCCTGCTTCATCGTGCTGGCGCTGTCGGGGCTCAACGTCACCTTCGGCAAGCTGCTGCTGCTGCCATTGGTCGGGCCGCAGACCTTCACCAATATCTCGGTCGTGGCGAAATGGGCGCATAACTATCTCGCCTGGCCGTTCATGCTCGGCATCGCGCTGATGTTCGTCGTCTGGATCAAGGACAACATCCCCGGCATGGTCGATCTCCGTTGGTTCGCCGCCGGCGGCGGCATCGTCGGCAAGGGCCACCCGCCGGCCAAGCGCTTCAATGGCGGCCAGAAGATCGTGTTCTGGACGGTGGTGGTCGGCGGCACGGCGCTCTCGCTGTCTGGCCTCAACCTGCTGTTCCCGTTCTTCTCCGGCGGCGTGCTGGCCATGCAGTTCTGGAATGTGGTGCATGGCATCGTCGCCGTGCTGATGGTCGCGGCGATCCTGGCGCATATCTATATCGGCACGATCGGCATGGAGGGCGCTTTTGACGCGATGGGCTCCGGCGAGGTCGATCTCAACTGGGCCAAGGAGCACCATTCGCTCTGGGTCGCCGAGGAGATGCGGAAGGGCCATGTGCCGGGCGGCCAGACGCTGCAGCCGGCGGAGTGAGCCTGTTCTCGCCAAGTCTGTCCTGGACAGGACGGATTGCTTGACCGCGAGAGGCAATCTGAAAGATGACAGCCGGGCGCTTTCGCGCCCGGTTTTTGTTTGGAGACCGGTTTTTGTTTGGAGACATGGCCCTCGATGCGCGTGATCGGTCTGGCGGGATGGAGCGGGGCGGGCAAGACGACGCTGCTGACGCGATTGATCCCGGAACTCGGCCGCCGCGGCGTTTCGGTTTCGACGCTCAAGCACGCCCACCATGCCTTCGATCTCGACACGCCCGGCAAGGATTCCTACGCGCATCGCCAGGCCGGCGCGCGCGAGGTCCTGATCTCCTCGGAACGGCGCTGGGCCCTGATGCGCGAGTTGCGCGGCGAGCCGGAGGCGAAGCTCGGCGAATTGCTCGGGCGACTGTCGCCGGTCGATCTCGTCATCATCGAGGGCTTCAAGCGCGACCCGCACGCCAAGATCGAGATTTACCGCTTAGCCAATGGCAAGCCGCCCTTGCATCCCGAAGATTCGAGCATCCTGGCAGTGGTGAGCGACAGCGCCTTTCCCGAAGCGGGGCGCCCGGTGGTCGACCTCGACGACATCGCAGCGGTCGCCGATATCGCGCTGGCGGCGGCCGAGCCGCTCGCTGCCGTGCTGGCGCGGCGACACGGGCAAGGGCGACACGGGGAAGAGTGAGGACGTCATGGCCCAGCTCAGCAAGGATGAGGAAGCCTTCGGCGCGTTGATGAGCGTCGAGCAGGCAGCCGAGCGCGCCGGCTCCCTGGTCGCGCCATTGGCGGGAGCGCAGACTATCGCGCTCGCCGAGGCCGATGGCCGCGTTCTGGCGCAGGATGTCGTGGCGGGGCTCGACCTGCCGCCCTTCGCCAATTCGGCTGTCGATGGCTATGCCGTGCGCTTCGCCGATCTGGCCCCCGCCGGGGAGAGCCGCCTGCGTCTGCGGGGCCGGGTCGCTGCGGGAGCGGACGCGTCGGGCACCGCGACGGCGGGCGTCGCGGTGCGGGTCTTCACCGGCGCGCCGATGCCGCCGGGCGCTGATACGGTCTTCATGCAGGAGGATGTCGGGCTCGATGACGGCTTCGTCAGGCTGCCGGCCGGGCTGAAGATCGGCGCCAATGCCCGCCCGGCGGGCGAGGATATCGCGCGTGGCGAAACCGCCCTGAAGACCGGACAGCGCCTGCGGCCGCAGGATCTCGCGCTCCTGGCGGCGCTCGGGCTGATCGAAGTGAGCGTTCATCGCCGGCCGCGCGTCGCGATCTTCTCGACCGGCGACGAACTGACCGAGCCGGGCGAAGCGCTCGCGCCCGCGGCGATCTACGACGCCAATCGCAGCCTGCTGCGCGCCATGGTCGCGCGCGCCGGCGCGGAGGTCGTCGATCTCGGCATCCTGCGCGACGAGCCCGTCAGCCTGGCGCTGCGTCTCTCCGAGGCGGCTGCCTCTTGCGATCTGATCCTGACCTCGGGCGGCGTCTCGACCGGCGAGGAGGACCACGTCAAGGCGGCGGTCGAGCGCGCCGGCTCGCTGGCGTTCTGGCGCATCGGCATCAAGCCCGGCCGCCCCGTCGCGATAGGGCTCGTCGGCGCCACGCCCTTCATCGGCTTGCCCGGCAATCCGGTCGCGGTCTTCGTCACCTTCGCCTTCGTCGCGCGCCCGCTGCTCGCGCGGCTTGCGGGCGCCGATTATGTCGCGCCGACGCCGCTGCCGGTGCGGCTCGGCTTTCCCTACGCCAAGAAGGCGGGCCGGCGCGAATATGTCCGGGTCTCGCTGACGCCGGCCACCGACGGCGTCATGGTTGCGCGCAAGCACCCGCAGGACGGGGCCGGCGTCCTGACCTCATTGACCCGCACCGACGGGCTGGTCGAACTCACTGAGGATCTGACACGGATCGAGGAGGGGACGATGGCGCCCTTCTTCGCCTATGGCCTGCTGATCGGCTGAAGGCTTTCGCTCAATCCTTGCGGAAGACGACGCTGGACAGCCACCCGAAGAACAGCGCAAGCGCGACGGTCGCGAGGCCGTAGAGCAGGGAATGCTCATAGGCGCCCGTGGCCAGGCGCTGCTCTATGCCGGATTTGACCACCTCGAAATTGGTCGATTGCCGGGCCAGCGGCACGCCCCCGGCATAAAGCACGATGTCGATCTCGTAGGACCCGGTCGGCGCCGTGGCCGGCACCGGGATCGGCGCGCTGAACAGCGTGTTGGAGAGGAAGGTGACGCCGCGCGCCTCCTGGGAATAGAGCCCCTTCTCCGCGAGGATGCGGATCATGCCGTCCTTGAAGCGCGCTGTCGTCCGGCCGAAATCGAGCCCTGGATCGGGCAGGCGCTGGGCGTTTTCAATGCCTATCCGCTCGCGCCGCGCGGTCTCCTCGCTCATGATCTCGTTGAGCGGCCGGTTGCTCGCCACCGCCAGGAAGACCGAGTTGTCGGGAAAGCGCCGCTGGGTGCGGTTGATCCAGATCGGCCCGAGCCGCTCCTTTTCACGCACCAGAAGCATGCGCCGCGGGCCGCGCACGGTGACGATGATGTCGTAGGGATCGCCACGCGCGGCGGTGCGCCCGTCGCGCTCGACCAGCCCGAAGACCGTGAGCTGGTCGCCGGTGTAGTTGGAGTTGATCTGGATCTGATGGCTCGACATCGCCGCGATCAATGTCTCGGCGCGCGCCGAGGCGGCCGTGAGCGCGGCCAGTGTCGCCAGCAGCAGGATTGTAAGGGAGTGTCTCACCGTATGCCCTCCGTCACGATCACGGAGAAGGGCTCGGTCGGCGCGATGAACAATTCGATGGCGAAGCGCAGGCCGACGGAGAGGATCAGGAGCGCCAGCAACAGGCGGAAGGATTCGACATTGAGGTTGCGCGCCGCCCGCCCGCCGAACTGTGCGCCGATGACACCGCCCAGCAGCAGGAGAACCGCAAGGATCAGGTCGACCGACTGGTTGGTCAGCGCGTGCAGGATGGTCGCGCCGGTCATCGTCACCAGGATCTGGAACAGCGAAGTGCCGACGACGACGGCGGTCGGGATGCGGAAGAAATAGATCAGCGCCGGCACCAGGATGAAGCCGCCGCCGACGCCGAGCACCGCACCGATGAAGCCGATCACGATCGCCAGCAGCGCGATCGGGATCACGCTGGCGTAGAGCTGGGAGCGATAGAAGCGCATCCGCAGCGGCAGGCCCATCCACCAGGGATGTGTTCCCGCCCGCCGCCGCAACCGCGCCGGCCTGCCCGCCCGCACGCGCCACATCGCCCGCAGGGCGTCGTAGAGCATCAGCCCGCCGATGATCGTGAACAGGGTCACATAGGACAAGGTGATGACGAGCTCGAGCTGGCCGAGCCTGCGCATCAGATTGAAGAACAGCACGCCGAGCACGGTGCCCAATATGCCGCCGGCAACGAGGACGCCGCCGAGCTTGAAGTCGAGCGCGCGCCTTCGCCAATAGGTCAGGACGCCGGTGGTCGAGGAGCCGGCGACCTGCGCGGCAACGGTCGCGACCGCGACTGCGGGCGGAATGTCGAGGAAGATCAGGAGCGGCGTCAGCAGGAAGCCGCCGCCGACGCCGAACAGGCCGGAGATGAAGCCGACCGCGCCGCTGAGGCCCAGCACCATCAGGATGCTGATCGGGAGTTCGGCGATCGGAAGGTAGATCTGCACCCTTGGTCCTCGCGTCCCGGCGCGCTTTTGCTGAAGCCCGGCGCCGGATCGTCCCAGATTGCACCAATCGGGTTAGACAAATCCTTATCGTTGCGAAAAAGGGAGTTTTGTCCCGGCCGGTGACTGGAGGCCTCGTCCCGTCATGGCGCGCCAACGCGTCGAAACCGTGACGTTGAAAGCGAAAACAGGCATTAGAGCATTTTCGAGCGAAGTGGACACCGGTTCGCGTGAAGAAAATGCGATAAAACAAGAAGGTAGAGCATTTCGGCGTTTCGAAGAAACGCGGAAATGCTCTTGCGCGCCTGTCATGTCGTGGGTTCAGCCATGCGCCGGCTTGGCGGGCTTTTTGGTGGTCGCGCTCGGCGCCTCGTCCCAGCCCTTGCCGGGTGGGGTCACGTCGTTGGCGGTGGCTTCGAGCGCCTTCGGCTTCCAGCTCTCGGCGGCGGCCTTGGCGGTGGCGAGATCGCCGGGGCTCAGGCGCTGGGCGACCTCGTCGCGCTTGCGGCTGGCGTCCTCGTCGCCCTGGGCGGCGGCGATGGAGAACCAGAGATAGGATTGGCCGAGATCGGTCGGCGCACCGAGGCCGCGCCCGAGCAGGATGGCGAGGTTGTATTGGCTGTCGCGCACGCCGAGTTCCGCGGCCTTGCGGAACCACTCCGTCGCGGTGGCGTAGTCGGGTTTGCCGGAGGCGCCCTCGGCATGCAGCACGGCGAGGTTGTGCATGGCCTTGGCGTTGCCGCGCTCGGCGGCGCGTGTGTACCAGACCCGCGCCAGCGAGGCGTCGCGCGTGGTGCCGATGCCCTTCTCGAACATATTGCCGAGGCGGAACTGGGCCGGGGCGAGCCCGGCCACGGCGGCGCGCTCGAACAGGCGCAGCGCCAACTTGGGGTCGCGGCCGGGGCCCGGGCCGTCGGCCGCGCGGCTGGCGACTTCATAGACAGCGCGTGCATCGCCCGCGAGTGCTGCCTTGCGCAGGCCCACGCTGCCGAGCCCGGCCGGAAGCTCGTCGATGCCCGTGACCGTCAGGACCGCGGTCTGGGCGGGAGGCGCGGAAGCGGTCGCAAGCGGCTCCGCAGCCGGAGCCGCTTCCGGAATGGTGATGGCGGCCTGGGCGGGGCTCATGAAGGCGGGCGCCGCGCTGATCGACGGTGCAGACACCGGCGGGAGGGCGGAGGTCTGGTCCTTGGCGGGCGCAGGCGTCGCCGGGACGGGAGCCGGAGCCGGCGGTGCGGCGGGGATGTCGACCGCCTCGGCGTTGGCCGGCTTGCCCGTGCCGCCGCCTTGCAGCGCGCCGGTCACGACATGAGCTGTGCCCATGGCGAGCACGAGCGCGGCAAGGCCGAGCAGAAGCGGCTTGCGGCGCTTCTCCATGATCTCTTTCAGGCGGCCGCTGCCCTTGGCGGGCTCGCTCGTCGCGGCCGGCGTCGTGCTGGCTTCGGTCGCGGCCTTGGCGGAGCGCCGTGCCGCGGCGATCAGGCTCTGGCGGACCGATTGCGCATCCTGCGGCGCGGTGGTGGTGCTGACGCGCGGGCGGCCCGAGCCGGGCTCCAGCGGCAGATCGAGCGAGGCCGCGACCGGCGAGGATGCCTCGGGCTGGCCCGCGCGCGGGCGCTCAGTGGCGATGCGGTCCTCTTGGGGAAAACGATCGGCTTGGGCGATGCGATCTTCTCGGGCGATGCTGACGCTCGCCGCCGGCTCCGACGCACGGGCGGCGGACTGCGCTTGTTCGGCATGACGGGGCGGCATCACCGGGCGCGGGGCCGGGCCTTGCCGCTCGGCGGCAAGCTCGGCCTCGATGCTGGCGAGCCGCGAGATCACGGTTTCAAGCGTCTGGTGGACGGCGCCGATCGCGTCCTGTGTCTCGCGCCCGGAGGAGACATGGGTGTCGCGCAGGCCCGAGAGCAGATTGCTGATCTCGGCGATGCCGCTGGCCGGCCCGCCCTTGCTCCCCATATCGGCCATGGCGGCGCGCGCCGCGCGCTCGGCGGCGGCGGTGGCGTCCTGCCGCAGCGTCTGCAGATGGACGACGAGATCCTGCAAGGTCCGCTCGATGCCGGTCTCGGCGGAGCGCGTCGCCGCGGCGGTGTCGAGCCTCTGGGCAAGGCCGGAGATCTGCTGCTCCAGCGCGTCGAAGGCGCCGGTTTCCGCGCCGGGGCGGCCAGCCTCGTCGATCTTCTCGGCGAGGCCGCGCAGCATGTCCTCGATCGGGCGCAGATCGACGCGGGCGACTTGCGGGCCTTTGCCCTCGCTGATGATCTGGGACAGGTTGCTCGCTGCAGCCAGGCTCTCGATGCGGCCGGCCAGGGCTTCGATCTGCCGCGTCACGGCGACCGGGCCCTGCTCGGCCAGGGTCTCGATGCTCTCCTGCAGGGCGTCGATGCGGCTCTCGAGCTGGTCGGGCTGTCGGCCGGCCAAGTCCTTGCCGGCCAAGTCCCTGCCGGCCATGTCCTCCAGCCGGATCACCAGCGCCTCGATGCGGTCGGACAGGACATGCGAGACACCGCGTCCCGAAGCGTCCATTTCGTTGAGCCGCGCCGAGAGCTGCTCCGCCTGGGCGTTGATCACCTCGGGCCGCATCGCCGGCAAGGTGTCGATCTTGTCGGCCAGGTTCTCGATCTGGCGCGACAGCGAGGTCAGCTGCGTGGGATCGGCCTGACGGTCATGGGCGCGGTCGGACAGGATGGCGTCGCGCACATCCTCGATAGCCTGCGAGAGACTGCGGATCTCGCGCCCGTCCGGCTGCGCTTCGCGCAATTGCGCCAGTTCCGTGGACAGCGACGAGATCTGCTGCGACAGGGTGTCCATGCGGGGGTCGGCGGCCGGCGCCCGCACCATGTCACGCAATTCGGCGATATCGCGCAGGACCGGGGCGATGACGCTGCGGTCGCCGCCGCGCGCGACGAGCGCATCGACCTTGGCGGCGAGATGGGCGATTTCGAGCTCGAAGCGCTGATAGCCCTCGGCCGAACGCTCCTGCGACAGGCGCGAGACGTCCGACTCGATCCGCGCCAGCGGCTTCATGATCGGGTCCAGGCGATCGCGCTTGTCGAGCTTGTCGAGCCGCGCGCCGAGATCGGCCAGCATCGCCTCGATCGGGTTGCCCTGGAGCGGGGCTGAAGCAGGGGCCGGACGCTGGGCCGGGGTGGCGCGCATGCGCTGATGCGGCGCCTCCGCCTCTGGCGAGGCGGGCACGATCCGGTTGCTCAACTCGCGCAGATCCTGGCGCAGCGCTGCGATCCGGTTTTCCGGGACCGAGCGGCGCGCCGGCGGGGCTTGCCCGTCGACGTCGAGGACGCGCTGGCGGGTGCGGATGTCGTTCACGGCTTCGGCCAGGCCGTCGCGGCTGAAGGCGAGGCGCGGGGCCGGCATTGCCTTGGCATGGGTCTGGGCTTGGATCTGGGCTTGGGCCTGTTTCGCTTCGCTGGCCTTGCGCTCCATCTCGACGAGGCGCTCGCCCATGGTCTTGATCGCATCGGCGATGACGCTGGTCGCGCGCTCCTGGCGCTCGGCGGCGGCGCGCTCGCTGGAGGTGATGCGACTTTCGGTCTTTTCGATCCAACGGGTGATCGAGTCGAGCGCACCGGCCGTCTTGGCGCTGGATTCGCGGGTCAGGCGTTCGACGGCGGCCGCCTGATTGATCACGGCGTCGATCTCGCCGCGCGAGAGCTCACTGGCGCCCTGCTGAGCGGCACTGGCGGCCGCGTGCGAGGAGGTGTCCATCTGCCCCTGGGACAGTTTGGCGAGACGTTCCGAAAGCGCTGCGATGTCGAGTTGCTCGGGCGCGGCCTGCTCGGGCTCCGCCTCGCCGGCCTCTTCGCGAATCTTGTTGTCGAGCCATTCGCCAAGCGTCATGCCGGCTCGGCGGGCTGCGGCTTTCGCGGCGTCGCGGGTGCGCGGATCAACGCCCTTGACGCTCCAGGGCAAGCTAGTGGCCATGTTGTCGCTCGCCTACGGGGCTCGTCCTCATCGGAAAGGCGCGGGCCCCTGACACCGCTGCTTTCCTTGCGAATGTGGCGATCCGTGAAGATTACGTTGCTGCTGACGGGACGCCGATCCGCAGAGCAGACTTTTGGCGACCGTGGTAAACAGTCAGTTAAGATTGTGGGGTCGGGAGTTAATTTTTTACGAACGGGCGCAGAGGCCGGCCCCGAGCGGGGCGCGTATAACGGTAACTTACCTCACGGAAGCGCCACATTACCTGACGCTAGGGGAAGCAGCCGGCTATCTGTTGCCGAAGGGATGATCGCCACCTGCATGGTCGGCGTTCCCGAGACCCAACCCGCAAGGAATGCACCCTTAATGTCGCGCCCAAGCTTCGCTTTGGCGGCTGCCTCGACTCATGAAGGCCGCTCGCCCAACCCTGCCGTCACCGAGACCGAATCCGTCGGTGGCTTCACCATCAGCGATCTCGCCCGCGATTTCGATGTGACCTTGCGCACGCTGCGCTTCTATGAATCGCGCGGCCTGCTCGCTCCGGCCCGCTCCGGCATGACCCGGATTTATTCGAGCCGCGACCGCGCTCGCCTGGCCCTGATCCTGAAGGGCAAGCAGCTCGGTTTCACGCTGGTCGAGATCCGCGCGATGCTCGCCAATGAAGAGAAGAAGGGCGAGGCCGCCGAGGGTTCGGCGTCCGTTGGCGGCCTGCAGCTCAGCCATGAGCAGGTCACGGAGCAGCTCGAGCTGCTGCGCAGCCAGCGCAAGGAGATCGAGGAAGCGATCGCTGAGCTGGAAGCGACGCAAGCGCGCTTCCGCAAGGGCTGAGCACCTTCGACCAGGATACGAGGCGCCTTTGAAGGGCGGCATGCGAGAAGTGGGGGCCGATTTTTCGCAGTAGCCAGCTTTCAGGGAACTCCGTTTTTCCGCAAAAAGCCCCGGGCAGCCGCCCGGGGCTTTTTGCTGTCTTGCGGCTGTTGCGCGCCGCGCGGAAGGGTGGTCCGATTGCGCATGAGGCAATTGCCTCTTTTTGAAACTCACCTTGCCAAGTCTGCCCTGATAGTTTACATATGAACTATTCTGATGTGGCCCCCGCGGTGATCTGGCGGGCCGGCGTCGCGACGAGAGGGAGGATGAACATGCCGGTCTACAAGGCACCCGTCGAAGACACGCTTTTCCTGTTGAACGACGTCTTCAATATCGAGCGCTACAACAACCTGCCGGGCTTTGCCGACGCGACGCCCGATGTGGTCGAGGCCGTGCTGGCGGAAGGTGCGAAGGTCTGCGAGGAGATCCTCCAGCCTTTGAACCACTCGGGCGACCAGGAAGGCTGCACGCGCAACGCCGATGGCTCCGTGACGACGCCCAAGGGCTTCAAGGCGGCCTATGAGACCTATGCCGGCGCCGGCTGGATCGGTCTTGCCATGGACCCCGAATATGGCGGCCAGGGCCTGCCCTATACGCTGGGTGCCGTCATGAACGAGTTCGCCTCCTCGGCGAACATGGCTTTCGCGATGTATCCCGGCCTGACCATGGGCGCGATCGCGGCGCTCTATGTCCACGGCTCGGACGAGCAGAAGCGCACCTATCTGCCGAAGATGATCGAGGGCGAGTGGTCGGGTACCATGAACCTGACCGAGCCGCATTGCGGCACCGATCTCGGCCTGATCAAGACCAAGGCCGTGCCCAATGGCGACGGCTCCTATGCCATCACTGGCACCAAGATCTTCATCTCGGCCGGTGAGCAGGACATCACCCGCAACATCATCCATCTCGTGCTCGCCCGCATCGAGGGCGCCCCAGCAGGCGTGAAGGGCATCTCGCTCTTCGTCGTGCCGCGTAACGCGATCGGCGCGGATGGCTCCGTCGGCGAGAACAACCACGTCTCCTGCGGCTCGATCGAGCACAAGATGGGCATTCACGGCAATTCGACCTGCGTCATGAACTATGACGGGGCCAAGGGCTGGCTCATCGGCGCCGAGAACAAGGGCCTCAACGCCATGTTCGTGATGATGAACGAGGCGCGCCTCGGCGTCGCGATCCAGGGGCTGGCGCAGTCCGAGGTCGCCTATCAGAACGCCGTCGTCTATGCCAAGGAGCGCGTCCAGGGCCGCGCGCTGACCGGCGCGAAAAGCCCCGACAAGGCGGCTGATCCGATCATCGTGCATCCCGATGTGCGCCGCACTTTGATGTCGATCAAGGCCTTCAACGAGGCGGCCCGCGCTTTCGTGATCTGGAACGCGATCAAGTCCGATATCTCCCATCGCTCCACCGACGCCGCCGAGCGCCAGGCGGCCGATGACCAGCTCGGCCTGATGACGCCGGTGCTCAAGGGCGTGCTGACCGATACCGGCTTCGACAATGCGGTGAAGGCGCAGCAGATGTTCGGCGGTCACGGCTACATCGCCGAGACCGGCGTCGAGCAATTCGTCCGCGATGCCCGCATCGCCATGATCTATGAGGGCGCCAATGGCGTCCAAGCCATGGATCTCGTCGGCCGCAAGCTCGGGCGCGATGGCGGCCGCGCCATCATGGCCTTCTTCAACGAGGTTGCGGGCTTCCTCAAGGACAATGCCGAGGATGAAGGGCTGAAGCCCCTGCTCGGGCCGCTCCAGCTCTCGCTCGGCCATCTCCAGCAGGCGACGATGTGGTTCATGAACAATGCCCTCGCCAAGCCCGACAATGCCGGTGCCGGCGCGAGCGACTACATGCATCTGCTCGGCCTCGTCTCGCTCGGCTATATGTGGGTGAAGATGGCCAAGGTCGCGCAGGACAAGCTCAAGGCCGGCGCCAATGGAGCGACCGAGCGCATGAACACCAAGCTGGTGACGGCGCGCTTCTTCATGGAGCGCAGCCTGCCGGAGACGGCCGCGCATCTGGCCCGGATCACCTCGGGAGCCGACAGCACCATGGCGCTGAGCGCGGACCAGTTCTGATAGACGGGCAATGGGCCGTCGGCAGTAGGCAGTCGTAACCTCTGCCTACCCGACTGCCGACTGCCCATTGCCGACTGCCCAACAACAAAATGCCGGGAGGCCCTTGATGGCTGATGCATTCATCTACGACCACGTCCGCACGCCGCGCGGCAAGGGCAAGGCCGATGGCTCCCTGCACGAGGTCACCGCGATCGAACTCGGCACGCAGACGCTGCGCGCGATCAAGCAGCGCAACAACCTCGACACCAAGCTCGTCGAGGACGTCGTCTTCGGCTGCGTCGATCCTGTCGGCGAGGCCGGCGCCGACATTGCTCGCACCATCGCGCTCAAGGCAGGCTACGGCAAGGAAGTGCCGGGCGTGCAGATCAACCGCTTCTGCGCCTCCGGGCTGGACGCGGTGAACCTCGCCGCCGCGCAGGTGATGTCGGGCCAGAAGGAGATGGCGATCGGCGGCGGCGTCGAGAGCATGAGCCGCGTCGGCATGGGCGCCTCGGGCTTCGGCATCGCGGTCGATCCCAGCGTCGCGATCGACACCTATTTCATGCCCCAAGGCGTCTCGGCCGATCTGATCGCGACGAAATACGGCTTCTCGCGCGATGATGTCGATGCCTTTGCGGTGCGCTCGCACAAGCGCGCCGCCGCCGCCTGGGAGGCCGGGCGTTTCAAGAATTCGGTGATCCCAGTCAAGGACGTCAACGGCCTGATCCTGCTTGATCGCGACGAGACCATCCGCCCCAACACCGACATGCAGACGCTGGCTGGCTTGAAAGCCTCCTTCGTCCAGATGGGCGAGATGGGTGGGTTCGATGCGGTCGCGACCGCAGCCCATCCCGATGTCGAATTCGTCAACCACGTCCACCATGCCGGCAACTCCTCGGGCATCGTCGACGGCGCGGCGGCTGTGCTCGTCGGCTCGAAGAAGGGCGGCAAGGCGGCGGGCCTGAAGCCCCGCGCCCGCATCAAGGCCTTCGCCACCATCGGCTCCGACCTTGCCTTGATGCTGACCGGCCCGGTCGATGTCACCGAGCTCGTGCTGCGCAAGGCCGGCATGACGACCAAGGACATCGACCTGTTCGAGCTGAACGAGGCCTTCTCCTCCGTGGTGCTGCGCTATCAGCAGGCCTTCGACATCGATGACGCCATCCTCAACGTGAATGGCGGCGCGATCGCGATGGGCCACCCGCTGGGAGCGACCGGCGCGATGATCCTCGGCACCGTGCTCGACGAGCTGGAGCGCACCGACAAGAACACCGCCCTGGTGACCTTGTGCGTGGCGGCCGGCATGGGCGTCGCAACCATCATCGAACGGGTGTGAGTTTCCCCTTCTCCCCTCGGGGGAGAAGGGGGCCCGGCGTAGCCGGGTCGGATGAGGGAAGGACAACAATTTCACCCGAAGCATGGCGTGCGGACTTCCCTCATCCGCCTCGCTGCGCTCGGCACCTTCTCCCCCAAGGGGAGAAGGCAGGGAGGCTACCAATGAACCTCACCAATTTCCGCTTCGAAACCGATTCCGACGGCATCGCCACCGCGACCTGGGACATGCCCGGCCGCTCGATGAACGTCATCACGCCCGAATTGATGGGCGAGCTCGACCAGATCATCGACAAGGTCGCAGGCGACGAGGCGATCAAGGGCTGCGTCATCACCTCCGGCAAGGAGAGCTTTTCCGGCGGCGCCGACCTCACCATGCTGCAGGGCCTGCGCGATCTCTATGTCGCCCTGGCCAAGGAGAAGGGCGAGCAGGTCGCGATGCAGAGCTTCTTCGACGAGAGCCGCAAGCTCTCGCTGCTCTACCGCAAGCTCGAGACCTGCGGGAAACCCTTCGCGGCGGCGATCCATGGAATCTGCCTGGGCGGCGCCTTCGAGCTGTCGCTCGCCTGCCAGTATCGCGTTGTCTCGGATGATGCCTCGACCCGCGTCGGCCTGCCCGAGATCAAGGTCGGGCTCTTCCCCGGTGCTGGCGGCACGCAACGCGTCTCGCGCCTGATGCAGACCGGCGACGCGCTGCAGATGATGTTCAAGGGCGAGCAGATCAAAGCCTTGCCCGCACGCAACACCGGTCTCGTCCATGCGGTTGTGCCGCGCGACCAGCTCGTCGCCAACGCCAAGGAGTGGCTCAAGGCCAATCCGCAGGCCAAGGCGCTCTGGGATGATCCGAAATTCAAGCTGCCCTCCAACAAGGTCTATTCGCCGGCCGGCATGCAGATCTGGCCGCCGGCCAATGCGATCTATCGCCGCGAGACCAATGACAATTACCCGGCCGCCCGCGCCATCCTCTCGGCGGTCTATGAGGGGCTGCAACTGCCGATCGATCTCGCGCTGAAGGTGGAGAGCCGCTATTTCGCGAAAATCCTGCGGACGAAGGAGGCGGCCTCGATGATCCGCTCGCTCTTCGTCTCGATGCAGGAACTGAACAAGGGCGCGCGCCGCCCAGCCGACGTGCCGCCGAGCAGGCTCAAGAAGGTCGGCGTCGTCGGCGCCGGTTTCATGGGCGCCGGCATCGCCTATGTCACGGCGCAGGCCGGGCTCGAGGTTGTGCTGGTCGACCGCGACCAGGAGGCGGCCGACAAGGGCAAGGCCTATTCGCACAAGCTGGTCTCCGACCAGATCATGAAGGGCCGCGCCAAGACGGCCGATCGCGATGCGCTGCTCGGGCGCATCACCGCCACCGCCGATTATGCCGCGCTGAAGGGCTGCGACCTGGTCGTCGAGGCCGTGTTCGAGGATCCCAAGGTCAAGGCCGAGGTCATCGCCAAGGTCGAGGCCGTGATTGCGCCCAAGGCGATCTTCGGCTCCAACACCTCGACCCTGCCGATCACGGGGCTGGCCGAACATAGTGGGCGGCCGAAGAATTTCATCGGCATCCATTTCTTCTCGCCGGTCGAGAAGATGCTGCTGGTCGAGATCATCATGGCCAAGAAGACCGGCAAGAAGGCGCTCGCCATGGCGCTCGACTTCGTCCGCGCCATCAAGAAGACGCCGATCGTGGTCAACGACACGCGCGGCTTCTACGCCAATCGCTGCGTCGGCAACTACATCCGCGAGGGCCATCTCATGCTGATGGAAGGCGTGCCGCCGGCGATGATCGAGCAGGCGGGCAAGCAGGCCGGCATGCCGGTCGGCCCGCTCTCCCTGAACGATGAGGTCGCGGTCGATCTCGCCTACAAGGTGCTGAGGGCGACCAAGGCGCAGCTCGGCGAGGGCGCGGTCGATCCGGCGCAGGAGAAGCTGCTGGCCGAGATGGTCGAGACGCATGGTCGGCTCGGCCGCAAGAACAAGAAGGGCTTCTACGATTATCCCGAAGCCGGGCCGAAGCGGCTCTGGCCGGGGCTGGCGGATCTGGTTGCGACGCATCTCGACCCCGAGAGCGTCGACATGCAGGAACTCAAGCACCGCCTCCTGGTGACGCAGGCCCTGGAGGCGGCGCGCACCTATGAGGAGGGCGTCGTCACCGATCCGCGCGAGGCCGATGTCGGCTCGATCATCGGCTTCGGCTTCGCGCCCTATTCGGGCGGGACGCTGAGCTATATCGACAATATGGGCGCGGCCGCCTTCGTGAAGCTCTGCGAGGCCCTGGCGAAGAAGCATGGCGAGCGCTTCAAGCCGAACAAGCAGCTCAAGCGCATGGCGAAGATGGGCGAGAGCTATTACGGCACGGCGAAGAAGGCGGCCTGAGCCTTCTTCTCTCGGATGAGGGAAGCCTCTCGACAGACGAAGAAAAGGGTCGCGCGAGCGACCCTTTTCTCATTCGCTTCACTGCGCCCGGCAGATTCTCCCGCCCATGTCGGATGTTTCCGACATGGGCATGAACTTTGCCAAGATCGGGCAAGCCCGATCTTGGTGGAGAGAAGGGAAAGCGCTCAGGCTGCCACCGCCCGGATCCCCCGGCGCAGCTTGTCGACCAGCTCCCCGACCTGGCTTTCGGTGATGATCAGCGGCGGCGAGAAGGCGATCGTGTCGGCGGCGGTGCGGACCATCAGCCCTTCCTCGCGGAAGAGGCGGTCCATCGCTTCGAAGGCGCGCTTGCCGACACCGTCGGCCCGCGGCGCGAGATCGATGGCACCCACGATCCCGACCTGACGGATGTCGACCACATTTGGCTCGCCCTTCAACGTCATCAGGGCGTCGGCCCAGGCCGGCTCCATCTCGCGGGCGCGCTCGAACAGGCCTTCTTCGCGGTAGACGTCGAGTGTCGCCAGGCAGGCGGCGGCTGCCAGCGGATGGCCGGAATAGGTGTAGCCGTGGAACAGCTCGATGGCGTTGTCGGGGCCGTTCATGAAGGCGTCGTAGATGTGCTTGCGCACGATCACGCCGCCCATCGGCACGGTGCCCGAGGTCACGCCCTTGGCGAAGGTGATCATGTCGGGGATGACGCCGTAACGCTCCGCGGCGAAGGCATAGCCGAGGCGGCCGAAGCCGGTGATGACCTCGTCGAAGATCAGCAGGATGCCATGCTTGTCGCAGAGTTCGCGCAAGCGCTTGAGATAGCCCTTCGGAGCCGGAAGCCCGCCGGTCGAGCCGGCCATCGGCTCGACGATAACGGCGGCGATGGTCGAGCCGTCATGCAGCGCGACGATGCGGTCGAGGTCATCGGCGAAATGCGCGCCGTAATCCGGCTCGCCCTTGCTGAAGGCCTGCTTCTCGCGGTCATAGGTATGCGGCAAATGGTCCGTGCCAGCGAGCAGGCTGCCGAAAAATTTGCGGTTGTTGACCATGCCGCCGACAGAAATGCCGCCGAAGCCGACGCCGTGATAGCCGCGCTCGCGGCCGATCAGCCGGGTCTTCGAGCCCTTTCCCGTGACGTTCCAATAGGCGAGCGCGATCTTCAGCGCGGTGTCCGCGGCCTCCGAACCGGAGCCGGCGAAGAAGACATGGTCGAGATCACCCGGCGCCAGGGAGGCGATGCGGGCGGCGGCCGCGAAGACCTTGGGGTGGCCGAACTGAAAGGAAGGTGCGTAATCGAGCTCCTCGGCCTGAGCCTGGATAGCCTGGATGATCGGCTTGCGGGCGTGGCCGGCATTGCAGCACCACAGCCCTGCCGTTCCGTCCATCACCGGCTTTCCTTCCGGTGTGTAATAAAACATCCCCTCGGCGCGCGCGATCATGCGCGGATTCTGCTTGAACGAGCGGTTCGCCGTGAACGGCATCCAAAAGGCTTCGAGATTGTTCGGCGTGCCCAGCGGCTGCGTGGCGGATGTCATCAAGGCGTCCTCGTGGGGTTAAGCGTCTCTCAACCTAACAGTACGATCCGGGCTGTAAATCGCCGTCGCATCGGGGCATCCCTGCGCGCCACGAGAGTCGACCCATCATTCTTTGCCGGGTGACGTTACGTCGTGTCTAAGCTAGTCTGAACAAGGGGAGCGACAAACTGGGCCAGACCCCAATGGTCTCAAGCGGTCAAGCCGGCGTCAGGCTGGACGAGCAGAGAGCCGCAGTGATTCGCGCGGGGCTCGATCGTGTCCTGGCTTCGGACCTGTTCCGCGGTGCGCCGCAGCTTTCCGCCTTCCTGACCTTCATCGTCGATCGCGCGCTCGACGGGCGCAGCGCCGAGCTGAAGGGATATACCGTGGCGGTGGAGGCCTTCGGCCGCCCGCCCGATTTCGATCCGCAATCGGACCCGATCGTACGCGTCGAGGCGGGCCGCCTGCGCAAGGCGCTTGGGCAATATTATCTCGGCGAGGGCGCCGACGATCCGGTCCGCATCGCGATCCCGGTGGGCGCCTATGTACCGGCATTCGAGATCGATGAGCGCGCCGGGGTCGACGCCGCGACCGCGGCTGCGGGCGATGCCGTGGCGCAGGAGGAGGCGCCCCGGCGTCCCGATGCCGCCGTCTCGCGCCGCTGGCTGCTGGGCGCTGGCTTGGCGCTCCTGCTCGGATTGGCGTCGCTGGCCTCCTGGTATCGTATCCGGGACGATGAGCCCCCGGTGTCCGGCGCACGCTCATTGCAGCCGGGCGTTTTGCAGCAGAGCGTTCCGGTCGAGCGGGCGGTGAAGCCGACGACATCCACCACTGCGGCGCATCTGCCCGTCCTGGCGATCGTGATCGGCGAGTTGCCGCCTGACCCGATGGCGAACGAGATCGCGCGCCGGTTCGTGGCGCTTCTGGCCGACGCGATCGCCGGCTTCGACGATCTCGTGACCGTGAAGGCCCCGCTCGACCCGCGCGCGACGACGGTCGATGCCGACTACGTCTTCGAGCTGAGCGCGACGCGTTTCGGCGATGTCACCGAGAGCGCGGCGAGACTGCGCGCGGTCAAGGATGGGCGCATCGTCTGGACCGGCTCCAGCAACAGGAAGTTCCGGTTCAATGCAGAGGATCCAGAATTGCCGGAAATCGCCCGGCGCCTGGCGATCCGCCTGGCCGAGCCGTTCGGCGTCATCCATGCCGATTTCAGGCAGTCCTCGATCATTTCGCCGGCGATGCGCTGCATCTTCCAAGCTCTCGATTTCCGCCTGACGATGAAGGCGGAGGACCATCTGGCGGCGCGCACCTGCCTGGAGGGCATGCTCGAGAAGGATCCGAACTTCCACGCGGCCTGGTCGCAGCTCGCCCTCCTGACCCTCGACGAATACACCGCCGGCTTGAATCTGCAGCCCGGCCCGCCGCTCGACCGGGCGCTGAGCGCGGCGCTGAACGCAGTTCGCCTGGCGCCGTCCAGCGCCCGCGCCCTGCAGGCGATGATGGACGTGCTCTTCGCACGTGGGCAGCCCGACGAGGCGCTGGCAGCTGGCCGCGAGGCTTTGACGCGCAACCCCTATGATCCCGACATCATGGCTGATCTCGGGGCGCGTTTCATCCAGCTCAACCGCCCGGCCGAAGGCTTGCCCCTGCTGGAACGGGCGGTCTCGCTCAGCAGCGGCCGGCCGCCCTGGTATGATTTCTTCGCCTTTCTGGGCGCGCGGCTGACCGGCGCCAACAAGCAAGCCGAAAGCCATGCCGCCCGGCTCCTGGCAAATGAAGGGCCGCTGAGCCTGCTTGGACGCGCGCTGCATTACGCCGGAGCCGGAGACCAGGCTGGATTCGTCGCAGCAGTGTCGGGCCTAGCCGAGGCGTCTCCGTTGTTTCGCGTCGATCCGCGCCTCTTCCTCGAGCGCCGGGGGTTCAGCCCTCCGGTTATCGAACGGGTCATGAGCGATCTGGGGCCGACGATCTTGGACCTGATCAAGCGGCCCTGATCCGTCTTCGCCGCGCGATCCACTGTTTTTCCTGCATTTGCAGTCGCAAAGCCCCCACCCGGCGCTCGCAAGCGGTCCGACCTATGGTTAAGGTTGCGGAACACCCGTGATTCGCCGATTCGTCCCGATCAACCCAACGCGCGAATGCTGCCTTGGCCCCTGCCCGCCTGAACGCATTGCACCCTCTCGCCGCCGCCGTCACAGGCGTTTCGGCCGGCGCGATCGCGACTTTGCTGCTGCCGGGCGGATTGGGCGCAGCCGCGGGACTCCTGCTCTGCGGCGGCGGGCTGATCGGCACGGCCCGGCTCTATGAGCGGCGTCTGCTGGCGCAGCGCGAGCAGATCTTCGCCGGCCTCGGCGAGGTCAAGGTCAGGCTCGCGACAAATGCGATCAGGCTGGACAACCTGTCGCAGCGCGTCGAACAGATGCCGATGCGCGAGGCCGACGCGGCGCCGGCGCGCGCCGCGATCAACGAATTGACGGCCGAGGTCGGCCTGCTCGGCGATCTCATCCATCAGGTTGCGACCACGCTCGCCGACCACGACGCCCAATTGATCGTGGCGCAAGCGCGGCAGGTGTCGCCACCAGCCAAGTCCGCGCCGGCGCCGGTTCCGGTGATCGATCCGGAGGCCGCGCGCCAGGCGCGGCTCGATGCGATCGCGGCCGAACGCGAGGAGGCTGAGCGCGCCGCCGAACGTCGCGCCGCCGACAAGCGTGCTGCGGTGATCAGCACGGCCTTGTCCGAGGGCAAGGTCGAGGTACATCTGCAGCCGATCGTGCAATTGCCGCAGCGACGCACATGCGGCTACGAGGCGCTGGTGCGCTTGCGGGTCGACGAGAACACGCTGCTCCTGCCCGAGGATTTCCTGTCGGTCGTCGAGCAGCGCGGCTTCGGTCCGACACTCGATGCGCTGGTGCTGACGCGCGCTTTGGCGATCGCGCGCCATCTCGGCACGAAGCAGGGTGGGCTCTTCGTCTCCTGCAATTTCAGCGAGGCGACCTGGAGTTCGTCCAAGGCACTGGCGACGCTGTCGCGCATTCTCGACAAATATCGCGAGCACAATGGCCACCTCGTGGTGGAGATGCCGCAGCGCGTCTTCCGCGCGCTGGACCCGGCAAGTCTGGGACTGCTCGGCGCGATGTCGGCCAATGGCGTGCGTTTCGCGCTCGACCAGGTCGCTGATCTGCGGCTCGATCCCATCGCGTTGTTCGATCGCGGCATTCGCTTCGTCAAGGCGCCCGCAACGTTGTTCCAGGCCGAGATGGCAGGTGAGGGTTCGCTCGACATCGCGGCTGGTGATTTGGCGTCGATGATGGCGCGGGCCTCGATCGCGCTGGTCGCCGACGAGATCGCCGACAACCCGACCGTCGCGGACATGATCGAGCTCGGCATCACCTATGCGCAGGGCCTGATCTTCTCGCCGCCGCGCCCGGTGAAGCCAGAGGTCTTCGCCGAGCCGGAGGCCGCGCCGCCCACTGCCGCAAGCGAAGCCGCACTGCCGCGCCCCACCGCCGAGGTCCTCGGCTATCCCCAGCCGCCCGCCAGCCCGGAGCAGGACGAGGCCAAACCCGAGCGTCAGTCGTTCCGCTCCGTACTGCGCCGCGCCAGCGCCTGATCGCCCGTATGGGCCCTGGCCCTCCTAGCCTCATCGGTGCATGAAAGCTCGAGTGCATGAGAGCTCGACGCCGAGAAGCGGTTGTCATTTTCCGGCATCATGCTTTCCTTCAGGCGGTAGAATCCGCCCAACACCATCCGGAGTGACCGCGACTTGAGTGATCAAGACTTGCCGCCATCGAAGAGCAAAGCCACCACGGCCCTGACCGGCTTTTCCGAGATCGCCGACCGGTTCGATCTCTGCCTCTGCGATGTCTGGGGCGTGGTCCATAACGGCGTCGTGGCGCATCGCGACGCCGTCGAGGCGCTGGTGGCTGCCCGGCAGCGCGGCGTCTTCGTCGTCCTCGTCACCAACGCGCCGCGCCCGCGCGCCGAGATCGAGCGCCAGCTCGCCGGGTTCAATGTGCCCAAGGACGCCTGGGACGCGATAGTGACCTCCGGCGATGTCTGCCGCGCCTTGATCCAGGAGCGCGCCGGCGAGCCTGTCTTCATGCTCGGCCCCGACCGCGACCTGCCGCTGGTCGCGGGGCTTAATGCTCCGCGTGTCGGGCCGGCGGAGGCGAATTACGTGCTCTGCACCGGCCTGTTCGACGACGAGACCGAGACGGCGCAGAGCTATGCCGGCATGCTGGCCGACTTTGCCCGGCGCGAACTCACCCTGATCTGCGCCAATCCCGATCTGGTGGTCGATCGGGGAGGGCGCATCGTGCCTTGCGCGGGCTCGATCGCGCTCGCCTATGAAGAGGCCGGCGGCAAGGTCATCTATGCCGGCAAGCCGCACCAGCCGATCTACGAGATGGCGGTCGCGATCATGGAGCGGGAGCGTGGCGTAGGCGTTGAGAGATCACGCATCTGCGGCATCGGCGATGCGATCCGCACTGACATCGCCGGGGCCAACGGCTTTGGCGCGGCGAGCGTCATGGTGCTGGCTGGGATCCATGCGCAGGACCTGCTCGAGGCGTCGTGGGAGCACAGGCACAATTGGTTCGCCGAGCAGAGCCACCGGCCGGACTACGCCTTGCCGCATCTGGTGTGGTGAGGGTCTTCAGAGCGTCATCCTGGGCGCCCGCAGGGCGTCCTGGGATAACGGCGCGTTTCCGAGAGAACGCGGCAGGCGCTCAGGCGGCGCAGACCGATTCGATCTTGGTCTTCAGCGTCTGAGCGTTGAACGGCTTGACGATGTAGTTGTTCACGCCGGCCTTCTTGGCGGCGATGACGTTTTCGGTCTTGGATTCAGCGGTCACGATAATGAAGGGCGTCTGCGACAGCGCATCTTCCTCGCGCACGCGGCGCAGCAATTCGAAGCCGGTCATCGGCTCCATGTTCCAGTCCGAGATCACCAGCCCGTATTTCTTGTCGCGCATCTTGGCGATCGCCGCGGAGCCGTCGGATGCATCGTCGACATCCTCGAAGCCGAGCTGCTTCAGGAGATTGCGGATGATTCGGACCATGGTCTGATAATCATCGACCACCAGGATCGGCATGGAGGGGTCGAGAGCCATTATGGTGCTCCAAGCATCAAATTCGCAGGGCGGGGCGATACCCAGGCTGCGTGCCGTCTCTAACGGGCGGCCATGGATCAACGGTCATAGTCCTGCGGCGTTTCAAAGCGGTTAATCCAATGCCGAAGTGACCCAACGGTATTTCCCGTTTTGCCGGCTGCAATGGCCGGCGATCACCAAAGTTCAATGGTCGAAGCCGGGCGGCTGTGACAGGCTTTCGCAGATGCGAGATAGAAACCGGGCCGCGCCGAGGTGCTGCCCTGGAGCACCGGCACGACCAGGAAGACCAGGATGATGACCAGCTCTCTTTATCAGGTTCATGCCTTCGAGGATCTGTCGATCGGGCAGAACGAGAGCCTGATGCGCACCGTGATGGAGCGCGACATCTCGCTTTTCGCCGATCTCTCGGGCGATGCGAACCCGATCCATCTCTGCGACCGCTATGCCGCCAGCACCAAGTTCGGCCAGCGCATCGCCCATGGCATGCTGACCGCAAGCCTCGTCTCGGCGCTGCTCGGCACACGCCTGCCGGGGCCGGGCGCAGTCTATCTCTCGCAGACCCTGACCTTCCTTGCGCCGGTCAAGATCGGCGATGTCGTCACGGCCCGCGTCGAGGTGGTGGAGCTGGTGGCCGAGCGCAGGCGGGCGCGGCTGTTCTGTGAATGCCTGGTCGACGGCAAGGCCGTGCTGGAGGGCGAGGCCTGGGTCGCGCTGCCGCCTGCGCGGTCGAAGGTCTGAGCGTGCCATAACGTCATGGTCGGGCTTGACCCGGCCATCTCAGGCAGGAAAGCCCTTTCTTGAAAAAGGTTCTCGGATCTGCGCTTCGCTTCGTCCGAGAATGACGGGTCTCGCTCTTGGCCTTGACGCCTCTGCGGCCTTGAGGCCAAACACTGCTCCGGCCCGGGCTCCTCGGGCGCCCGGACGCTTGCGATCGATGACCTTTCCCGCCGATGCGCCGCCTGCCGACGCGCAGCCTGCTGACGTACATGCCGCCTTCGTTCTCGACATCGAGAAACCGGTTCCGGACGCCTTGCGCGGTGCGGTCCTGGCGCTCGGCAATTTCGATGGGGTCCATCGCGGCCATGTCGAGCTTACCCGCGTGGCGGTCGCGATGGCGGGCGAGCGTGGGACGAAAGCCGCCGCACTGACCTTCGAGCCGCATCCGCGCAGCGTCTTCCGCCCCGACCAACCGGTGTTCCGTTTGACGCCGCCAGCCGTGAAGCTGGAGCTGCTCGGCCAGGCCGGCTTGCCATTGACCTTTATCCTGCCTTTCGACCGCGGTGTCGCGGCGATCAGCGCCGAGGCCTTCGTCGATGATCTGCTGCTCGGCAAGCTGGGGGCAGCCGGGCTCGTCTGCGGCTATGACTTCCATTTCGGCCAGGGCCGCGCCGGCTCGCCCGAGATGGTGCAGGCCCGCGCAGGCGCGCGAGGCGTGCCCGTCGCGGTCGTGCCGCCCTATGCCTGGGCCGGCGAGCCGGTCTCCTCGACATTGGTCCGTATCGCGCTCGAGGCCGGCGATGTCGCACGCGCCGCGGATTTTCTGGGCCGGCCCTGGTTCGTGCGCGGTGTCGTTGCCCATGGCGACAAGCGCGGCCGCGATCTCGGCTATCCCACCGCCAACATGCACCTCGCCCGCGATTGCAAGCTGCGCTACGGCATCTATGCGGTCAGGATGAAGATCGACGGCGTCTGGCATGATGGCGTCGCCAGCTTCGGCAGCCGCCCGACCTTCGACGACGGTGCGCCGCGATTGGAGACCTTCGTCTTCGATTTCTCCGGCGACCTTTACGGCAAGCAGGTCGATGTCGCGCTCGTCTCGTGGCTGCGCGGCGAGGCGAAGTTCGATACGCTCGAAGCGCTGATCGTGCAGATGGACGCCGATAGCGTGGCAGCGCGCGACATCTTGGCGAAAACGCCGCCCTTCCTTCCGTAGACCGCGTTTGCTAGAAGCCGCAGATGCTTGCTGATCGCGCCACGTTCATAGACCTCCGGCGAATTACGGGCCCGGCTGCCGCCCTGCGCTGACGCGCGGGCGCTTGCGCAAGCCGGGGTGACCATCGCTTCCCAGTTTCACGATGGACCAGCGCCGCGCCAGCCTCGAATGGCCCGCTTGTCCGCATTGCCCGAGCCGGACCCGAGATGACCGACAAAGCCGCCGACAAGACCGAAACCGTCGACTATTCCCAGACGCTGTTCCTGCCCCAGACCGAGTTCCCGATGCGCGCGGGATTGCCGCAGCGCGAGCCGGAACTGCTCGCCCGCTGGGCCAGGATCGACCTCTACAAGAAGCTGCGCGCCACCGCGAAGGGCCGCGACCGCTTCGTGCTGCATGACGGCCCGCCCTACGCCAATGGCAACATCCATATCGGCCATGTGCTCAACAAGGTGCTGAAGGATCTCGTCGCGCGCTCGCAGCAGATGCTCGGCTTCGATTCGAACTATGTGCCGGGCTGGGACTGCCACGGCCTGCCGATCGAATGGAAGATCGAGGAGCAGTACCGCGCCAAGGGCCTCAACAAGGACGATGTGCCGGTCGTCGAATTCCGCAAGGAATGCCGCGCCTTCGCCGAGAAATGGGTCGATATCCAGCGCGAGGAGTTCAAGCGCCTGGGCGTCGAGGGCGATTGGGCCGACCCTTATCTGACCATGGCCTATCCCGCCGAGGCGCAGATCGCCCGCGAGATCATGAAGTTCGCCGAGACCGGCCAGCTCTATCGCGGCTCCAAGCCGGTGATGTGGTCCGTGGTCGAGAAGACCGCGCTGGCCGAGGCCGAGGTCGAGTATGAGGAACATGTCAGCGACACGGTGTTCGTGGCGTTCCCGGTCGTCGCGCTTGCCGGCAGTCTCGCTGGTGCCTCGATCCTGATCTGGACGACCACGCCCTGGACGATCCCCGGCAACCGCGCGATCTCCTTCCACAACAAGATCGCCTATGGGCTTTACCGCATCACCGCAGCGCCCGAAGGCAATTGGGCCAAGGTCGGCGCGACCTATGTGCTCGCCAAGAACCTCGCCGAAGGCGTCTTCAAGGCGGCGAAGGCGGAGGCTTTCGAGCTGGTTTCGGATGTATCTGCCCATGAGCTCGCAGGCCTGACCTGCGCTCACCCGCTGCGCGGCCAGGGCTATGATTTCGACGTGCCCCTGCTCGATGGCGACCATGTCACGGACGATGCCGGTACCGGCTTCGTCCACACCGCGCCCGGCCATGGCCGCGAGGACTTCGACGTCTGGATGGCCAATGGCCGGATGCTGGCCGAGCGCGGCATCGAGACCCATATCCCCTACACCGTCGATGCCGATGGCCGCTTCACCAAGGATGCGCCCGGCTTCGAGGGCAAGCAGGTCATCACCGACAAGGGCGAGAAGGGCGACGCCAACGAAGCCGTGATCAAGGCCCTTGCCGCCAGCGGCCATCTCGTCGCGCGCGGTCGGTTGAAGCACCAGTATCCGCATAGCTGGCGCTCTAAGAAGCCGGTCATCTTCCGCAACACGCCGCAATGGTTCATCGCCATGGACAAGGCGGTCGAGAGCCTGGGCAATCGCACTTTGCGCGAGGTCGCGCTCGGTGCGATCAAGGACACGCAATGGGTGCCCGCCGCCGGTGAGAACCGCATCAACGGCATGATCGCCAACCGCCCCGACTGGGTGGTCTCGCGCCAGCGTGCCTGGGGCGTGCCGATCACCGTCTTCGTCGAGAAGGAGACGGGCGCCATCCTGGTCGACGCCAAGGTCAACGCCGCGATCGCCGATGCCTTCGAGCTGGAAGGCGCCGACGCCTGGTTTACCGATCTGGACGGCGCGCGCTTCCTGAAGCCTTTCGGCTACGATCCGGCTGCCTATGAACGCGTCACCGACGTGCTCGACGTCTGGTTCGATTCAGGCTCGACCCACGCCTTCACGCTGGAGAAGCGCCCGGATCTGCGCGCCCGCCGGCGCGGCGATGGCGGCAATGACCGGGTGATGTATCTCGAAGGCTCCGACCAGCATCGCGGCTGGTTCCATTCGAGCCTCTTGGAAAGCTGCGGCACGCGCGGCCGAGCGCCCTTCGACGTTGTCCTGACCCACGGCTTCTGCCTCGACGAGAAGGGCGAGAAGATGTCGAAGTCGAAGGGCAACGTCACCGCCCCGCAGGACATCATCAAGGATTCGGGTGCCGACATCCTGCGCCTATGGGTCGCGGCGGCCGATTATTCCGACGACCTGCGCATCGGCAAGGAGATCCTCAAGACCTTCGTCGAGACCTATCGCAAGCTGCGCAACACCACGCGCTGGATGCTCGGCACACTCGCCCATTTCAGCGAGGATACCCGGGTCAACGAGCCGCAGACGATGCCGGAGCTGGAGCGGCTGATGCTGCATCGGCTCGCCGAGCTCGGGCCGCAGGTCGAGGAGGCCTATCGCACCTACGACTACAAGAAGGTGGTGAACCTGCTCTCGCAGTTCATGAACACCGAGCTTTCGGCTTTCTATTTCGACATCCGCAAGGACGCGCTCTATTGCGATCCCTTGTCGAGCCATGTCCGCAAGAGCGCACTGACGGTCGTTGATCATCTCTTCCGTTGCCTGGCCACCTGGCTTGCGCCGATCCTGGTCTTCACCACGGAAGAGGCCTGGCTGGAGCGCTATCCCGACCAGAAGGCGATGGACGCCTCGGTGCATCTGGAACTCTTCGCGCAAGCGCCCGAAGCTTGGCTCGATCCGGAGCTCGCCGAGCGCTGGAGCAAGATCCGCCGCGTCCGCCGCGTCGTCACCGGCGCGCTGGAGTTGGAGCGGGCGGGCAAGCGCATCGGCTCCTCGCTGGAGGCCGCGCCCAAGGTCTATATCGACGATCCCGATCTGAAGGCGGCGCTCTCGGGCGTCGATCTCGCCGAGATCAGCATCACCTCGGGCATCGCGATCAGCGCGGGCGAGGGTCCGCAGGACGCTTTCCGCCTGGCCGATGTACCGGGCGTCGCGGTCGTCTCCGCGCGGGCGCCGGGCGTCAAATGCGCCCGCTCGTGGAAGTATTTCGATCCCGCTTTGGCCGATCCGGCCTATCCGGAGGTGACGCCGCGCGACGCCAAAGCCTTGCGCGAGCTTGGGCAGCGGGCGCGATGATGCCGGCGCGCCGCCTCGGCGTCTTCATCGTCGCTCTGGTCTTCGGGCTTGATCAGGCGCTCAAGCTCTGGCTGCTCTTCGGCGTTCGGCTGGCCGAGAACGGTCCCTTCGAGGTTGCGCCCTTCATGGAGATCGTGCTCGCCTGGAATCGCGGCATCTCCTATGGCCTGTTCCAGCAGGATGGCGACCTCGGCCGCTGGTTCCTGGTCGTGATCTCGTTCGTTGCCGCGATCTGGCTCGGGCGCTGGATGTGGCGCGAGACGCGGCGATTGACCGTCGTCAGCCTGGCGCTGATCGTTGGCGGAGCGCTGGGCAACGGCCTCGACCGTGCGGTCTATGGCGCCGTCGTCGACTTCGTTCACCTGCATCACGGCAGCTTCAGCTGGTACATCTTCAACATCGCCGATGCGGCGATCGTTGTCGGCGTGGCCGCTCTGCTATATGAGTCCTTCCGTTCCAGCCCGGATAAGCCGGCATGATGTGCGCTTCGCCATCGTTTTGCCGCGTGCCTGGGGTTGAAGTGGGGATGAAAAAATCCCGAGGGAGGTTTGAGATGGCTCATCGCATCCGCGTGACGCATTGGCTCCTGGCCGGTGGGCTGCTGCTTGCGGCCTCGCCCGCCTTCGCGCAGGAAGGCATGCTCTTCAAGAATCTGATGGAGGGCGTCATTGGCGGCAAGGGCAATAACGACATCGAATACCGGCAGCGGCCGCCGCTCGTGGTGCCTCCCGGTTCGACCCTGCCGCGGCCGCAGGAGCCGGCGAGCACGCGCAATGCCGCCTGGCCGAACGATCCCGACATCGCTAAGCGTCGCGCCGAGGATGCGCGCGCGCTGGTGCCCGCGACCGAACGCGAGAAGTACAAGGACAATCAGCGCCCGCTGCTGAGCCAGGAAGAGCTGCAGAAGGGCCGTGTCGCAGGCCGCGACAGCCGGCCGTTCCAGCCGCAGCAGTCGAAGACCTATGAGGAAAACATCGCCCCGATCCGGACCGGCCGCGACATCGCCGCGAACAAGAATGCCGAGGATCTGGCGAGCCTGACTTATGGCAGCGAGCCGGAGCGGAAATATCTCTACGAGCCGCCGGTCGGCTATCGTCGCCCGGCCGGGACGGCGCCGGTTGGACCCGGTCGGAATGGCCCGCGCGAGGACACGCAAGCCTCGGGGCAGAAGGAATTCGTTCAGGGTACGCCCATGCCGACCCTGCCCGCGATCAACTGAGACGGGCGTCGCGTCTGGTTCTCTCGGGGATGGCGGCCTATATGGGTTTGATAACCCGCCGCCAATCAAGGGTCCCGCGATGACGATCCATATCCCGCCGACCCGCATGAGCGCGCCTGTCGAGTCGTTTCGACTCGACAACGGCCTGGAGGTCGTGGTGGTGCCCGACCATCGCGCCCCGGTCGTCACCCATATGGTCTGGTACCGCAACGGCTCGGCCGATGACCCGGCGGGCAAGTCCGGCATCGCCCATTTTCTCGAACATCTGATGTTCAAAGGCACGGCCCGCTGGCCGGCCGGCGAATTCTCCAAGATCGTCGCCGGCTTCGGCGGGCAGGAGAACGCCTTCACCTCCTACGACTACACCGCCTATTTCCAGCGCGTGCCGAAGCAGCATTTGCGCGCCATGATGGATTACGAGGCCGACCGGATGACCGGGCTCGCCTTCGACGAGAGCGTCGTCGGGCCCGAGCGCGACGTCGTGCTCGAAGAGCGCCGTATGCGCGTCGATTCCGACCCGGCGGCTCAGCTCAGCGAGGAGTTCTCCGCGGCGCTGTTCGTGCATCACCCCTATGGCACGCCGATCATCGGCTGGGAGCACGAGATCGAGGAGCTGAACCGCGACGACGCCTTCGCCTATTACCAGCGCTTCTACACGCCCGAGAACGCGATCCTGGTCGTTGCCGGCGATGTCGAGGGCGACGAGGTACGTGAGCTCGCCGAGGCGACCTATGGCCAGATTGCAGCGCGCGGCGAGACCCCTTCCCGCAAGCGTCCAGCCGAGCCCGATCCGCGTGCGGCGCGGCGCGTCACGCTGAGCGATCCGCGCGTGCACCAGCCTTCGCTGCGCCGGGGCTGGCTGACGCCGACCTATCTCAGCGGCGATCGGACCGAGGTGTTCGCGCTGGAGATCGCTGCAGAAATCCTTGGCGGCGGCACCACATCGCGACTTTATCGCAGCCTCTGCGTCGAGCAGGAGCTCGCCGCCGGCGCCAGCGCCTATTTCATGGGCTCAATGGTCGATCGTTCGGCTTTCCAGGTCTCGACCAGCCCGCGCCCTGGCGTGGAGATGGCCGTGCTCGAAGCCGGCCTCGATGCCGCGCTCGCGACCTTCCTGGCGGAGGGGCCCAGCGAGGTCGAACTCACGCGCGCCCGCACACGCCTCGTTGCCGAGACGATCTTCGCCCGCGACAGCCAGTCTTCGCTCGCCCGCATCTTCGGGGCCTCGCTTGCCGTCGGTGAGACCGTCGAGGATGTGCTGACCTGGCCGGAGCGCATCGAGGCGGTTCCGCGCGAGGCTGTCGTCGAGGCAGCGCGCCGTTATCTCCGGCCCGACCGTTCGGTCACTGGCCTTTTGCTGCCGGTCGCCTGACCGCCTGCCCTCCTTTCAACCGGGCGGGGCGTCACGTCCCGTTTTCAGGAAGCGACATGAACGCGCCCATTCCCGTTGCCCATTCCGCGATCGCCGGCCCCTCCGTCGCAGTGCAGAAAGTCCGCTCCACTGCCGGCGTCGAGGCCTGGCTGGTCGAAGAGCATAGCCTGCCCCTGATCGCGATCGACTTCGCCTTCGACGGCGGCGCGACCCGTGACCCCGTGAACGCGGCCGGCAGCGCTTATATGATCTCCGGTTTGCTCGATGAAGGCGCTGGCGATCTCGATGCCGAGGCCTTCCAGGGCAAGATGGCGGATCATGCGATCAGCCTCGGCTTCGACGCGCGCCGCGACGATTTCCATGGCCAGCTCCAGACCCTGTCGCGCCATCGCGATACCGCTTTCGAGCTGCTGGCGCTGGCGCTCAACGCGCCGCGTTTCGATGTCGACGCGGTCACGCGGGTGAAGTCGCAGATCGTCGCCGGACTGCAGCGCCAGGCGCAAAACCCTGAGACGCTCTGCCGCAATGCGCTTTATGCGGCGGCCTATCCCGGCCACCCCTATGGCCGGCCCGAGAAGGGCGATATCGACAGCGTCTCGAAATTGCAGGCGGCAGGGCTGAAGACGCTCACCCGCGATCTGCTCAGCCGGGGTGGCCTCAAGATCGTCGTGGTCGGTGACATCACCGCCGACGAACTGGCGCAACGCCTCGACCAGGTCTTCGGCGCCTTGCCGGAAGGCAGGCCGCGCGCTCTGCCGGGCACGCCGCTGCCGATCCAGGGGCTGGGCCAGACCCATGTCATCGATCTCGACGTGCCTCAGACCGTGCTGCGCTTCGTCGGGCCGGGATTGATGCGCAATGATCCCGATTTCATCGCGGGCAGCGTGCTGAACCATATCCTCGGCGGCTCGGCCTTCACCTCCCGCCTCTTCCTCGAAGTGCGCGAGAAGCGCGGCCTCGCCTATGGCGTCTCCTCCAGCCTGCTGCCCCTGCGCGAGAGCGCCATGCTCGTCGGCGGCACCGCGACGCGCAACGACCGCGCGGCGGAATCGCTTGCCGTCATCCGCGAGGAGATGGCCAAGCTCGCAAATGAGGGGCCAAGCGAGCATGAGGTCGAGGAGGCCAAGCGCTACATCATCGGCTCCTATCCGCTGCGCTTCGACACCTCGCCCAAGATCGCCGCCGAACTGCTCAGCCTCGCGGTCAACGGCTTCGAGCCAGAGTTCCTGAGCGAGCGCAACCGGCTCTTCGCCGAAGTCACGCTCGCCGATATCGGCCGCGTGGCCAAGCGTCTGTTCGGCGATCCGCGCTTGCTGGTGCAGGCGGTTGGCCGGCCGGTCGGCCTCGTCTGAACCCTCTCGTCCTTTCCCTTAGGCACAGCGACGGACCTCATCACCATGCTGCAGCAAAGCTTCGATCTTGCGCTCGAATCCGGTGTCGGCAAGGGCGGCATTCCCGATGCCGCTTTCGAGCAGGCGCTGGCCGATCTTGCTCCCGCATTAGCGCGGCTGCAGGGCCAGGCGCGGGATCATTCGCTGCCGCTGCTCGGCCTGCCCGCCGACACGGCCGATCTGCCGCCGGTCCATGCCGCGGCCAAGCGCCTCAAGGCGGGCGCGACCGACATCCTCGTGCTCGGCACCGGCGGCTCCAGCCTCGGCGGCCAGACGCTGGCGCAGCTTGCCGATTACGGCATCTCCGGCCTGTCGCGCTTCGCGGCCGAGCCGCGCGTCCACTTCATCGACAATCTCGACCCCGACACCTATTCGCAGCTGCTCGCCAAGCTGCCGTTCAAGACGACGAAATTCGTCGCCGTCTCGAAATCGGGCGGTACTGGCGAGACCCTGCTGCAGAGCATCACGGTGATCAGCGCCCTGCGTGCCGCAGGCTTTAGCGATGCCGAGATCGGCGAGCGTTTCCAGGGCCTGTCCGAGCCGGCGATCCCCGGCAAGCTGCATCCGCTGCGCGCACTGCTGGAGCCCTTCGGCGTGCCCTTCCTCGAGCACCATACCGGGGTCGGCGGGCGCTATTCGGTGCTGACCAATTGCGGTCTGTTGCCGGCCGCTGCGCTCGGTCTCGACATCGAGGCTCTGCGTGCCGGCGCCGCCAAGGCCGTGGCGCCGGTCCTGGCCGGCAAGAGCGTGCGCGAAACGCCGGCTGCGGTTGGTGCGGCGCTGCATCTTGCCGCGATGCGCTCAGGCAAGAACATCGCCGTTCTCATGCCCTATGCCGACAAATTCGCGCTGCTGACGCGTTGGTGGATGCAGCTCTGGGCCGAGAGCCTGGGCAAGGACGGGCAGGGCACGCAGCCTGTCGGTGCGCTCGGCCCGGTCGATCAGCATTCGCAGCAGCAGCTCTATCTTGCCGGCCCGAAGGACAAGTTCTTCACGGTGCTGACGGTCGGCGCCAAGGGCAAGGGTCCCAGGATCGATGCCGAACTGGCCGGCAAGATCGGCCAGGACGATTTCGCCGGCAAGACGATCGGCGATCTCGTGGCCGCCCAGGGCGTCGCGATGATCGACACTTTCGCCCGGAACGGCTGCTCGGTGCGCCGCTTCCATATCGATGAGATCGACGAGACCATCCATGGCGAGGTGCTGATGCACTTCATGCTCGAGACGGTGCTGACCGGCTATGCCATGGGTGTGGACCCGTTCGACCAGCCGGCGGTCGAGGAAGCGAAACTCCTCGCCAAGCGCTATCTTGCCGAGGGGCGCAGCTGAGTCGCAGCCGTCATTCCGGGGCTTCGCCCTCGGGTCCGACCTTTGGTCGGCCTAAGGATAAACTCCGCGAATAACCCGGAGTCCATGACGAGTTGATCGGGAACAGTTTGCGGCCGGCTCGCCCGGTCGTAGGTTCCGGGTTCGGCTCTGCGAGCCGCCCCGGAATGACCGATGGAGCGCTATGACCGTTCGCCGCCTTGATCCCGTTCTCGTCGACCGTATCGCCGCCGGCGAGGTGATCGAGCGGCCGGCGGCTGCCGTGAAGGAGCTGGTCGAGAACGCGATCGACGCCGGCGCGCGCGCGGTTTCGGTCACGATCGCAGCCGGTGGTCGCGAATTGATCCGCGTCGTCGATGACGGCTCCGGCATGTCGCCCGAGGATCTGGCGCTGTCGGTCGAGCGCCACGCCACCTCGAAACTGCCCGATGGCGACCTTTTTGCGATCAAGTCACTGGGTTTTCGCGGCGAGGCGCTGCCCTCGATCGGTTCGGTCGCGCGGCTCTCGATCGCGACCCGCCGGCATGATTCCGCCCATGGCCACGGGCTTGTCGTCGAGGCTGGTGAGAAGGGCGTGGTGCGCCCGGTCGTGGCAGTGGCAGGAACGCGCATCGAGGTCAGCGATCTTTTCGCCTTCACTCCGGCGCGGCTCAAATTCCTGAAGAGCGATCGTGCCGAGGCGCAGGCCGTCTCGGAGATGCTGCGTCGGCTCGCCATCACCCATCCCACGATCCGCTTCGCGCTCGATGGCGATCACGTCTCCGGCTTCGACTGGCCGGCGGAGGCGCATGGCAGGGATGGCATGCTGCGCCGGCTGGCGCGCGGGCTCGGGCGCGATTTCCCCGAGAACGCGCTGCCGCTCGACGTGGCGCGCGAGGGCTTCCGCGTCACGGGCTTTGCGGGCCTGCCGACCTTCCATCGCGGCACCTCGGCCGGGGTGCATCTGGCGGTGAACGGCCGGCCGGTGCGTGACAAGCTGCTGCTCTCGGCCGTGCGCGGCGCCTATGCCGATGTCGTGCCCTCCGATCGGCATCCGGTGTTGTTTCTCGATGTCGCCTGCGAGCCGCGCCTCGTCGACGTCAACGTCCACCCGGCCAAGAGCGAGGTGCGTTTCCGCGATCCCGCCTTGGTGCGCGGCCTTGTCGTCTCCGGGCTGAAGGCGGCTCTGGCCGAGGCCGGCCATCGCGCCACCACGACCGGCGGGGCTCGGACGCTGGAGGCCTTTCGCGCAGTGTTCGCGGGCAATGGCAGTGCTTCCGTCCCGCGTCCGCATTTTCCCGAGACGCCGGCCTGGCCCAGGCCTGCCGCCGGCTTCGGCGAGGCGGCCCAGGCGGGCTTCGAGGGCTTCGCTGCGCCCTCTGCCGATGCACGCGCCCATGTTGCCGAGCCCGCTCCCGATGCGCTCGACCGGCCGCTCGGAGCGGCCCGCGCGCAATTGCACGAGACCTATATCGTTGCCCAGACCCGCGAGGGCGTCGTCATCGTCGACCAGCATGCCGCCCATGAGCGGCTGGTCTATGAGCGGTTGAAGGCCGAGCGCGCCAGGTCGGGCATCGCCCGGCAGGCGCTTTTGCTGCCGGAGGTCGTCGAACTCGACCCCGTCGATGCCGATCGCCTGAATGCGGCGACCGACGAACTGGCGACGCTGGGGCTCGGCATCGAGGCTTTTGGGCCCGGCGCGGTGCTGGTGCGTGAAGCGCCGAGCCAACTCGCCGGCGGCAATCTCCAGAAGCTCGTGCGCGATGTCGCCGATGCGCTGGCCGAGCACGGCCAAATCTCCTCGATTCCGGGTTCGCTGGAGCGCCGGCTCGACCATGTGCTGGCGACGATGGCCTGCCACAACTCGGTGCGCGCCGGCCGCCGCATGCGCCCCGAGGAGATGGACGCGCTGCTGCGCGAGATGGAGGTCACGCCCAATTCAGGCCAGTGCAACCACGGCCGGCCGACCTATGTCGAGTTGAAGCTCACCGATATCGAGAGGCTGTTCGGGCGGCGGTGAGGATCAGGTCGCGGTCTCATGAGAACGCTACGACGCTTCTGCGCCGCGTGCCTCGGTCTCATAGCCATGGCTGCGGTATGTGTTCTTGTGCATGGGCACGCTGAACGGCTGGCCGCTCGATCACGCGGCGTAAATACGCGCCCAAATGCGATCGGCTGGCGGCGGGCCGGGGCATACCGCGGGACCAGCACGCGAGGGTGAACACATAGGCGTCGACAGCCGAGTATGTATCACCCAGGAACCACGGGCCGCCATGACGCACCAGCTCGTCTTCCAGGCGGTCGAACTGGCTATTCACGCGCTGCTCTGCGGCCTGTTTGATCTCGGCTTGCGCTTCGGTGGAGACGGCGACCTTGTTGGGATGCAGGTAGAGCGACAAATTCGCGTGCAGTGCGGTTGCAAGCCACATAAGCCATTTGTAAAATTGCGGCCTGAGCACACTACCTTGTGCAGGTATGAGCGTTGCTCCTCCCTTCAACTCAAGCAAGTGAAGGATGATGGCCGTGCTCTCGTAAAGAACCAGGCCGTCGCTTTCCAGAACAGGCACGAGACCATCTGGGTGAAGGGCGCGATAGGATGGGTTGTTGCTCGGGCCTTTATGCAGATTGACGAATGAAAGTTCGTATTCCGTGCCGATTTCTTCAAGGACAATATGGGCGGCGAGGCTGATAAAGCCGGGGTAATAATGAAGTCGCAGCATGCAGATCTCGCAATCCGAGACGGCCTCAAGCTCGCTTGTCCCGAGCACTGACCTGGGGGAGGTCAAGTTGCGCCCACAGGATGAAGTGCTCCAGCTTCTGGCACAAGATCGACCCTGCGGGCTGATATCCTATGCCAGCCGCAGCAGAACCACCTGCGTCTCGCCATAATCACGGCGCTCGACCACGGTGAAGCCCTCCGGCACGGCGATCTCCACGCCCGCTGCCTCTTCCAGCACGATGAGCGCGTCCTGCGTCAGCCAGCCGCCCAGCTGGGCCGAGACGAGCGCCTTTTCGCCCAGGCCCTTGCGATAGGGCGGATCGCAGAACACCAGCCCGAACGGCGTCATCGGACTCGCCGGGCCGAGCTTGGTGGCATCGCGGCGGAAAACGCGGCTATGGCCGGCGAGGCCGAGATTCATCTGGTTCTCGCGGATCAGGCCGCGCGCCTCGGTGCCGTCATCGACCAGCAATGCGAACTCCGCTCCGCGCGAGAGCGCCTCGAACGCCATCGCGCCCGTACCGGCGAAGAGATCGAGGACGCGCGCACCCTCGACCACGTCGTCATAGGCGTGGGCGAGCACGTTGAAGAGCGATTCCCGCAAACGGTCGGAGGTCGGGCGAATGGTCCCGATCCCCGGTTTGGGGCCGGCGAGCGGCCGCCCGCCGAAGCGTCCGCCGACGATCCTCATCGCCTCAATCCTTAGTCGCCATTGCTTCAGTCACGCTTGCCGCGCCCGGCGCCGCCCGGGCGCGGACCCTTGCCGCCGCCACCCGGACGACCGCCGCCGGGCTTGCCGCCGAAGGGGCGACCGCCGGAGGGTTTGGCTCCGGAAGGTTTGCCCCCGAACGGCTTAGCTCCGAAGGCCTTGCCGCCGCTGCGCTCGCCGCCTGCGCTGCGACCAGCCGGCCGCTCGCTCGAGCGCGCGGCATAGCTCTTGGGCGCGCCGCCCGGCTTGTCACCGAAGCTGCGGCCGCGCGGCCTGTCATCGCCGCTGCGCTCGGTGAATCGGCGCGCGGGGCGTTCGCTGCTGTCTCGCGGCGCGCGTTCGGGACGCTCGCTGCGCGGCGCAGCATCCTGGCGTGGCACCGCATCCTGCCAGGGACGCTCGGAGGCGCGGTCGCGGCCGCCGGTCTCCTCGCGCGGGCGGCGGGCGGGGCGTTCGCCGCTGCTGGCGCGCTCCTGTGTGCGAGGCGGACGTCCCGCGGCTGCGCCGCGCTCGCTACGTGGCAGGCGGTCGGGCCGGCGCTTGGGGTTCACGCCCTCGCGGGCCGGGCGCTCCTCGCGGGCAGGGCGCACCGCGCTGGCCGAAGCGCTGACGCGCTCGACCAGCACGCGCCGGCCATTGGGATCCTCGATCGCTTTGTCACGGCGGCGGACCACCTCGCCGGTGGCCTCGCGCGTCTGGCGTTCGATCTTGGGGTCCGCGCCACGGCGCGGCGGTGCCTTGCGCTCGCGCTGCGGCTCCGCCTCGGCATCGCGCCAGACGGTGCGTTTCCACGGCTTCTCGCTGCGGTCGTCCTTGGAGGGCGTGCGCACGGCGTCGCTCTGCCAGCGCTCCCGCTCGGGCTTGCCGTCGCGGTCGCCGGCCTCACGCCGACGCGGCCGGTCGTCGCCGCTGGGCGCGCGCGGGGGCGCCGCCGGCATCTCGTCGCGACGCGGCGCCTCCAGATCGACGCCGGCTTTCGCGATCAGCTCTGTGCCGAGCTGGTCCCTGAGCACGCGCGAACGGATCTCGTCGACCTCGCCCTCGGGCAGGTCGCCGAGCTGGAACGGGCCGAACGAGACCCGGATCAAACGGTTCACGTCGAGGCCGAGATGCTCGAGCACCGTCTTGACCTCGCGGTTCTTGCCCTCGCGCAGATCGACCACGAGCCAGGTGTTCGAGCCCTGCTGGCGCTCGAAGCGGGCGACGATCGGACCGTAGGCAATGCCCTCGATGGTGACGCCGTCGCGCAGCGTGTCGAGCTTGTCCTGCGTCACGGAACCGAAGGCGCGCACGCGGTAGCGCCTGAGCCAGCCCGTCTCGGGCAACTCCAGCATGCGTGCGAGACCGCCGTCATTGGTCAGCAGCAGCAGGCCTTCGGTATTGATGTCGAGCCGGCCGATCGAGAGCACGCGCGGAAGCTCTTCCGGCAGCGAGTCGAACACGGTCGGCCGCCCCTCCGGATCATGGTTCGTCGTCACCAGCCCGCGCGGCTTGTGATAGAGCCACATCCGTGTGCGCTCGCGCGCCGGCAAGGGCTCGCCATCGACCAGAACGACGTCATTGGGGCCGATATCGAGCGCCGGGCTTTCCAGCACCTTGCCGTTCACGCTGACGCGGCCTTCCCCAATCATCGCCTCGCTGTCGCGACGCGAGGCGACGCCGGCCCGCGCCATCACCTTGGCGATGCGCTCGGGTTCCTGCGCGGCAAGCGAAGCGAGGAGCTTGGGCTCGGCTGCAGCGTCTTCACGGCGCGGCCGTTCGAAACGCGTATCGTCACGCTGGCCGGAGCTCTTGCCGCCCAAATTCTTGCTACCAAAGCTCTTGCCACGCGGCGCGGCGCCATCGCGGGGCGGACGGCTGGAGCTACGCTCACCCTCGGCTCTGGCGCGGAACGGCCTCTCGCCGCCTTCGCGGGGTGGCCGGCTCGCGCTGCGCTCGCCGTCAGGCCTGGCGCGGAAGGGGCGCTCGGCCCCGCTGCCGGCACCGCGGCTTGGACGGTCTTCGCTGCTGCGCTCGCGATAAGGCGCGCGCTCGCCTTCGGGCCTGGCCCGGAACGGACGCTCGCCACCGGCGCGCGGCGGGCGCGGAGCACCATCGCGCTGGCCGGCCGGCTTGTCGAAACGACGCTGGGGGCGTTCGCCGCCTTCGGACGTGCCTCGGCCCGGGCGTTCGCCACCCTCGGAGCGGCTGTGGAACGGCTTGCGCTCGCCACTTGGTGCGCCGGAGCGCGCTGGCCCGCGACCGGCGCCATCGCGTCCGAAACCGCCGCCGCGAGAGCCGCCATCCTTGCCGCCGCCTTGGCCGCCACCGCGGCCGCCGGCGCCGCCGCCCTTGCGCGGGCCACGGCTTTTCTGGTTGTTGTCGTCGCTCATGATCGCTCCGAAGCATGGTCCGCAGAAGTGGAATGCACTTTCGCGAAAGGCCGATGCTCAAATATTTGATGTCGCGCGCGTCCCCAACCGGCACAATCGAGCCGGACGGAACGCTGACTGATAGCCGGCGCTTGTAGCAGAGCGCCTTGCCGCTCGCGAGCGGTAAAGCAGGGTTTTTGATGGTGCAGGCGAAGGCAAATGGCGTGGACGGCATGGCGCTTGCCCTGAAGGAGGCGCGCGCGGCTGCCTCGCGCGGCGAGGTTCCGGTCGGGGCGGTGGTCCTGCGCGAGGGCGCCGTGCTGGCGCACGCGGGAAACCGCACGCTGGAACTGAAGGACCCGACCGCCCATGCGGAGATGCTGGCGCTGCGCCTGGCTTGCCAGGAGATCGGCAGCGAGCGATTGATCGGCTGCGATCTCTACGTCACGCTCGAACCCTGCCCGATGTGCGCCGCCGCGATCTCCTTTTCCCGCATCCGCCGGCTCTATTTCGGCGCAGGCGATCCCAAGGGCGGTGCGGTCGAGAACGGGGTCAGGCTCTATGCCAACCCGACCTGCCACCACGCGCCGGAGGTTTATGGCGGCCTGAGCGAAAGCGAGGCTGCGGGGTTGCTGCGGGAGTTCTTCAAGGCGAAGCGATAGGGTGCCGTCTGCCGATACGGTCGCCTTGATGCGATCTTTATCTTTCCGCTCCGCAACCGAATGGAACCACGACGCGGGAGCAGGGCACTCTCCGTATTCGGGCCGGCTGGTGTGGACCTTGACGCGCCATGACACCTCTGGCCGTTGAGGAGCTCAATCCAATGATCGCGCGTATCGATCCGGTCGCCCGTGGCCTCGTCGGCAGGTTCATTTTCAAGGTTTCCGTTTCAGCGGTGCTGGCGCTGTTCGGCAAATCAGGGTTTCTCCTGGCTTTGCCGGGATTGCTGGCGCTCTACGCAATGATCACGGCCATGACAGCCGTGATGCAGGGGCAGCGCTTCACGATGCATGCGCTCAATCAGTGGGATGAGGTGCTCTGGTTGAGCATCGCCGCACTGGGCTGTTCGCTGCTGCAGAAAGCCTTGTTGTTGCAACAGGCTGCGCAGTGACAATTTCGGCTTTCGATGTTTCAGGGCCTGTTCGGGACGATCGCAAGAGATGGTCGCGTGAATCGCGAGGCGGCGGTAGCGTCTCGATCAACGGTTTCTTGATGATGCGCCTGGACAGCCGATCTTAGCGGCCGACACCCGCCACGCCTCAATGAGGCATGTTCAGCCAAGCACGGAAGCCGACGATGCTGGCCAGAAGCACCAGCAGGACAAATGTGTGCAGCAGGTCACGACGTGCTCCGCCGTCGCGCCGAGATTGCGGCGTCGCCCGGCGAATGGGTTCACTGCGGCGCAGCAGCGTTTCATAGGTGACCATCACAACCTCCTGCGGGAGCCCGGATGATCGGTCGCCGATGCGTAAGATTGCGATCGGGAAGATCTGGTCGGGCATAAAAGACGCATAAGACGGCGTGAGCCTGATGCGCTGGCCGGGCGGCTGGATTCCGGAGATCTTGCGGGGCGTCATTTCAGGTGTCAGGGGCGCTACATGTTTCGTTCCGTTGGCGGCCAGCTTGGTTGCTCGCCATTCAAGGCTGAAAACCGCATTCGGTCAGCCGGATCTGTGACCAGACCCCTCCAACGCCAGCGATCTTGCAAGGAAACACTGCTTGAACATCCCGGCTGCAATCCGCTGCCGGCCGAAAATTTCCTCGATACCGGATGACGCCGGGCGGCCGTAGGCGTTTGATCCAGATCAAATGCCGCTTCAGCAGGGTAGCAGAAGAACCGATCGTTAAGGGATCGAGGCGGGTAGATGGATGCAAGGCGCCCGCCCGTGAATCAAGAATAATTGTGATGGTAGTTGCCATGCGACTGTCGCTTTTCAAGCCGATTTCCTGGAGCGTCGGCGCAAAGATCTCTGTAATCATGGCTTTGCTGATGATTCCCATGGGGCATTTGGCCTTTTTGTTCGTTCAGCAGGTCAGGAAGGATATCGCCTTTTCATCGCTCGAGTTGGATGGTGCAGGGGTCCTGACGAATCTCTGGCTGGCCTTGTCGGGCGCGACGCAGCCTGATGCAGGTTCGGTCAGCTGGAACACCGCCTTGGCCGGGGTTGCGGCGGTGGAGGCGGCCTCGGATCGGTTCAAGGCGCGCGAAACGGTTGCCGAATTCAAGCAGGCGCTGACGGATCCGAAGGCGCGGCCAAAGGCTTGGGAGGCAGGCCAGAGCGCCATCCAGAAGATCGCTGACGGCTCCAATCTGACGCTCGATCCCGATGTCGATTCCTACTATGTGATGGATGTCGCGACCGTGCGGCTGCCGGAACTGGCGGTTGCCAGGGCGAGCTTGACGGCAGCGCTGCTGCCCTATCTCGGCGGTGCTGCAGCCAAGCCGACGGCGGCACATCAGGATGCCCTGGTCCAGGCCGCGACGCGCTTCAGCATCGCGCTCGCCGCGGTTCAGTCCTCCGTCAAGTCAAGCATCGACGGCAATGCCGATGGCACGGTCGGCCGGGCTTTGAAGGCAGCCATAGCCGAATTCGATACGGCGACGGCGCGCGAGACGAAGCTCGTCGACAGCCTGCGCGCGGCTTTGGCTGGCGACCGGCCCAGCCCGCTTCTGAAGCCTGATGTCGACCAGGCCACAGCCGCAGCGGCGAAGTCTGCCGACGCATTGTGGCTCGGAACGCATCGGGAGCTGACGCGTCTGATTGAAGCCCGCATCGATGGCTTCAAGAATAAGATTTTGCGTGACCTGCTGATTGCTGCGGCCGCTGCCGTTGCCGCGATGGCGGTGGCTCTGGCTTTCGTCCGCACGATCCGTAATCCCATCGCCGACATCATCGCGACGCTGCGCCGCTTCCAGCAGAACGACTATGCGGCGCCCGTGCCGCATGTCGGGCTCGCCAATGAGATCGGCGAGATCGCCCGCGCGGTCGATCGCGGCAAGGCGGAGGCCGAGCGCACCGCCCTGACCGTAGCGGCGATGAATCAGTCGCCGAGCATGCTGATGATCACCGATCCCGACGAGAACATCTCCTTCATCAGCGCCTCTTTGACGATGCTGCTGAAGCGGCTCGAGCCGACCCTCCGCCAGGCCGATCCAGATTTCTCCGTCGAGGCGATGATCGGTCGGCATCTCGACTGTTATCGCACCAACCCCAATCTGACCCGCAAGCTGCTCGTCGACAATGAAGAGGTCCGCAAGGTTCGCTACGACATCGCCGGCGAAGTCGTTCTGGTCGACATGGCCTATGTTCGCGGAGCCGATGGCGTGAAGATCGGCCACACGCTCATCTGGCGCAACGTCACAGCGGAACTGCTCGGCGAAGCCGAGGTCGCGGCCGTAGTCACGGCAGCCCAGCAGGGGAATTTCTCGGCAAGGTTGCCGCTCTCGGGCAAGGAAGGCTTCGTGCGCGAGATTGCCATCGGCCTGAACAATGTTTCGGCGCTCGTCGAACAGGCGACCGGCGAGTTCGCCGAGGTGATTGATGCCGTTGCGAACGGCGATCTGACGCATGCGGTCAAGGGCGACTACCAGGGCGTACTGGGTTCGTTGAAGGACGGGATCAACGCGACGGTCGACCGCCTGTCCTCGACAGTGCGCACGATCCAGACGACCTCGGCGGATGTCGGCCTGGCCGCGCGCGAGATCACCATGGGCGCCGACGACCTGTCGAAGCGCACGGAGGAGCAGGCTTCCTCGCTGGAGGAGACCGCGGCCACGACCGAGGAGCTCGCAGCCTCGGTGAAGGCCTCGGCCCAGGCCTCGAAGCAGGCCGCCGCGATCGCGACCGAGGCGATGCAGGCGGCGCAGTCGGGCGGAACGATCGCGACTGAAGCGGTCGCCGCCATGGCGCGCATCGAGAGTGCCTCGCAGAAGATCTCCGACATCATCCGGGTGATCGACGACATCGCCTTCCAGACCAATCTCCTGGCGCTGAACGCGGCGGTGGAAGCCGCGCGCGCCGGCGATGCCGGCAAGGGCTTTGCCGTGGTGGCTTCGGAAGTGCGCACGCTGGCGCAACGCTCGGGCGCCGCAGCCAAGGACATTTCAGGGCTGATCTCCTCGTCCAACATGGAGGTCGGCGAGGGCGTCAAGCTGGTGCGCCAGGCCGGCGATGCCCTGACCCAGATCCTGGCGGCTTCGCAAAAGGTCGCGGCCACCATCGCCGAGATCTCGGCGGCCTCGGGCGAGCAGGCCAACGGCATCGACGAGATGAGCCAGGCTGTCGCCCATCTCGACGAGATGACGCAGGCCAATGCGGCGCTGGCCGAACAGAGCGCGGCCTCGGCCGGTTCGCTCTCGGGCCGCATCGTCCAGCTCAACGACCTCGTCGCCGCCTTCAGGACAGGCCCTGAGGGCGCGACCGCCTCATCGGCCAATTACGCCCCGGCGCCAGTCAGGGCAGCCCCGGTCGATCATGGCTCGGAGCCCGCGCGCCTGCGCAAGCTCGCCGAAGCCGCCTTCGGGCAGGCCAAGGCCAGGGTTCCAGAGAGGCATGCTCCTGCCTCGATGCGCGTTTCTGCCCCGGCCAAGCGCGCCGTCAGCGGCCGCGCCAGCAACGCCGGGTGGGAGGAATTCTGAACCTTAAGCAGGTTGGGCGCCCGCCGACTGCGCGCCCTTTCTCGCTGGACTGAAACATGGGTGCTTCATGGACGACACGGAAAGACTGAATATCTGTCAGCGCGCGTTGGGTATGATCCTGACCGAGCACGACAAGGCGCTGGAAAGGCTGCGGCGCGAAACAAATCTCTACGAAAGCGCGCGCTTCAGCCAATCCGCCGACACAGCGGCGATTGCCACACGGGCGCTTTGCCAAACAAGTGCGCTCAGCGCCCAAAATGCGCTTGCGCGCATGCACACTGCCTTGCTGGCCGTAACCACCGCACAGGCGATCATCAAGGCTGATGAAGCCGAAGCCTGCCTGTTGGACAGTGGCAATCAGTGCAGCTCCGGGCCTCCAGCCCGATCGTCGCTCTGAGCTTGATGCTGTGTCATGCGCGTCTCTGGCCATGCGCGCCTCTGAAAGCCGATCCGGACTTGAAAAGAGATCACCGCAGGCCGATCGGCCGTGCCTATGCAGCGCTTAACATGCAGCGCTAGAATGGGTTTATGCAGATTCCCCGACTGCGCGCAGCCGCATGAGCGCGCGCCTCATCCGCACGCTCGCATTGGCCGAGGTCGAGCAACTCATCGACTGGGCGGCCGCTGAGGGCTGGAATCCAGGCCTCGACGATGCTGCGGCTTTCCAGGCGAGCGACCCCGAGGGGTTCATCGGTGCCTTCGTCGATGGCGAGATGGTCGCTGCCATCGCAGCCGTCGCCTATGGGGCGAGCTATGGCTTCATCGGGCTCTATATCAGCCGCGCGGACAGGCGCGGTCAGGGCCATGGCAAGGCCGTCTGGGATGTCGGCATGGCGCGGCTCGCGGGGCGCACGATCGGGCTCGACGGGGTCGATGAGCAGTTCGAGAATTACCGCCGGAAAGGCTTTGCGCCGGCTTACCGCACCATTCGTTTCGGCGGCGCCTTTACCTGCGCGCCGGTGGAGCGACGGGAGCTGAGCATCATCACGCCCGAGCTCTTGCTTCAAGTCGTGGCCTTTGATCGCGGGAGCTTTCCGGAACCACGTGAGGCCTTTCTGGCGCGCTGGCTCATGCCACCGCATTCGGCCTGCGTCGCGACCTCGCAAGGCGCGGTCACAGGCTATGGCGTGATGCGCAAATGTCGTGCGGGCTGGAAGATCGGCGGATTATCGGCGCTGGATGACGCGGCCGCCATTGCGCTGGTTTCGCATCTGGCATCTTCCGTCGAAGGCGAGGTCTTCATCGATGTGCCGGCCGCGCGCCGGCAATTCATCGACCTGCTGACGGATGCAGGCCTTCGCCCGGGCTTCGAGACGACGCGCATGTATCGGGGCGAGCCGATCCCGCTCGCGCCCGAATTGTTCGGCGTGACCACGCTGGAGCTCGGCTAGATATTTTTCCGCACGACCTCTCACCTCCGCGGCCTCTCCAGTCATTGCGAGGAGGGTGAGCGACGAAGCAATCCAGGAGGTCTCGCTCGACAGCCGCTGGATTGCTTCGCTTACGCCCGCAATGACGGCTGGATCTGAATGAAAGCGCCCTGGGCCGGACCCTGAATTCGAGAGTTCTGGGAGCGCAGGCCGCGCTCAGCCAAGCGCTCTGATCACCAGATAGCTGCCCAGTGCCAAGAGCCCCGCGAAGAAACAGATCTTGAAGGTCGCGGCGGAAATCCGGGCGCGGATCGCCGTGCCGGCGGCTTGCCCGGCGAGCGCCGGCACCAGCGCCAGCAACGAGTGCCAGGCGACGCCCATATTCAATGCGCCGGCTCCGACCAGCCCGATCGACAGGGCCAACGTCGAGACGATGAAGGAGATGCCGAGCGCCTGGATCAGCTCATCCTTGTCGAGGCCGAGCGCCTGCAGATAGGGCACGGCCGGCAGCACGAAGACGCCGGTGGCGGCGGTCGCGACACCGGTCGCGATGCCGATGACGGGTCCGAGCCAGCGCTCAGTGTGGGTGGGCACGCGCAGCTTGGCGGCCTTCAGCCCGACCAGCGCATAGAGCACCAATGCGATGCCGAGCCAGAGCGTGGCCGAGCCGTCCTTCTGTTGCTGCAGCAGCCCCGCGCCCGCCCAGGTGCCGATGCAGATGCCCATCAGCATCGGCCAGAGCCGAAGCAGGATGGCTTTCAGCCCGGGGCCGGTCGCGATCTGCCAGCCATTGGTGACGAGGTTGGGCACGACCAGCAGGGCCGCCGCCTGGGCTGGCGCCATCACCACGCCGAGAATGCCGACCGCGATGGTCGGCAGGCCGAGCCCGATGACGCCCTTGACGAAGCCGGCAAGCAGGAAAGTCGCGGCGATGAAGAGGATGAGGTGCAGGTTTTCCATGGCCGGTTTTCTGGCATTGTTGCCGTATCCTGTCGCCGCCCGATACTACGGTCGCGGCCGTAGCATTCCGGCTTGGTCCCGCCCGTGCCGAGGAGCAAGATGCCGGCATGAGCACGCACGGTCCTTATCTCGCCGAGATCGCCCATCTGATGGGAGACCCCGCCCGCGCCAACATGCTGCACGCGCTGATGGATGGGCGGGCGCTGACCGCCAAGGAACTAGCCTATCTCGCCGGCGTCGCACCGCAGACCGCGAGCGGCCATCTCGCCAAATTGATGCAGGGCGGATTGCTTGGTGTCGCTGCGCAAGGGCGCCATCGCTATTACCGGCTGGCGAGCGCCGAGGTCGCGACAGCGCTGGAAGGCTTGATGGTGCTGGCCGGCACGCAGCCCACCAATCGCCGCTTGCCTTCGCGCGTCGGCGAGGAGCTGAGCCGGGGCCGCACCTGCTACGATCATTTCGCCGGCCGGCTGGGCATCGGCATCCATGACGCGCTCGTCATGGGCGGACATCTGAACGTCGCCGATGGCGGCTATGGCCTGCGCGTCTCCGGCGAGGCGGTTTTTGCCGCGCTCGGCGTCGATCCCGCGCTACTGAGGGGGCGCCGCGCCGCCCTGCGTCCCTGCCTCGACTGGAGCGAGCGCAAGCCGCATCTCGCCGGCAGCCTTGCCGCCGCTCTGGCTTGTCGTTGCTTCGAGACGGGCTGGGTGCGCCGCAAGAAGGACAGCCGCGCCGTGGTCCTGACCGAAGAGGGCAGGGCAGCCCTGGGCGCCGCGTTGCCGGGCTTCCGCTGCGATGAACCGGAGGCTGTCAGCCCCGCCGTTCGAGCGCCTGAGACAGCTTTCGCTTGACCTCGTCCTTGACCGGCTCGGAGGCTTCCAGGATCGTCTGCGCCTTGAAGAAGTCGAGCCCGCCAATGCCGTCGACGCCGGCGCGGATCAGTATATCGGGCGGCTGACGCTCGACCATGCGCTGCACGATCGTCCGCGTCAGGATCTGGCTGACGCCGAGCATCGCTTCCAGCGGCTCCGGGATGCGTATCTCGCTGACCGTTGCGGGCGCGCTGGTGTCGACTGCCATGACGATGCGGCCCGGCGCCAGCAGGCGGTCATAGGGCAGAGGATTGATCGCGCCGCCATCGATCAGGACATGGCCGTCGATGACGACCGGTCGGATCAAGCCCGGGATAGCAAGCGACGCCGCGACCGCCGGCGTCAGCGGCCCGTCGCGCAGCAGGACCTCGGCATGGAGGTGGTAGTCGGTGGCGAGCGCCGCGAAGGGGATCTGCAGTTGATCGAAACGGTCGGGCACGGCTTCCGGCCAGAACAGGTCGAGCATGCGCTCGCCGTCGATCAGCACGGGGTTGCCCAGCCCGCGCATCAGATCGGTGAACTTGCCGATGCGGGCGTCGAGCAGCCTTGCGATCACCCGGGCGCGGTCGCGGAAGGTCAGCGCGACATGCTCGCGCAGCTCCTTGCCTGAGATACCTGCCGCGAAGGCTGCCCCCACGATCGCGCCCATCGAACAGCCGGCGATCAGAGCAGGTTTGACACCGAGCTCGTCGAGCGCCTCCAGCACGGGAATATGGCTCAAGCCCCGCGCCCCGCCGGCTCCGAGCACCAAGAAGAGCTCGGGCTCGCCGGAGGCAGGCCGGGATGGAGCGAGTGAGGGCGAGCGCGACATGCCGACGACGCCTCAGGCGCTACCCGCCTCGGCCTTCACTGCCGCCGCGAAGTCGCCAAGGCTGGTGAAGCGGACATCGTAACGCGGCATCGCGCCCGGGTTCATCGTGGCGCCAAAACCCTCATCGGCATGGCGCCGATAGATCCAGCAGGAGGCGAGGCCGATCGCATTCGCCGGCTTGTGATCGTGGAACATGCTCTCGGCCGTGTGGAGGATGTCAGCCTTGGCGATGCCGCGATCGGCGAGCGCGGTCAGCATGTAGTCGAAATTGGCAGCGGCCGGCTTGTAGCTGCCGATATCCTCGGCTGTGTAGATCGCATCGAACGCCACGCCGAGCCTGGCATTGCTGAAGGCGAAGGACTCGTTGTCGACATTGGACAGGATGACGAGCTGATAGTGCTGCTTGAGTTCGCGCAAGGCCTCGACCGTGTCGGAGAAAGCCGGCCAGTCGCGGACCGAGCGGCCGTAAGCCAGGCATTCCTCCCAGCTCACGGTCACGTTCCATTCCTCCGCCAGCCGCTTGTAGACCACGGCGAGAAGCTCCCGGTAGAGCTTGCCCGGCGTCTGCAATTGCTGGCGCGATTCGTGCCGGGCATGGGCCTCGAGCACGTCATTGCGGCTCAGCGGCCGCGCGGCCTTGCTCACGAGCGGCTGCAGCGCCGCGACCATCCCGCTCTCCCAGTCGATCAGCGTGCCATAGCAATCGAAGGTCAGGGCTTTGAAATCGGTCAGTTTCATCGAAAGCTCCTGATCGGAATGCGGCGGAGGTTAGAGCATCGGCCCGAAAAGTGGGAACCGGTTTTCGGGACAAGCCGATGCAAGATCGCCAGGGCATCGGCCCGAAAAGTGGGAACCGGTTTTCGGGACAAGCCGATGCTGTAGGGCAGTGATGCCGGGCCGGGAACCCTGAACCGGCGACGCCCCGCCATTCCTCGCAGGCCAGTCAGGCGGCGGGCTTGGACAAAAATGGGCGCAGCGCCGCGAGCGTGGCCGAAGGGTTTTCCTCGGGCAGGAAATGGCCGCTATCGACCGCCAGCCCTTCCGCCTGCGGGGCGAAGGTCGTGCGCCAGATCTCAAGCGGACTTGCCCCCTTGGCCGGGATACCGGCCTCGCCCCAGAGCGCCAGCACGGGGCAGAGGATCTTTTTGCCGGCTGCGAAATCGGCCTGGTCCTGGGCGAGATCGGTCGTCGCGCCGGCGCGGTAATCCTCGCAGGCGGCATGGATGCGCGCGGGATCGTTGAAGGATTCGCCATAGGAGGCGAGAGCGAGCCTGTCGAACAGCTTGAGGTTCTTGGCGCGGGTCCAGCTTGCGATCGTGTGGTCGAGCCAGCCGAGCGGGTCGGCCTTGATCAGGTTCTCCGGAACCGGCTCGGGCTGGGCCAGGAAGGTCCAGTGATAGACCTGCATGGCGCGCGCCGCATTCATGCCTTCCCACATCGAGAGCGTCGGCAGGATGTCGAGCAGGGCCAGGCGCTCGACCCGACCGGGATGGTCGAGCGCCAGCCGATAGGCGACGCGCGCACCGCGATCATGCCCGACGACGGCGAAGCGGACATGCCCGAGCGCCTGCATCACCGCGACGATGTCCTCGCCCATGCCGCGCTTGCTGTAGGTCTCCTTGCCGCCATCGCCATGTGGCGCCGCCGACCAGCCATAGCCACGCAGGTCCAGGCAGATGACGGAATGCGTCTTGGCGAGTTCCGGCGCGAGCTTGTGCCATTCGGCATGGGTCTGCGGAAAGCCGTGGATCAGCACCACCGGCGGGCCTTCACCGCCGACGCGGGCGAAGATCCTGCCGACGGGGCCGCCGATCCAATGCGCCTTGAAGCCGGGAAAGAGGGAGTCGAGATTGCTCATGGGGAACCTGTCTCGCGGACTGAAACTTTCTGATCCGCATTCGTGGCGGCATCAGCCACCCGTTGGGCGGAGGCGATGAGGCGCTGGAGTCTTTGCTCCGCTGCGATCCGTACGGCCGTGTCGATAGGCTCGCCTGTTCGCTCAACGAGCTCTCGAATAAGTGCTTCCGTCTCTGCGTCGTCGATCTCGAAAGCCATGGAGGAACTCCCAAGTGCAGGTTTCTGCCGGAAGCCTACTATGGCTGCCGCTGCCGCGTCAGCCTTGCTCGCGCTTCACCGCCTGCCAGCCGATGTCGCGGCGGCAGAAGCCGCCGGGCCAGTCGATGAGAGCGACCGCCGCATAGGCACGTTCTTGCGCCTCGCTGACGGTCTTGCCGAGGCCGACGACGTTCAGCACCCGCCCGCCATCGGCGACGAGGTCGGTGGCTGTCTGCTTCGTTCCGGCGTGGAAGACGAGCACATCGTCCAGCGCCGCGGCTTTCTCGACGCCCTTGATCACGCTGCCCTTCTCGGGTCTGGCCGGATAGCCCTTCGCCGCCAGCACGACGGTCAGCGCAGCCTCGTCCGACCAGCGCAGATCGAACGCATCGAGCACGCCGTCGCAGGAGGCGAGCAGGGCTGGCACGATGTCGCTCTTGAGGCGCGGCATCAGCACCTCGCATTCGGGGTCGCCGAAGCGGACATTATATTCGATCAGCTTCGGCCCCTGCGCCGTGATCATCAGGCCGGCATAGAGAATGCCCTTGAACGGGATGCCGCGCGCGATCATGCCGGCGAGCGTCGGCCGGATGATCTCGGCCATCACCTGCTCTTCCAGCGCCGGCGTCATCACCGGGGCGGGCGAATAGGCACCCATGCCGCCGGTATTGGGGCCGGTGTCGCCGTCGCCGACGCGCTTGTGGTCCTGGGCGGAAGCCATCGCGATGGCATGCGCACCATCGCAGAGCGCGAAGAAGCTCGCCTCCTCGCCGATCATCCACTCCTCGATCACGACCTCGGCGCCGGCCGCGCCCAAGCCGCCCGAGAACATCATCTCGATGGCCTCGTTCGCCTCGGCCAGCGTTTCCGCCATGACCACGCCCTTGCCGGCGGCGAGCCCGTCGGCCTTGATCACGATCGGCGCGCCCTGGCGCGCGACATAGGCCTTGGCCTGGTTCGCATCGGTGAAGCGGCCGAAGCCGGCGGTCGGGATGCTGAATTCGGCGCAGAGCTCCTTGGTGAAGGCCTTCGAGCCTTCGAGCTGGGCTGCGGCCTTGGACGGGCCGAAGGTCTTGATGCCGGCGGCGATGAGATCGTCGGCGATGCCGTCGACCAGCGGGCCTTCCGGGCCGATAACGGCGAGACCGATGCCATGCAGCTTGCAGAAGCTCGCGACGGCGGAATGGTCGGCGATGTCGAGCACGACATTCTCGCCGCATTGCGCGGTGCCGGGGTTGCCTGGGGCGATATAGAGCCGGTCGCAGAGCGGTGAACCCGATATCGCCCAGGCCAGCGCATGCTCGCGTCCGCCCGAACCGATCAAAAGGATGTTCATCGTGTCGTCTCCACTGCCTGCCCGCGCAATAGCTGCCGGGAAGGCAGGGGGCAATGCTTCTGCTCCGGCGTTGAGGCCGCTAAGGTCGCGCCATGGATATCGAATCGCCTGACGTAAAACCCTCCAACACGCCGGAATGGTCGGTCTCCGACCTGTCGGGTGCGCTCAAACGCACATTGGAGGACGCCTTCGGCTTTGTGCGCGTGCGTGGCGAGATCTCGGGCTATCGCGGCCCGGTCGGCTCCGGCCATGTCTATTTCTCGCTGAAGGACCAGAACGCCAAGATCGACGCTGTGATCTGGAAGGGCGTCTTCGGCCGGCTGAAGACGCGGCCCCAGGAGGGGCTGGAAGTCATCGCCACCGGCAAGATCACCACCTTCGCCGGCAAGTCGAGCTACCAGATCATCATCGATTCGCTGGAGCCTGCCGGCGTCGGCGCGCTGATGGCGCTGCTGGAGGAGCGCCGCAAGAAGCTCGCGGCGGAAGGCCTGTTCGATGAGGCGCGCAAGCAGCTCATCCCCTATCTGCCTGGTGTCATCGGCGTCGTCACCTCGCCGACAGGTGCCGTCATCCGCGATATCCTGCACCGTCTGGAAGACAGGTTTCCGCGCAATGTGCTGGTCTGGCCGGTGCGCGTGCAGGGTGAGACCAGCGCCAACGAGGTGGCCGCGGCCATCGCCGGTTTCAATGCGCTGCCTCGGGGTGGGCGCATTCCGCGTCCCGACGTCATCATCGTCGCGCGCGGCGGCGGCTCGCTCGAAGACCTGATGGGCTTCAACGAGGAGGCGGTGGTGCGTGCGGCAGCCGCCTCGCAGATCCCGCTCGTCTCGGCCGTCGGCCACGAGACCGACTGGACCTTGATCGACCATGCGGCCGATCTGCGCGCGCCGACGCCCACAGGCGCTGCCGAGAAGGTCGTGCCGGTCCGCGCCGAACTGATGAGCCTGGTCGCCGACCTGTCGCGCCGGCAGGCCGGCGCGATGCGCCGCCTGTCCGACCGTCGCCGCAGCGAACTGCGCGCGCTCGCCCGCGCCTTGCCCGCGCCGGAGGCGGTGTTGTCGGGGCCTCGTCAGCGGCTCGATCTCGCCGCGACGCGGCTCGCGCCGGCGCTGGCGCGCAATGCCCGAGCCCATGAAACGCGCTTGGCTGGCCTTGCGCAGCGGCTTGGCCGGCATTCGCCGTCTGCGCGCCTGGCCGGCTATGCGGCCAGGCTCGATGGCTTGTCGAGCCGCTTGCGCGCCGGCCGCGATGCCTTGCTGCGCGCGGAGAGATTGCGGGTTTCGCGGGCGGCGGAGCGGGTCGAAGATCTCGCCCAGCGCTCTCGCCGCGCCTTTGCCCAGGGCCTCACGCGCCGCCGCGACGGGCTCGGTTCGCTCTGGGCGCTGATGCGTTCGCTGGGCCCGGACTCCGTCCTGGCGCGCGGCTATGCGCTGGTGCGCGACGAGGCCGGAGCGCTGGTGCGTGGTGTCGCGCAGGCGCATGCCGGCCAGGGCTTGAGCGTTCAGGTCAGCGATGGCCGCTTCGCCGTCACGGTCTCGGGAGGAGGGGACGCACCGCCGCCCCGGCCCGCGCGCCCGCCGCGCAAGGAGGCGCCGAAGGCAGGGCAGGGCGATCTGTTTTAGCTCGCGACCTGCTTTACTCGGTTGCGTATGGAGCAGGGCTTCAGGGGCTCAGAGCCCCTTCAGGAAAGCCTTCACGCGCTTGAGCGCATCCTCGCGCGCGGCAGGGTTGGTGCCGACCATGGCCTTGCCCGTCCCCGTCGCCGAATAGGCGATGTCGGAGCGCTCCTTCACCTCCAGGCGCGGATGGTCGAAATCGTGCACGGCGCCCGCATAGACCACGAGGTCGACCTTTTCGCCGCGAGCCTGCGCGGCTTTCGCCAGAAAGTCGCAAGGGGCGGGCGGTGTCCAGTCGTCGGCCTCGCCGACAAGGATCAGCACCGGCAGCCTTGCGGCGAAGCTGGCCGATTCCGACTGCAGGCGGCAGCTCGGATAGAAGGCGATGGCGCGGGCGAAGTCCGGCTTGCCGTCGGCCGGCCGCCGGTCCTTGCGGATCGCCGCCAAGACGGCCGATCCGCCACCCGACCAGCCCATCAGCGCGATCATGTCTGCCCGGACATCCTCGCGCGTCTGCAGCCAGCGGCGTGCGGCGGCCGCGTCCGCGACGCGTTCCCGGCTCGGGCGCACGGTCACGTCCTTGACGCCGCATTGCGAGCCGAGCCGGCGTGAGCCGTAGCTGTCGGGTATCAGGACCATCAGCCCGGCTTGCGCGAGCTGCTCGCCCCAGTCGGAATGCCGCAGCGACAATGTGCCGTTGTCGCGCCATAAACCGTTGCAACCATGCAGCGCCACGACGGCCGGAAATGGTCCCGGCCCCTCCGGCCTGTAGAGCACGGCGTCGATCTGCCCGTCGTCATTGGGAATGCGCACATGCTCGTAACCGCCTGCTGAAGCAGCCGAAGACAGAAGCAGCGCAGCTCCGGTCAGGGCTGCGAGAGCATTGCGCGAAAAAGTGGGTACCGGCTTGTCGCGTGAGCCATGCGCTGGACCGTTAGAATCGATCACGTCCGACGCCTTCGGACGGAAGCGTCGGCAGGCGACGTGATCGAGGAAACGCATCAAACTGGACATCATCGACGGGCACGCTATCACAGAGTCAGGATTATTTCGATAATCCGTTTTCCGATCAACGGTTTCGATGCATTCGAGATGAATATCAGCGAACGTCCCCCGATGCCTGGACCAGAGGCCGCCATCGACTACGGCCATGGCGAGTTCCGCGTCGTGCGGCCCGGCGCCTTCGTGCGCTGCGCGGTCACGGGCGCGCCGATCCGTCTCGACGATCTGCGTTACTGGTCGGTCGAGTGGCAGGAAGCCTATGTCTCGCCCGAGGCCGTGCAATTAAGGCTGCGCCGCGCCGGTCGCGGCTGAGGCCAGCACGCTCCTCACCAGGCCCGCAAGGCGCGCCGGATCCTCGAAGACGAGCGCGACCGGCACGACGACGAGCCGCCCCCGCTCGGCTTCGGGCCAGAGCGGGCCGAGCTTGGTCATGTCCTTCTCGGTCGTCGCGATCAGGCAGCCCAGCCTCCGCGCCTCCGCGATCAGGCTGGAGACATCGTCCGCGCTATAGGGATGGTGATCGCCGAAGGTGCGTTGCGACAGGATTTTGGCCTTGGCCGCGAGCAGCGTCGCGGCGAATTTCTCCGGCCGGCCGATGCCCGAGACGGCGATGACCGGATGTCCCTCCAACCGCGAGGCCATCTCCCGCGACGGCTCGAGCCGGGCCCGCAACAGCTCCAGGCCTGCCATTTGCGCCGCGAGCGCCACGGCGTCTCCGGCCGCTCCGTCGCCGATCATGAGGATGGCGTCGGTCGCCGCGAACTGGCCGGCGAGCGGCGCCCGCAGCGGCCCGGCGGGAACGCACAGGCCGTTGCCGACTCCGCTCGCGCCATCGACCACCGCGATCCTCAGATCCTTGGCGAGCGAGGGGTTCTGCAGCCCGTCATCCATGACGATGACGCTGGCGCCGAGCCGCTTGGCGAGGCCTGCGCCGGCGGCTCGCTCGCGCGCCACGATCGTGCGTGCTTGGGCGGCCAGAAGCAGCGCCTCGTCGCCGACATCGCGGGGGCCGTGGCGCGGCTCGACCTCGAGCGGCCCCGCAAGCGCGCCGCCATAGCCGCGCGTCAGCATGAAGGGCGTCTCGCCCAGGCTCCGCAGCAGCGCCGCCAATGCGATCGCGGTCGGGGTCTTGCCGGCGCCTCCAGCGACGAAATTGCCAACGCAGATTACGGGAATGCCGGCCTTCGCGCCGCGCCTGCGCATGCGCAGGCGCGTGATCGCGCCATAGAGCCAGCCGAAAGGTTGGAGCAGGCGCGCTCGCGTTCCGGGGCGTGGCCGCCACCAGAATTCCGGCGAGCGCATCAGGAGGCCGTCTCGCGCTGGCCGATCGCGACGCGCATCAGCAAGGGCTCGATCGTCTGCATCGTGCGGTTGAGCGCTCCACCGAGCTGGTGACTGGTCTGGGCCGCCGCGCGCGCCGCCTGCCGGGCCGCGGCCGGTTCGCTCAGCCAGCGATGCACCGCGCCGGCCAGCGCCTGCGTGTCGGCGACTTCGCGAGCGCCGCCGCCGCGGTCGAAGGCCGCGAAGACGTCGGCGGCGTTATGGACATGGGGGCCGTGCAGCAGGGCGCAGCCGAGCTTGGCCGGCTCGATCGGATTATGGCCGCCGACAGGCGTGAGCGACCCGCCGATGAAGGCCACTTGCGAGAGTCGGTAGAACAGGCCGAGCTCGTTGACCGTATCGGCGATGTAGAGTTCGACATCACGCTCCGGCATGCCGCCTTGTGAGCGCAGAGCTGTGGCGATGCCATTGGCCTGCGCCAGCGCATCGACCTCGGCGCCTCGCTGGGGGTGGCGCGGCGCGATGATGGTGAGCAGCTTCGGCAGATGCGCCTTGAGGCCGAGATGCGCCGCGATCACCTGCTCGTCCTCGCCGGGATGGGTGCTGGCCGCGATCCAGACGGGCCGCCCGGTGGTCAGCCCGTCGAGGATCGCCAGCGTGTCGGCATCGGCGGGCGGGGCGGGTACGTCGAATTTCAGATTGCCAGCGATGCTGACCCGGGGTGCGCCGAGCTGCGCCAGGCGTTCGCCGTCCCCCTGGGACTGGGCGAGGCAGGATTCGAAGCAGGAGAGCAGATAGCGCGAGGTCTGCGGCAGCTTGTACCAGCGCCTGAAGGAGCGCTCCGACATGCGCGCATTGACCAGGACCAGCGGGATCGCGCGCTTGCGCGCCTCGATCATCAGATTGGGCCAGATCTCGGACTCGCAGATCAGGCCGAGTTCCGGCCGCCAATAGTCGAGGAAGCGGCGCATATAGCGCGGCACGTCGAGCGGCAGATATTGATGGATCACGCCGGCGGGCAGCCGCGCGGCGAGCAGTTTCGCCGAGGTCACCGTGCCCGAGGTCACCAGCACCGCAAGCCCGCGCCGCTTCAGCTTCTCGACCAATGGCAGCAGCGTCACCGTCTCGCCGACGCTGGCGCCGTGCAGCCAGACCAGGGTCTTGTCCGGGCGCCGGACGCCGGGATAGCCGCGTCGCTCGGCAAAACGTGTTGGATCTTCCTTGCCGCGCCGCCGTCGCCAGAGCAGCAGCCCGGCTGCCGCCGGTTCGAGTAGCGCGGTCATCACGCGGTAGCTCTGCAGGATGGAACCCTTGCCGATCATGCCGCTTTGCCCGCCGTCGCTCGTGCGGCCGGTTGGGCCTGTCTCAGCCCTTCGCCAGGGTCGCGCGCGCCGATCAGCGCATAGGCGCGGGCATGGACGGCATCGAGCCCGGCTTCCAGGGCGAGGCGCGCGGCCTCGCAGCTCGCCTCATCCGCCTCCCGCTCGACGCGGATCGCCTCGCCGACGACGATCGCGCCGCGCCCGAAGGGCAGGCCGATCGAAGCACGGTCCCAGCTCTTGAAATCGATGCGCCGGCTGGTGACGACGGCGATCGGGTGGATCGGCCGGCCCGAGGCGCGCGCCAGGGCGATGATGCCGGGGCCGGCGATGCGGGCGCGCTTGGGGATGTCGGCGGTCAGCACCATGGTCTCGCCGGCGGCCAGCCGCCGCATCATGGCGAGGAAGGCGCTGGCGCCGCCCTTTTCCCGGATCTTCTTGCCCAGAGCGCCCGAACCCCGGATCGCGCCGATGCCCAGCTGGCGCAAGGCGACAGCATTGAAGCCGCCATCGCCATGGCGCGAGACCAGGGAGCAGGCCGGCATCCAGTCCGGCCGGGAGAACGGGATCATGATGTGCTGGCCGTGCCACATCGCAATGATCAACGGCAGCTCCGGGCGCACCTTCTCATAGATGTCGGCCGGCTCGACGACGAACCGGTTCGTGCGGCGCACGAGCTTGAGATAGCCGGCCAGGAGCCGGCCGAGCGTCTCCTGCGCCGCGCGTGTCTTGAGAAGGGAAAAGCCCATTGCTGATGATTGAACCGATAGGGGAAGATTGAGGCCGCGATCTGACCGTGGGCGCGAGAGCAGGATGCGAAAAAGTGGGAACCGGTTTTTCGCGTCGATCCGGCTCTCGCGTGTCCGCTGCAGCCTGACGGTTCAGGACTTGACGGGTTCAGGAGTTGGCGATTTCAAGACTTGGCGGGCTCGGGATCGAGCAGGCGGTGCAGGTGGACGATGAAATAGCGGGTCTGCGCCTGGTCGACGGTCGCCTGCGCCTTGGCCTTCCAGGCGGTATGGGCACTGGCGTAGTTCGGGAACACGCCGACGATGTCAACCTTGGCGAGATCCTTGAAGGTGATGCCTTCGAGCGAGCTCAACTCGCCACCGAAGACGAGATGGAGAAGCTGTTTCTGTTCCGGTTCCATATCGATCCCTCCAGCCATGTTCGTCCGATTGCGGCACCAGATAAGCCATTCGCGTTGAAGGCGCGAGTGCCGAACGCCCCGCGTTCGGCAATTCCCGGTCCGTAAACTGCTTGAAACTCAGATGCGCTGCGGCTGTCCGTCGCGCAGGCGCTGCAAGGCGCGCAGCAGCGGCTCCGCCAGGCTGCCGCTGCTGGCGACGAGCATGCCGTGAACCGGGGTCTCGCGGTTGTAGATCGCGGGCTGGCCCTCGCCGCTGGTCATGCGGCCGCCGGCCTCGCTCAGGATCAGATCGGCTGCGGCGAGATCCCAATCGCGCGCGTCGGGCGAGATCAGTCCGGCATCGATCGTGCCGTCGGCGATCCGCGCCAGTCTGAGCGCGAGCGACGGAATCTTGTCGGCCGGCTCGAAGGCCTCCAGCCGCGCCAGCGCGTCGAGCATCGGCTTGGGGCCGGCGATGCGCGCCTCCTTCAGGCTCGCGATTTGCGAAGCCACGATCGCCGCGCCGTTCAGGAAGGCGCCGGCGCCGCATATCGCGGTATAGGTTGCGTGGCAGGCCGGCGCATGCACCACGCCCAGGATCGGGACGCCCTCGTCGAGCAGGGCGACGCAGACGGCCCAATCCGGCGAACCGCTCATGAAGGCGCGCGTGCCGTCGATGGGATCGACGACCCAGACGAAGCGGCGCGACAGCCGCAGGGCATCGTCGACAGTTTCCTCGGAGAGCCACGCTGCGTCGGGCAGCAGCACCGAGAGTTGGATCCGCAGAAAGGTGTCGACGCCGATATCGGCTTCGGTGACGGGCGAGCCGCCGCTCTTCGACCAGGTCCGTGCCGCCGTCTTCTCGCCGGGGCGAAATAGCGCGAGCGCAATTTCGCCCGCTTCGATGCAGCTTGCGCGAACCGCCGGCAGGAGATCTGAGGCGATGGGCATCGGGGGCCTGTTCATGATGCTTTCCGTATCGAATGTGGAGCCTGCGGACACAAGCCGAAAATACGCTCGCGCACCGAAAGATTCCGTCAAGCATCATGCATGAAACAGGCCATTCAGCGGCGCTGAGGCCGAAAAACACGCTCCTTTAACCCAACCGCTTAAGCGCTCGGAGAGAGCTTGGACGCAATCTCGACCTGCAAGCAGGAGAGCCCCGGACTGCACAGAGGGCTCCGTAGCGGCAGGGACATAGAGAGGCGTTATACCGATGGCCAGCGTCACGCCGGCTGCCGGAGAGACCGGCTTTGCGTCAGGTCTCTCCGGCCGCCCGACACACACGACCACCGTTCCGAAAAACCCGATGCCGGCGCAGCCAGACGCGTCGCGGATCGAACGTATCGCCTCGGTCAGAATCCTGCGCGGCGGCGCCGGATGGCGCGGCATCGCGATGCGCATGACGAATACCGGGCGCGAGGACGAGCGCTTTGAGCTGGCGCTGACGGCCGGCGACGGCCGCTCGATCACGGTCGCCGTGCTGGATCAGGACGATGTCGTCGCGATCTGGCGCGATTGCGGCCGTGCCAGCGGCTTGCCCTTGCTGATCGAGACCAGCGATGGGGTGATCTCGGAGCCTTATCCGCAGCTCGGCCGGCTCGCGCTCGGCCCGGTGCGGATCAGGCGGCGCCATTCCTTCCTCAATGGCCGCCGGCCGCGCTTCCTGGTGCGGCGCAAGACCGGCCGCCTCAGCGAGCGCCCGGTCGTCGTCGCCGGCGAGCGCCTGACGGATTGATTATCCTACGGCTTCCCGCCGGCATCACAGCCTCAGCAAGAGGGCGCTTTCGCCGTTTGGCCGGATTTCGCCCGTCAGGTTGAAGCCGAGCGAGCGATAGAAATCCAGCGGGCTTGCAGGTCCAAGGACGACGCTCGTCGTCACCAATCGGATACCGTCCTTGTGACGCTGCTGCAGCCATAGATTGAGCGCCGCTTTGCCGTAGCCTTTGCCCTGATGGTCTCGGTCGATCATGAAGCGCCATAAGCTCATGACGCGATCGGGATCGTCGGAATCCGGGCGCCACATGATGAAGCCAACCGGCGTCTCCTCCGCATAGGCGGCTCTGAACGTTGCGGTCGGCTCGAAATGCGCCTGAGCGATCGAGACCGCATTGGCCGCGACATAACCGCTCTGGCTGTCGGCAACCTTCAATGCGCAGATCGCGCGGACGGATGCGGCGGTGACCTCTCGCAAGGACAGGCCGGGGTCGGTCACGGAAGTCCGAACCGAACCAGCGCATCGAGCACGAAGCCGGCCGCCAGCAGCAGTCCGGTGTGCCAGTTCGAGCGGAACAGACGCAGCGCCAGCATCGGCGTCACGCCGCTGATCTGCGAAACCTGCCAGCCAAGATGCGCCGCGAAGCCCGCGACGCCGAGCCAGGCGAAGACGCCGCCGCCGACTATCCAGGTTGCGACAGCGATCAGCAGCACGGCGCACCCGAAGCAGGCTCCGATCGCCTCCCGACCATACTGCCCGAAATAGCGCGCGCTCGACTTGATGCCGGCGATGATGTCGTCCTCGATGTCCTGCAGCGCGTAGATCGTGTCGTAGCCGATGGTCCACAGGATCGCCGCCGCATAGACCAGATAGGCCGGCGGATCGAGCCGGCCGAAGACCGCGCTCCAGCCGAGAAGCGCGCCCCAGGAGAAGGCAAGGCCGAGCACGAATTGCGGCATCTGGGTGATGCGCTTCATGAAAGGGTAGATCGCCACGATCGCCAGCGAGGCGATGCCGGTCACGATCGTGAAGCGGTTGAACTGCAGCAGCACCAGCAGGCCGACGAGCGAGAGCCCGATCATGAACAGCGCCGCCGCCTTCGCCGAGACCTGGCCGGAAGGGAGCGGCCTGCCGCGCGTCCGCGCCACCTGTGCATCGAGCTTGCGGTCGACGATGTCGTTGAAGGTCGAGCCGGCGGCGCGCATCACCACAGCGCCGATCAGGAACAGCAGGCAATGCCAGGGATTGGGGAAGGCCTGCCTGTCGGCGATCGCCGCAAGGCCCGCCGACCACCAGCAGGGCAGGAGCAGAAGCTGCCAGCCGATCGGCCGCTCGATCCGCGCGAGCTTGAGATAGGGCCTGAGACGTCGCGGCGCGCGCGTATCGACCCAATGGCCCGTCAAGGCGTCGGGAAGCGGAGCATCCGTCGTCGAAGCCATATTTGTCGTCGAGGTTGGGGGCCGTGCCGGGGCGGGAACCAGGGTTACGAGATGGTCAGAGCGCGCCCTGGGGAATCCGCAGCGATCCGCCGGTGATCGAATCGGCGCCGCCGAACGGGCTGCCGCCGCCCTGCTGTTGGGCCTGCTGCTGGGCGCGCTTCTGCATCGCCGCCTGCTGCTTGACCGCGTTGCAGGCATTGTTGCGGATGCCGGCAGCCTTGTCGTTGTCGACCTTCAGGCCGTCGACGAAGCTGGCCGGAATCTGGCACCAATCCTGGTTCGCACTGGCGAATTTCAGGGCCGCATTGCCGTTCCCGACCAGGCGGCCGAGCGTGCTGCAGGCCTGCGCCGGGGTGAGCTTCTGCTTGGATTTCGACGACGAGTTCAGCGAAGCCACGATCGCCTGGCGCTCCGCCAGCAGCTTCTGGATCTGCTCGCAACCGGAAGCCTGCGCAGCGGCTGGCGCGGCATCGAGCAACGATACTGCCGCCAGACCGAGCGTCGCGATCACTCCCGAAGCGATCTTGCTCGAAGTCATCATGCGCCGCATATGTCTTGCTCCGAATTGTTCATGCTGGGAGCGTTTCCGCTCCGGAATGTTCATTACAGCCTCACCGTGTTAGCGCCAAGCGCCCATGCGAGTCCACTTGCTGTTACGCCCGGATTGTGGCGGTTTTCGCGCCGGTTCGGCGGCGCGGCGGCAGGTGACAGGAGAAGACCGCGCCGATGTCCACCCCCGATTTTGCCCGCTACCGGCTTCATGTCGCCGATGATCTCGCCATTGGCACGCGCCTGCCGCTGGCGCGCGAACAGGCGAATTACCTGCTCAACGTGCTGCGTCTGAAGAGCGACGATAGCGTCATCGTATTCAACGGTCGCGACGGCGAATGGCTCGCGGCATTGACGGCGGAAGGGCGCAAGCAGGCGAGCCTCGGCCTGCTCAGGCAGACGCGCCCGCAGCCGGACGCCCCCGATCTGCATTATCTGTTCGCCCCGCTGAAGCATGCGCGGCTCGACTATATCGCGCAGAAGGCCGTCGAGATGGGGGCGGGCCTGCTGCAGCCGGTTCTGACGCGCCGGACGCAGGTGTCGCGGCTCAATCTCGATCGGCTGCGCGCCAATGCGATCGAGGCGGCCGAGCAATGCGGCATCCTGTCATTGCCCGAGATCCGACCGGAATGCGGGCTCGACGCTGCGCTCGACGCGCTCGACCCTGAAAGGCTCCTGATCTTCTGCGACGAGGCGATGGCCCAGGAGAGTCCGCTCAAGGCGCTGACCGCCGCCTCGCCAGGCCCGCTTGCCGTGCTGATCGGCCCTGAAGGCGGCTTCGACGAGGCCGAGCGCGCGCGCGTCCTGGCGCGGCCGAAAACACTCAGAATCTCGCTTGGGCCGCGCATCCTACGCGCCGATACGGCCGCCGTGGCGGCTCTCGCGCTCGTCCAGGCGGTTTTGGGCGACTGGCCGCGCGGTTAGCGCTGCAGGCGACAGGGAACGCCAGGGCGTCTCGGGCGTTTCCGCGATTGTGCGACGGGAGCCGTATTCTCGACTCATTGGCAGCCAGGCTGTGGCGCGATTCCCGCCGAGGGGCGCGCGATTCTTGCTGAGAGCGCGATGGCGCAAGCCCACCCCTCCGCACGGCCTGTAGCCCTTTTGCCCGACGAGGATGACGCCATGAACGAAGCCAACCGCTTCGGCATCGAAGAAGAATATTTCCTGTCCGATGCCGATAGCCGTGGGATCGCCCGCAAGGTTTCTCCGAAGTTCTTCGCCGCGGTTCAGGACGCCTTTCCCGACGAGGTGCAGCGCGAAATGCTGCAATCGCAGATCGAGGTCGCGACGCCGATCTGCGAATCGATGTCGCAGGCGCGGCATTCGCTCTCGACCTTGCGCAAGGGGCTGGCCGGCCTTGCCCTCGAACATGAGATGCTGTTGCTGGCCTGCGGCACGCATCCCAGCGCCGTCTGGTCGCGCCAGCGCGCCACCGAGGCCACGCGTTACGACCAGATCATGCGCGACCTGCAGATGCTCGGCAGCCGCAACCAGCTTTGCGGGCTCCATATCCATGTCGAGGTCAAGGACGAGGATGAGCGCATCCGGCTGATGGTGCGCATCCTGCCGTTCCTGCCGCTGCTCCTGGCGCTGTCGACCTCGTCGCCCTTCTGGCAGGGGCAGCGCACCGGCCTGATGGGCTACCGCCTCTCGGCCTATGCCGAACTACCACGCACCGGCCTGCCCGAGCTCTTCACCGATGCCGCAGGCTACCGAAGCTATGTCGAGACCCTGGTCGCGGCCGGCGCGATCAAGGATGCGAGCTATATCTGGTGGGCGATCCGGCCCTCCGACAAGCATCCGACGCTCGAACTGCGCATCGCCGACAGCTGCACGAGGCTCGACGACACGCTCGCCATCGCTGCGCTCTATCGCTGCCTGATCCGGCATCTGCAGCGCCATCGCGGGCTGAATGCAGAGCTCACCCCGGCGGCGCGCGCCATTGCCGCGGAGAATATCTGGCGCGCGCAGCGCTACGGCATCCATGGCGGGCTGATCTGCAACCAGAGCCGGACCATGCGCCCGGTGCCGAGCCTGATCGACGAGTTGCTCGGCGACCTGGCGGATGATGCCGCCGCGCTCGGCTGCAAGGCCGAACTCGCATATTGCCGTACGCTGGCGGCGAACGGCACCAGCGCCGATGTCCAGCTCGCGGTCTTCGAAGAGGCTCGGGGGAGGGCCGGCGGACAGGCCGCGGGGCTTGCCGCGGTGGTCGATTGGCTGGCCTCCGAGACCCGCCTCGATGGCGTCGCTCTCTCTCCGGGCTGGCAGCCGGCCATGCGCGGCGCAGCCTAGAGCAGGATGCGAAAAAGTGGGAACCGGTTTTCGCATCGATCCGGCTCTAACTCTTTAAGATGAGAGACGGATTCAGGCTTCAGATGGGATGACTTTGTGATCCCATCTGAAGTCATCCGGCTCTAGCGTATGCCCGCCGCCGACGCCGCACGCCGCGCCGCCTTGCGTTGGCGCGGGGATCAGTCTTGCATCAATGCGTGACGGGGGTCGTTGTCGAGCGCCTGAGGCTCGCCTATGTCTGGCGCTCCCGAGCCTGATCCGCCCGCGCCGAAACGCGCGGGCGGCCGCATGGCTGCATGCCTTACTCTGCCGGAGCGCCCATGGCTCGCGATGTGTCCGATTCGACCCCGATCGGTTCCAAGGACGAATTGATCTCCTGGATCGCTGCCGGCGAGAAGCCGGCCTCCGCGTTCAGGATGGGGACGGAGCACGAGAAGTTCCCGTTCTATGCGCATGACCTCTCCCCTGTGCCCTATGAGGGGCGCGACGGCCGCGGCGGTATCCGCCATCTGCTGGAAGGCATGCAGGAGAGGCTCGGCTGGGAGCCGATCGTCGATGACGGCCACATCATCGGCCTTGCCGGTCCCGAAGGCGGCGGCGCGATCTCGCTGGAGCCCGGCGGCCAGTTCGAGCTCTCAGGCGCGCCGGTCGAGACGCTGCACGATACCGCCGACGAGCTCGCCAACCATCTCGCCGACGTCAAGGCGGTCGCAGCGCCCCATGGCATCGGCTTCGTCGCGCTTGGCCACTCGCCGCTCTGGACGCGCGCCCAGACGCCGATGATGCCCAAGGGCCGCTACAAGATCATGGCGAACTATATGCCTAAGGTCGGCACGCGTGGCCTCGACATGATGTTCCGCACCTGCACCGTGCAGGTGAACCTCGATTTCGCGACCGAGGCCGATATGGTCAGGAAGCTCAGAGTCTCGCTCGCCCTGCAGCCGCTGGCCACCGCGTTGTTCGCGGCCTCGCCCTTCACCGAAGGCAAGCTCAACGGCCTCCAGTCGGTGCGTTCGGAAGTTTGGCTCGATACCGACAAGGCGCGCTCCGGCATGCTCGCCTTCGCCTTCGACGAGGGCATGTCCTATGAGGGCTATGTCGACTGGGCGCTCGACGTTCCCATGTATTTCGTCAAGCGCGGCGCGGTCTATCACGACGTCGCCGGCGCCTCCTTCCGCGATCTGCTTGCCGGCAAGCTTGCGCAACTGCCGGGCGAGCGCGCCACGATCTCGGACTGGGCGAACCATCTCTCGACGCTGTTCCCCGAGGTCAGGCTCAAGCGCTTCCTTGAGATGCGCGGCGCCGATGCCGGACCGCCCGAGATGCTGAACGCCCTGCCGGCCTTCTGGGTCGGCCTGCTCTACGACCAGGTCGCGCTGGATGCGGCCTGGGATCTGGTCAAGGGCTGGAGCGCCGAGGAGCGCCAAGCGCTGCGCGATGCGGTGCCGAAAGCCGGCCTCTCTGCCCGCATCGGCGGCCGCACACTGCGCGATCTGGCACGGGAGGTGCTGGCGCTGGCGCGCGGCGGCCTCGCCCGGCGGGCGCGGCTGGATGGCGCGGGGCGGGACGAGACGGGTTTCCTCGCGCCGCTCGATGCGATCGTCGCGCAGGACCGGACTCTCGCGCAGAGCCTCGCATCACGCTTCGAGGATGAGTGGTCGGGCGAGATCGCGCCCTTGTTCCCGGCGCTCGCTTTGTAAGGCATTCCGGCCAGTTTCGGCAGTCATGTTAACGATTTGGCCGAATTTATTCGGTATCTCCAAGACATGGAACGGATCAGAATGGCCATTTCCGACTTTGCCAGCGATGCGCGCGGCGCAACGGCAATCGAGTATGGTCTTGTCGTGAGCCTGATATCGCTCACCATCGTGGTCTGGGCGACGCAAATCGGCCAGTCGGTGCTCGGCTTCTTCCAGAGGGCGGCGGCCGGGTTGAGTCCCTGAAGCGCTGCGCCCAACCTTTGTCCGGCGCTATAGCTGCCCCTTATTCCGCTGCCGTCTTGAAGCTCTGCAGATTGTCGAGGCTCTGGATGATGTGCTCGGCCAGCGCATTGGACAGAACCGAAGGGTCAAAGCGCGTGCGCAGCAGGCCGATCTTGCAGGACGGCAGCGCCGCATAGCCGTCCGTCGGCCCCAGGATGCGCATACCGGGCCTGACCGCGCTTTCCGGCAGGACCGAGACGGCGAGCCCTGCGATCACCGCCGCGCCCACCGCCGTCGAATTCCAGCTCGCATACAGCACGCGGAAGCGCCGGCCCTTGGTCTCCAGCGCCTCGACGGCAGCTTGCCGCCAGTTGCAGGTCGGGCGGCCGAGCGCCAGCGGCAGCGGATCCTCCTCATGCACGCCATGGCGCGCCGAGGTTACCCAGAGCAGCGGCTCGATGCGGATGATCTCGCCCTGGCCGCGACTCTCGACATGGGTGATGATGGCGAGGTCGATGTCGCCGGTGGCGATCCGCTCGGCCAGCATCGGCGTCGGCTCGCAGACGACGGTGACTTCGGCGCGCGGGTTGGAGCGGGCGAAGCGGGCGAGAATCTCAGGCAAATAGCGGTCGGCATAGTCGTCGGGCACGCCGAGCCGGATGCGGCCCTTGAGGTCGGCATCGGTGAAGCTCGCGACGCATTCGAGGTTCAGCCGCACGATCCTGCGGGCATAGTCGAGCAGGCGTTCGCCATCCTCGGTCAGCTTGGCATGGCGGCCGTCGCGCCCGAAGAGCGGCCGGCCGACGCGCTCCTCGAGCCGCTTCATCTGCATGGAGACGGCCGATTGCGTCTTGAATACGATCTCGGCAGCGCGGGTGAAGGAGCCTGTATCGGCGATGGCGACGAAGGTCTTGAGCTGGTCGGCGTCGAGAACATGCGCCATGGCGGCCCCCAAACTGGATCATCAATATCCGTGCTGTGAAGCATCATAAGCATTCGTTTGGCTGATGACCAGCGGAAAGCTATCCTTTGGTCAGTCTCGAGGTCTTGCCAGCGGTGCGTCCGGGCGGGACCTGGGAATGCCCGTCGTTTGGACCCTTAGGAGGTCGTTATGCTGATCATGACCATTGCCACGAAGCCGTTCGCGTCCGTTTTGGGTGTCGTCACGCGCATCGGTGCGCGAGGGTTTGCCGGTGTAACGTCGCTCACGAAAGCGATCATCCATCGCCGCGAGGTTCTGCGCCTGACAGAGCTGGACGAGCGTGGCCTCAAGGATATCGGCCTCGTCCGCTCCGATGTCGAAGGCGCGCTCGCGACCTCCTGGCTCGACGATCCCTCGACCATTCTCGCCGCCCGCTCCGGTGCGCGTTCAGGCGTCGCCTCGGCGCGGCGCGCGGAAGGGGCTCGGCAGGCTCAGGTGAAGGCTCCCGCCATGAAGGCCGGGCCGGTCGCCAGGCAATCAGTCACCAAGCAAGCGGTTGCGTGCAGCGCCTGACCCCTTGGGGCTGCGCGTTCCTGTGGGCGGAGGCTTCGTGCTTCCGCCCTTTTTCTTGTCCGCTTCGCTAGAGCAGGATGCGAAAACGTGGGCACCGGTTTCTCGCATTGATCCGGCTCTGGAGCGAGCGGGCGCTTGTTGCTTCGGCGCCCGCCTTCCTTTTCTGGGTCAGCGCCGGCCCGGCCCGCCGAACATGCCGTCGAGGATCGATTTCAGCGCGTCCTGATGGCTGTCCTGCACCTGCCGGCCATGCTCGAACATCTGGTTGAGCGCATCGAGCCCGATCGAGCCCGGTCCGGTTGCCGAAGAGGGCGGCGGAGCGTCGTCGGGCTCCTCCTGCGGCTCGGCCTGAGTGCTGCGGCCCGTCGGGGCCGGCGCGGGCTGGGTTTCCGGCTGCTGCGCACCGCCCAGCATGCCGGTCAGGATCTGGCCGAGCAGCCCGCCATCCAACGGGTTGAGCGGGTTGCCGCTGGCCTGGCCGCCCGGCATCTGCCCGCCGCCGAAGGGGCCGCCCTGGGTCTGGCCCGTCGGGGACTGACCGTTGCCGAACAATCCGCCGAGGATGGCGTCGAGCGGGTTGGCCGGGGTCTGCTGGGGCGGGGGCGATGTGGGCTGCTGGCCCGGCATCTGCCCGCGCATCATCTCGGTGAACTGGCCGAGGATGCCGCCGAGGCCCTGATTATTCGCCGATTTGAACAGCCCGCCCATCACCATGGAGGCGATCACCGGCAGCATCTGCTTGAGGATGGCCTGGCCGACGCCGCTCGTCGCGGCTGCCTGCGCCGCGACGGCGTTGCTGATCTCCTTGGAGCCGAAGAGCTGGCTCAGCACATCGTTGCCCATCGTCTGGGCATGGGCGGGAATGGCGCCACCGCCGGTCTCGAACATCTGGCCGAAAGGCGTCGCGGTCATCATCTGCGCGAGGTTCCCGAAGGCCTGGGGATTCTGCGTCTGGCGCTGCAGCCCCATCGAGAAGGCGGGCAGCAAGGCCTCTATCGCCGACTGCGTCTGCTGCTGGCTGAGTCCATATTGCCGGGCGATGTTCTGCATGGCCTGCCCGTTCTGGGCCTGCTGCATCATCTCGAACAGGTTCATCATGGCGCGCCTCCGGTTCAGGCATCGCGCCGGAAAGCGGGAGCGATGCGATGATCTATCTGCGGTCTGCCGCCGCCTGGAGTGGAACGATAGCAGCGCCAGTTCGCGAGGCAAGGGAAGCGGCGCGCGACGCGCCCTCGCGCTCCAGCCGGGCGATGCCGCGATAGGCGAAGACGAGCGCGACGATGCCGAAGACGACGGCGCCGAAGACGCAGCCGACCAGGGCGCCCTTCGGCCCGGCATAATGGGCTCCCACGAAGGCGAGCGGTATCGTGCCGAGCGTGGCCCGGCCCCAGCTGAACAGCGTCGAGAGCAGCGGCATGCCGAGATTGTTGAAGGCGGCGTTGGCGACGAAGAGCAGGCCGACGAAGATCCACATCGGCCCCGCGATCAGGCAGAAGAACGCCACCAGCTCCGCCGTCAGCCCGGTCGCGCCGAAGACCGTGACGATAGGCCCGCGCAGCAGCACGAGCAGGAGCCAAGCGGCGACGACGCAGGCGACCGCGAAGAGCGCCGAGTCGGTCAGACCGCGCCGCATCCGGTCGAAGCGGCCGGCGCCCCAGTTCTGGCCGAGGATCGGCCCGACCGCGCCCGACAGCGCAAACAGCGCGCCGAAGGCAACGGGCACGAGCCGGTCGATGATCGCCAGCGCCGCGATCGCGGCATCCCCGAAGCGCGCCATCAGGCCGGCGAAGACGGCGTTGGCGATCGGCGTCGACAGATTGGTCAGGATCGCCGGCCCCGCGATCGCCATGGTCTTGCCCGTATCCTCCGCAAGCGCCGCATAGCTGGGTCTGGCGACGATGTCGTGGACCTTGACCGCGCCATGGAAGCCGACCGCCGCGATGATGACGCGCGCCAGAACGATGGCGCAGGCCGCGCCATTGGGGCCGAGACCGAGGCCGAAGATGAAGAGCGGGTCGAGCACCGCGGTCGCCAGCCCACCGCCGAGCGTGACGAACATGGCGCGCCTCGCATCGCCGACGGCGCGCAGCACGCCGGAAAAGCCCATGCCGAGCGCCATCAGCATATTCGACGGCAAGACGATCCAGAGGAAGGAATAGGCCACCGCATAGGATTCGCCATGGGCGCCGAGCGCGCGCAGCAGCCAGGGCAGCCCGGGCAGGACAATGATGCTCAGCGCCAGCGCCGCCAGCGTCATCAGCGCAAGCGTCGAGCCGGCGAGGCGCCTTGCGCCGCCGCGGTCGCCCGCGCCGAGTGCGCGCGCCGTCAGGGCCGTGACCGCGATCATCAGCCCGATATTGATCGAGATCATCAGGAACAGGACGATGGTGGCATAGCCGACGCCTGCCGTCGCCTCCGGCCGGCCGAGCCAGGAGACGTAGAGCAGCGAGAGCAGGTCGACGACGAAGACCGCCATCAACCCCGCCGAGCTGGTCGCGGTCATTACCGCGACATGGCGCATGATCGAGCCGCTGACGAAGACCGCCTGCGGCCCGGCTGGAGGCGCGCTCACCGCTCGGGCTCGCCGACGCCGCCGACAGCGACCTCGGCCCCGCCATCCTCGATGACCTCCTGGGTCTCGGGCGTGAGTGCCTTGGATTTGCCCTTGGGCTGGACCAGCGGCTCGGGCGTGACGCGCGGCACCTTGTTGAGCGCGGCGGCAATGCCTTCGGTGAACTGGATCTCCATGCGCTGGGCGTCGCGGTCGCGGACATGGTCGATCACCAGGCTCGCCTCGTCATAGTTCAGCCCGAGCCCTTCCAGGGTGACGCGACCGAAGCCGAGCGCGGATTCGAACGTCTCGCGCATCTGGTAGTCGACATTGGCCTTCATCAGGTCGATGGCGTGGATACGGTCATAGGCGCGCGCATGCAGGCGCACATTCGGGAACTCGGCCTTGGCCATCTCGACGATGCGCAGGGCCGCATCCTTGTTGTCGATGCAGACGCACAGGATGCGGGCCTTGCCCGTCCCCGCCGCGCGCAGCACGTCGAGCCGCGTGCCGTCGCCATAATAGATCTTGAAGCCGAACTTGGCGGCGGAGCGGATGCGCTCGACATCGGAATCGATGATCGTGACATCGACATGCTGCAGCAGCAGTGCCTGCGTCACGATCTGGCCGAAGCGCCCGAAACCGATGACCACGACGGAGGGTGTGTCCACCCCCTCGAAATCCTCGTCCATCGTCTCGGGCGTGACGCGCGAGAGCAGGATGCCGTCGATGAGCTTGGCGACGACCGGGCCGATCAGCATCGAGATCGCCGCCAGCGCCGTCGCGATCGCGCCCTGACGCTCGTCGAGCAGTCCCAGCGAGACGCCCAGCGGCAGCAGCACGAAGGCGAATTCGCCGGCGGGCGAGAGCAGGGCGCCCGCCCGCACGGCCTCCGTCATCGAGGAGCAGGAGGCGCGCAGGATCGAGGCCGCGACCGCGATCTTGAACAGCACCAGGAGCGGCGCGGCCAAGGTCAGCAGCAGCCAGTTGTCGAGCACGAGCTTCAGGTCGAGCGACATGCCGACCGCCATGAAGAACAGGCCGAGCAGCACGCCGCGGAACGGCTCGATATCGGCCTCCAGCTCATGGCGGAAATGCGAATCGGCCAGCAGCACGCCGGCCAGGAACGCGCCCATCGCCATGGAGAGCCCGACATGCTCCATCAGCAGCGCCGCGCCCAGCACGATGAAGAGGGCGGCAGCCGTCATCACCTCCTTGGCGCCGGTCTTGGCCAGGATGCGGAAGAACGGGTTCAGCACATAGCGCCCCGCCAGCACGATCACCGCGATGGCGAGGAAGGCGATGCCCAGACCCGCCAGGGCCTGGCCTGCGCCGCCGGGCTTGGCCTCGGTCGTCGTCGCCAGCAGCGGCAGGATCGCCAAAGCGGGCGCGATCGAGATGTCCTGGAACAGCAGGATCGAGAAGGTGCGCCGGCCATAGGGCTCGTTGCCGTCGCCGCGCTCCTCCAGCAATTGCAGCGCGATCGAGGTCGCAGACAGCGCCAGGGCCAGCCCGACCGCGACCGCCCCGCCGACGGATAGGCCGAACCACCAGGCCGCCGCGCCGATGACGCCCGCGCTTAGCGCCATCTGGGCGAGCCCAGCGCCAAGGATGTCCTTGCGCATCGAATAGAGCCGCGACGGCTGCAATTCGAGCCCGACCAGGAAGAGCAGCAGCACGACGCCGATCTCGGCTGTGCCGCGGATCGCGTCGGGGTCCTTGATCACGGCCAGCACCGAAGGGCCGATGATGATGCCGGCTGCGAGGTAACCCAGCACTGCCGAAAGCCCGACCCGCCGGAACAGCGGCACCGCGATCACGGCGCCGGCGCAGAACGTCAGGATCGGCGGCAGATAGCTGGTATGGGAGACATCGGCCATGAGGTTCTCTTCGCGGGCGGGGGTGAGGCCAGCGCCCGCATGCGGAACCGGCCTGCCGTCAATCTAAGGGCGCCGGCGCATTTCTGCGAGGGGGGCGAGCGCGATCACGCCATGGCTTATTGCCGCTGCAGGAAGTCGGTGGCGATCATATCGACGTCTCGCCACGAGGCCGCAATATGCGTCGCGCCGGCTGCGCGCAGTGCTTCGTCATGGCCCACCCGGATATGCGAAGCCGCGCAGAGGCCGATGCTTTCCATTCCGGCAGCAGCGGCGGCCTTGATGCCCCCAATGCTGTCTTCGATCACGAGGCAGGATCTGGGGTCTGCGTCGAGCTTGCCGGCGGCGAGCAGGAAAATATCGGGATGCGGCTTGCCCCGCGCGACCATCTCGGCGCTGAAGACGTTCTGACCGAATTGGGAGGCAAGGCCGAGCACGTCGAGGCAGAGCGTCAGCCGCTCGATCGAACTCGACGAGGCGATGCAGCGTGGCAACGCGTCGAAGCGCGCGATGAAGGCGCTCGCGCCTTCGACCTCCCTGAGATCCGAGCGAAATCTGGCGAGCGTCGCAGCCTTCAGCGCGTCGGAGAAACCGGGTGGCAGATCTGTACCAAGGTCATCCTCGATCGCGATCAGCGCATCGCTCCATCTGCGGCCGCAATAGCGGGCGAGGGCGTCGTCCAGCGTGGTCGGGCGACCGAGCGCGCTGACGGCCTCGGCGAGAACCAGGTTCGCGAGAGACTCGCTGTCTGCCACCACGCCGTCGAAATCGAAAATCAGGGCCGCCATACTGCTCTCGGTCGAAATATCTGTCTGAACGCCGCGTGCCATCGTCACGTGACCGCACGGGTCTAGATCAGGCTCTGTGTCTTCCGTATGTCGGCCCTGCCGATGTCGCTCGGTCTTCTTTGCCGACATGCCACGTTCACGCCGGCGGCCCCAATCAACTGGCCGACGGCGATCCGGCGAGAGCCGTGCGCCCTCGACCATGATGTAGCGCAACGCCGAGCCTGCGCCCGATGCCGGTCAGGCGGCGGCCGGCGCGTTCTCGCGGAATGGCGCCAACTGCGCCTCCAGCGCGCGGGCGAAGGCCGGGCGAGCCAGGCAGCGCGCGCGATAGGCTGCGAGTGTGGGGAAGCGCGCGAGGATGTCGTCGGGCACATCGCGCAGCACCGTCGCCATGATCAGGTCGCCGGCCGTGAAGCGCCCGTCGAGATAGTCCTTGCCGGCGAGCCAGTTGCTCAGGGCCTGCAGGCGCATGACCACCATCTCGACGATCTGCGGCCGGCGCTCGATCGTCCAGGCCTCGCTCTTGTGGAAGATGTCGGTGCTGGCGAGGCCGGAGACATGCGGCTCGATCGAGTTCAAGGCCGCCAGGACCCAGGTCGCAACGCGGGCGCGGCCGGCCTCGTCCTCCGGCGCCAGCGCCGCTGATTTCCGCGACAGATAGAGCACGATCGCGCCCGATTCGAACATCTCGACGCCGCCGTCGCGATAGGCCGGCACCTGGCCGAAGGGCTGCCAGGCGCGATAATCCTCGGATGTCTGGTCGTCGCGGCCGATCAGCGTCGCCTCATAGGGGATGCCGGCTTCTTCCAGCGCCCAGCGCACGCGCAGGTCGCGGACATGGCCCTGCGCGAAGGGCGGAACCCAGCGGAAGGCGGAGACATGGGGCGTAGAGACATGGGTCGTCATGGCGTTCTCTCCTGGTTGTGCGAACTGTCGGTCATGCCCGGCCAAGTCATGCCCGGCCAATCGGCCAGGAGGGTGAGACCGTGTCGCGTTTGTGCAGGGTCTGGAGCGTCGAGCGTCGCCTCCAGAGCCTCGTGCATGGCAAGCCAGACCGGCAGCGCGGCTGCGAGCCGCTCATGGCCGGCCGGCGTCAGGGCGGCGCGGCGAGTCCGGCGGTCTCTGGTATCGGCATGGATCGTGGCAAGCCCGTCGCGCACCAGCGGCTTCAGGGCGGCGGTCAAGGTCGTGCGGTCGGCGCCGAGCACGCTGGCGACCTGGCTGATTGAGGCCGCGGTCGGGCGGTTGAGCGCCATCAGCAGCGAGAATTGCTCATTGGTCAGGCCGTATGGGCGTAGCGCCTCGTCGAAGCGCCGCGCCAGAACGCGTGCCGCGCGCTGTGCGTGCAGGCACAGGCAACGGTCGCGGACCATCAGGGTCGTCTCGAACGGGATCATGACGGTAGGCATGCGGCGAAGATAAGTTGATATCAACTTATCTGTCAACGGTCTGCCCCGCTGCGATGGCTGCCCGGCTATGCGGCCGCCGATGCGGGGTTTCCTTGACATCGCCCCTTTCACCCCGAAAGAAGACGCTCATTCTCTGGAACGATATCCGCGCGTGAAACCGCCGCTCGACATCCTGCTCTGTGCTCCCCGCGGCTTCTGCGCCGGGGTTGTGCGCGCCATCGACGCGGTCGAGAAGGCGCTGATCCTGCATGGCGCGCCGGTCTATGTCCGCCATGAGATCGTGCACAACAAATACGTCGTCGAATCGCTGAAGCGGAAGGGCGCGGTCTTCGTCTCCGAATTGTCGCAGGTGCCCGATGCGACGCGGCCGGTGATCTTCTCCGCCCATGGCGTGGCGAAATCGGTTCCCGCCGAAGCCGGCGAGCGCAATCTCTTCGCCATCGACGCGACCTGTCCGCTGGTCACCAAGGTGCATCGGGAGGCGGAGGTGCATCACAAGCGCGGCCGCCACATCCTGCTCGTCGGCCATGCCGGCCATCCCGAGGTGATCGGCACGATGGGGCAACTACCGCCAGGCGCGATCACCTTGATCGAGACGCTCGACGATGTCGCCAAGCTCGAGCCGCCGGTCGGCCAGCCACTCGCCTATGTCACGCAGACGACGCTCTCGGTGGACGACACCCGCGAGATCGTCGCCGCCCTGCAGACGCGCTTTCCCGATCTGATCGCGCCGCATAAGGAAGACATCTGCTACGCCACGACCAACCGCCAGGAGGCGGTCAAGCGCGTCGCGCCGCAGGTCGATGCGCTGATCGTTGTCGGCTCACCCAATTCCTCGAATTCGCAGCGCCTGCGCGAGGTCGCCGAGCGCGCCGGCTGCCCGGCGGCGCGGCTCGTTCTGCGCACCGACGAGATCGACTGGTCGGTCTTCGGCAATATCCGCAGCCTCGGCATCACGGCCGGCGCGAGTGCGCCGGAGGTGCTGGTCGAGGAGATCATCGACGCCTTCGCCGAGCGTTACGAGGTGCGCGTCGAGACGGTCTCGACGGCCGATGAGAACGTGTTCTTCCCGCTGCCGCGCGAATTGCGCGGTGAAGCGGCGCCGACCGCGGCCGAGTGAGCGCGAGTAGGAGAGAGCGAGCTTTTGGCCGTCTATACCGAAGTACCTGATGATGAGCTGGCCGCCTTCGTGGCGCGCTACGGCATTGGCGACCTGCTGGCGGTCAAGGGCATCGCCGAGGGCGTTTCCAACTCGAATTTCCTGCTGCACACGACGCAGGCCTTCTTCATCCTGACGCTCTATGAGGAGCGGGTGGATGCAGGCGATCTGCCCTTCTTCATCGGGCTGATGGAGCATCTGGCTGGGCGCGGCCTGATCTGCCCGCTCCCTGTCAAGGACCGGGATGGGCAGGCGGTGGGCCAGCTTGCGGGCCGCCCGGCCGCGATTGTCACCTTCCTCGACGGCATTTCGGTGCGCCGCCCCAATGCGACGCATTGCGCCGAGGTCGGGCGCGGGCTCGCCTTGCTCCACCAGGCCGGCGCGGATTTTGGCATGGAGCGGGCGAATTCCCTGGCGGTGCCTGGGTGGCGGCCTCTCGCCGAGCAGGCTGGCGCCGCGGCCGACACGGTCTCACCGGGGCTCGGGCGGCGCGTGATGGCCGAGATCGAGGCGCATGAGCGCTCCTGGCCGCAGGACCTGCCGCGCGGCATCATCCATGCCGATCTCTTCCCCAACAATGTCTTCTTCATCAAGGACAGGCTCTCGGGGCTGATCGACTTCTATTTCGCCTGCACCGACGCCTTCGCCTACGACCTCGCCATCTGCCTGAACTCCTGGTGTTTCGAGGCCGACGCCTCCTTCAACCTGACCAAGGGCCGGGCGCTGCTGGCGGGCTATGAGAGCGTCAGGCCGTTGAGCCCGGCCGAGGTCGCGGCGCTGCCGCAGCTCTGCCGCGGCTCGGCGTTGCGCTTCCTGGTGACGCGGCTGGTCGACTGGCTGAACGTGCCGCCCGGCGCCCTGGTGAAGCCGCTCGATCCGCTCGAATATGATCGCAGGCTCGCCTTCCACCAGCGCGTGACCGATGCACGGGATTATGGATTGAGGCGATGAGCGACGTGGTCGAAGTTTGGACGGACGGGGCCTGCTCGGGCAATCCCGGGCCCGGCGCGCTTGGGGCTTGCCCCATTCGCGCAAAAGAAAATCGCCGGGGCTTGCAATGAGCGACGTGGTCGAAGTTTGGACGGACGGGGCCTGCTCGGGCAATCCCGGCCCCGGCGGTTGGGGCGCGATCCTCTCCTTCAAGGACACGCAGAAGGAGCTCTCGGGCGGCGAGGCGATGACCACCAACAACCGCATGGAGCTGATGGGCGCGATCTCCGCCCTGGAGACGCTGACGCGGCCCTGCACCGTGGCGCTGCACACCGACAGCCAGTATCTGCGCCAGGGCATCACCGCCTGGATTCATGGCTGGAAGAAGAACGGCTGGAAGACCGCCGACAGGAAACCGGTCAAGAACGAGGAGCTCTGGAAGCGCCTCGACGCTGCGCTCGGCCGCCACAAGATCGAGTGGAAATGGGTCAAGGGCCATGCCGGCAACGAGATGAACGAGCGTGCCGACGCCTTGGCGCGCGCCGGCATGGCGCCGTTCAAGCCGGGGCGCTGAGGTGAGCAGGCATGCCCGCGTCGCCTATGGCTTCGCCACGGCCGGGCATTTGCTCTCGGATAGCGGCCAGACCGTCTCCTCCGGAGCGATTGTCCGGACGATCTCGAAATAATCCCAGGGCCCCTTCGAATCCGCCGGCTTCTTGACGCGGGCGAGGTACATTTCGCGCAAGACACGGCCATCGGCGCGGATCGTCGCGCCCTTGGTGAAGGCGTCGTTGATCGGCATGGCTTTCATCGCGGCGGCGACCTTGCCCGGATCGTCGGTGCCCGCCTCCTTGATCGCCTTGAGGTAGTGCAGCACGGAGCCGTAGACCCCGGCATGGAGCATCGAGGGCATCATGCCCGTGCGCTCCATGAACTGCTTCGACCAGGCGCGCGAGGCTTCGTCCCGATCCCAGTAGGAGGCCGTGGTCAGATAGGTGCCCTGGGTCGCCTTCAGCCCGAGGCTGTGGACGTCCTGCAGGAAGAAGATCAAGGCCGCCAGGCTCTGCCCCTGTTCCGTCAGCCCGAATTCGCCGGCCTGCTTGATCGCGTTGATGGTATCGTTGCCGGCATTGGCGATGCCGATCACCTTCGCGCCGGAGCTCTGCGCCCGCAGCAGGAAGGAGGAGAAATCGGCGTTGTTCAAGGGATGGCGCACGGAGCCTATGACCTTGCCGCCATTGGCCTCCACCACATCGGTCGCGTCCTTCTGCAACCGGTGGCCGAAGGCGTAGTCGGCGGCCAGCATGAACCAGGAGCTGCCGCCGGCCTTCACCACTGCCGCGGCCGTGCCGTGCGACACCGCATAGGTGTCGTAGGTCCAGTGGAAGCCGTAAGGCGAGCATTGCTCGTTGGTCAGGGCCGTCGTGCCGGCGCCGGAATACATCACGATCTTCTTCTTTTCGCGGGCGAGCGACTGGATGGCCAGCGCCACGGCTGAATTGGGCACGTCGACGATCGCATCGACCTTGTCGATATCGAACCACTGGCGCGCGATCGTCGTGCCGAGATCGGCCTTGTGCTGATGGTCGGCGGCGACGATCTGGATCGGCTTGCCGAGCACCGTGCCGCCGAATTCCTTCACGGCCAGTTCGGCCGCCACGACCGACCCCTTGCCGGTGATGTCGGCGGTGACGCCGGCCATGTCGGTGAGCACGCCGATCTTGACGACGTCGTCGCTGACCTGCGCCTGTGCGGTGCCCAGGCCGGTCAGCGCCAGCAGCGCCCCGGCCAGCAGAGTGGTCTTCATGGTGTTTCTCCCCTCTTTACGGCCGCTTGCCGCGGCGTCTCGATTGAATGCGGTTTTCAGAGGCTGCGGCTGCGCAGCCAGCCGATCAGTCGGTCGGCGACGACGTCGCTGTTGTCCTCGATCATCGGCATATGGCCGTTGCCGGTGATGCCCTCATCCCGCAGCCAGACGAATTCGGCGCCGAGATAGCGGGCCGTCGCCTCGTCCATGGCCCGCGGATGGCGCGGGTCATGCTCACCGGTCACGATCAGGATCGGGGTGCGCGCAAGCGCGGCCGGGTCGGCGATCCGCAGGCCGCGCCCGCCGATATTGAAGCGCTCGTTGAAGAGCCGGGCGCTCTCGGGAACGATCGAGAGCCGATATTGCGCGAAGGCCTCGTGCGGGAAGCGCGGCGCATTGGCCCAGAAGCTGCGCATGAAGGCATCATCGACCGTGACGGGGCGATCCTCCGGCAGCATCACCGGGCAGCCGAGGCTGACATCGTGGCTCAGCCGGGCGATGGCGGCGGGATCGTCCGGCAGAACCGGCAGGATATTGGCCGGAGCACCCGGCGCGACGCCGATGATGGCGGCAACCGCATGCGGCGCGCGCTCCGCGATCCACCAGCCCATCGGCCCGCTGGCGGAGTGGACGAGCAGGATGGCCGGGCCGACCCTGTCAAGGAGCGCGAGCAGCGCCTCGGCGATGTCGCGGGTCGGCAGCCGCGCGAGGTCCTCGCAAGCCGGCGAGCGCCCATGCCCTGGCCAGTCGACGACGAAGGCGGCATGGCCTGCCGCGGCGAAACGGGCAGCCCAGCCTTCGCGACCGTCGGGCGTTGCGAGATAGCATTGTCCGGTATGGCATCCGCCATGCACCATGACGATCGGCAGGCGAGGCTGCGCTGTCATGGCCGGGACATGGTCGACATAGATCGGATGCGCCGGCGTGCCGCTGAAGAAGGCGCGGCCGTAGGGTGTTGCCGGTGCGACCGCCCGCAAGCCCGCAGGTGCCGTGATGTCCATGCGATCCTCCCCGGGAGATCGCTACGAGGCGATGTCCTCTCATTGCCGGGGATGGTAGGACTGCCGCGTCATGACAGCAACAAAAAAGTCTCATATGAGACCGATATCGGAATCTGATGATGCAGGCGACGGCGAGGACGGGCTGCGGGCCATCCTCAACGGCACGGATATCCCGACCGCCTACAAGATCGGCTACATCCTGAACTTCTACCGCGAGCCGTCATTTCGCCGGATCGAGGCGGAGTTCGGGCTGACGCGGCCGGAGATCGTCATCCTGCTCGCGCTGCATTTCCGCGACGGGATCACGGCGGCCGAGTTCTGCGAGTTCTCCGGCCATCTCAAGGCGGGCGTCAGCCGGGCCGTCATCGCGCTGGAGAAGAAGCAGCTGATCCGCCGGCAGGCCGATAGCGCCGACAGCCGCCGCCAGCGCCTGTTCATCACCGATGCCGGCCGTGCGCTCTACCAGCGCTACGCGCCCGCTTTGCGCAGCCGCGAGGCGGCCATGCTTTCCTGCCTGTCACTGGCGGAGCGCGAGCAGTTCGACCGGTTGCTCGACAAGCTCGCGGCGCATGTGCCGCATTGGGGCTCGCTTTCGGAGCTGTAGGGGGCAAGCGCGCTCGGCCGCCACAAGATCGAGTGGAAATGGGTCAAGGGTTATCGGGATGAGATGAATGAGCGCGCCGGCGCGCTCGCCCGTGCCGGCATGGCGCCGTTCAAGCCGGGTCGGTAGGGCGCACGGGCATGGCGCCGCCCCTTCCCAGCTCGGACCAGATTGTGAGAGGATCGTCGGCCTGAACGGTTCATGTCCACGGAGTCTCGCGATGCCCAAAGCCTATTGGCTCAGTTCCTATCGCTCGGTCAGCAATCCCGACGCGCTCGCGGCCTATGCCAAGCTGGCTGGCCCGGCCATTGCCGCCGGCGGTGGCAGATTCCTGGCGCGCGGCCTGCCGGCACAGGTCTACGAGGCTGGGCTCCAGCAGCGCACCGTCCTCATCGAGTTCGACAGCGTCGCGCAGGCGCAGGCGACCCATGACAGCCCGGCCTATCAGGAAGCCCTGGCTGCGCTCGCCGGCGGAGCGGAGCGCGATCTCCGCATCGTCGAGGGCGTGTAGAGCACGCTGATTTTCCACGGAAACAGACCGTCATCCCGGGGCAAGCCCGGGATGACGGCGATGGCTAAGCCTCAGCGCCAGCCGAGAGCTGGCGCGACATGCTTCAGGATCATCTCGATCACATGGGCGTTGTAGGCGACGCCGAGCTGGTTGGGCACCGTCAGCAGCAGCGTGTCGGCCTCGGCGATCGCCTCGTCCTGCGCCAGTTCCTGGATCAGCTTGTCCGGCTCGGCCGCATAGCTGCGCCCGAAGATCGCGCGGGTGTCGTCGATGAAGCCGATCTGGTCGTCGCCCTGGTTGCCGCCGAAATAGGCGCGGTCGCGGTCGTCCACCAGTGCGAAGATGCTGCGGCTGACCGAGACGCGCGGCTCGCGCGCATGTCCGGCTTCCTTCCAGGCCTCACGATAGGCGCGGATCTGCTTTGCCTGCTGGATGTGGAAGGGCTCGCCGCTCTCGTCGTTCTTGAGCGTCGAACTCTGCAGGTTCATGCCGAGCTTGGCGGCCCAGATCGCGGTGGCGTTGGAGCCGGCGCCCCACCAGATGCGCTCGCGCAGGCCCTCGGAATAGGGTTCGAGCCGCAGCAGCCCGGGCGGGTTGGGAAACATCGGCCGGGGGCTGGGCTTGGCGAAACCCTGGCCACGCAGAAGATCGAGGAAGACCTCGGCGTGCCTGCGGCCCATATCGGCATCGCTCTGGCCCTCTGCCGGCTCATAGCCGAAATAGCGCCACCCATCGATCACCTGCTCCGGCGAGCCGCGGCTGATGCCGAGCTGCAGGCGCCCGCCGGCGATGAGATCGGCGGAGCCGGCATCCTCCACCATATAGAGCGGGTTCTCGTAGCGCATATCGATGACGCCGGTGCCGATCTCGATGCGGCTCGTCCGTGCGCCGACGGCAGCAAGCAGCGGGAAGGGCGAGGCGAGCTGGCGCGCGAAATGGTGCACACGGAAATAGGCGCCGTCCGCGCCCAGCTCCTCGGCCGCAACAGCGAGATCGATCGATTGCAGCAGCGTGTCGCCCGCCGAACGCGTCTGGGATTGCGGCGAGGGCGTCCAATGCCCGAACGAGAGGAAACCGATTGTCTTCATGGCTCGACGCCTGTCGCTGCCCGCGAACGCAGCTGCGCTCCACGGAAAGAGGGATGTCCGAGCGGCTGGCGCGAGCACCATGCCGTCTGACGGATGTGTCCCTCATATAGTGGGCCGCAGCAGCGCTCGGGTTGCATGCACGCACATGCTCCCATGCGCGGGCGCAGTCCCGCGACGGCGACAGGCCGCGCTGGCGAGCGTCTCAGCTCAGCGCCTGCCGATAGACGATGAAGCCGGATTTATCCGCGACCTTGTCGTAGAGCTCCTGCGCCTGCAGGTTCGTCTCATGCGTCTGCCAGTAGACTCGGAAGGCGCCCTTGACCTGGGCCATCTCGCGCACGGCCTCGATCAGCTTGCGCCCGACGCCGCTGCCGCGGGCCTCGGCCACGGTGAAGAGGTCCTGCAGGTAGCAGATGTCCTTCGCGCTCCAGGTCGTGCGGTGCATCACCCAGTGGACGATGCCGAGCGCCTTGCCGTCGCGCTCGGCGATGAAGCCGCCCATCGGCTCCGCGCCGCCGGTGAGGCGGGCGAAGGTCAGCTCGTAGAGCCCCGGCGACAGGGCGCTCTTGTAGAAGGTCAGATAGCCCTCCCAGAGCGGCTCCCAGGCGGCGCGGTCGCTCGCGACGAGCGGACGGATGATGACGTCTGACATGGCTGTGCCCCCAAGATAGGCGCCAAGGCTAGCGCGCTCCCCGGGAGCTGTCTCATGACAAGGCGCGATCGCATCGATCACCGCGGCATGGGCATTTATGCCGCTGGCGCATCTCGCGCCGGTGGGATTGGCTTGCCGAGACAAGCGCGGAGTGCCCTTGTCTGGAGGGAGAGCCGGACCCGCGACGCCCTCTACCCTTCTCCCTCGTCGGGGGAAGGTGGATCGGTGAAGCCGAGGCGGTTTAGCAATAGGCACTCCATTTTTGCAAAATAGTAAGCATTGGGGGCCGAAATCGAGCTGTGAAGCTCATCTTGCCACCAGCCGTCGCGAGTCCCGCGGCCTTGCGAGAGCAAGCGCGTCTTGACGCGCTTGCATCCTATGACGTGTTGGACAGTCCGCCGGAGGAGACCTTCGACAGGCTGACACGCCTGGCGAGGCGCGTCTTCAATGTCCCGATGTCCACCGTCACCTTCATTGACGGCCACCGGCAATGGTTCAAGTCGCAACAGGGCATGACGACCTGCGAGACCGATCGAGAGCCGGCATTCTGCAATATGGCGATCCAGCTGCCGGACGCGTTGATCGTACCGGACGCGACACTCGACGAGCGGTTTTCGGACAATCCATTCGTGCGGGGCGAGCCCTATATCCGGTTTTATGCAGGCGTTCAGCTCCGCTCGCCGGACGGTCATGCGATCGGGACCCTTTGCACGATAGACACCCGCCCGCGCAGCTTCAGCGCCGATGACAGCGCGACATTGGCGGAGATGGGCGGCATCGCCACCGACCTGCTCGGGCTGCGCCGACAGGTTTCTCTGGCGAAGCGGGGCAATCGCCCGCGATCGGGCGACGCTCACGCCGTCATGAAGGCGGGGCGCCTGGTTTTCAACAGAGGCAAAACCTCTCTCAGATGCACCGTTCGATCGCTGTCGCCGGCCGGCGCGGCGGTTGACGTCATGTCGACGGCCGGCATCCCGGATCGGGTTGCCCTGCTGATCGATTCCGACGCGACCTCAAGGCTTTGCGACATTGCTGCGAAAGCCGAACAGCGTCTCGAATTGTTGTTCGAGAGTTGATGACAGGGGCCTACGCCTCACTCCTGCCCCTCTCACTGAACTCGGCCTGCCCGAGTTCAGCACTCAAAGTGTCGAAGTCGGGTTTACCCGATTTCGATGCAGGAGAGGGGATCCCGGCGCCCTTCGCCGGAATCCGGCGCATGAAAAAGCCCGCGGCGCTGGGCGTCGCGGGCTGGTATCTGCGCGGTGGCTCGGCTCAGAGCTGCGTCAGCAGGTTCTCGGCGCCGGAGATGTCGGCCTTGCCCGGGCCTTCCTCGATGTTGAGCGAGGTCACGACGCCGTCCTCGACGATCATCGAATAGCGCTGCGAACGGGTGCCGAGGCCGAAGCCCGAGCCGTCGAGCGAGAGGCCGATTTCCTTGGCGAAGTCGCCATTGCCGTCGGAGAGGAACTCGATCACGCCGGCGCCGCCGGTCGCCTTCGACCAGGCGTCCATGACGAAGACGTCGTTGACGCCGGTGACCATGATCGCGTCGACGCCCTTGGCCCTGATGTCGGCGGCGTTGTTGAGATAGCCCGGCAGATGGTTCTTGTGGCAGGTCGGCGTGAAGGCGCCGGGAACGGCGAAGAGCACGACCTTCTTGCCCTTGAACAGGTCGTCGGTCGTCTTGGCGGCGGGGCCGTCCGCGGTCATCACCCGGAACGTCGCCTGGGGAAGCTTGTCACCTACCTTGATGGTCATCGCGCCTGTTCTCCGTGAAGCCTGCGGCCAGCGCCGCGAGGCTCACGAATTAGGGCTTGGCGGCGGGGATGTCGAGTTCCAGCCGCGTCTCGACGGCATTCGGCGAGCCGCGTAATGTGACGATGAACGGTGTCGGCCCAGATGCGCCCTTGGGCCTGTCCTTGAGCCTGACCTTGGCGAGGACGGTTCCGTCGGCCTGCGGGAACAGCATGGCCTTGCCGAAGGACCACATGCCGGGCCCCTCGACGAAGACATCCTCGACTTTGCCGTCGGGCGGCGTGCGCAGCATGAATTTGAGGCCCGGCACGGGCGAGGTTTCATCCAGCCGCGCCTCGGCGATCGACAGCATGTCCTTATGCTCGCCGAGCTTGGCGCGCACCGGGACACGCGCCTCGAACTGCTCCAGCCGCGGCGAGGTCACCGATGTGACGCCGGGCTCCAGCCAGAGCCGGGCCTCGCCCTTGGTGGGAATGCAGATCTTCTCGCAGACGGCATAGTCGAGCTTGAGCACCAGCATGACGGGCTTGGCCGGGTCGACCGGCTGCACCGAGACCGGGATGACGACCTCGCCGACATAGCCCAGCGAATAGCCGGCGCCGTCAGGGAAGCGCTCGGGCGCCGGCCAGCGCACGTCGAGGCCGCCGACATTGTCCGAGCCACTCCAGTCGAAAACCGGCGGCACGCCGAAATCGCCGGGGCTGCGCCAATAGGTCTTGTAGCCAGGGGCCAGCGCGATCTCGATGCCGACGCGTTGTTTGCCCGAAGCTGCGGTCGCGCCCGCGATCAGGCGCAGCGACGCATTGTCGCCCTTCGACCATGACGACATCACCGCCTCCTGCGCGAGGGCAGGGGCGCTCAGCGCCGAAGCGGCGATCACGAGCAAGGTCAAAACGAGTTTCACGATGCTGACTTATGTGTTCCGGCGCGAAATAGCGAATTCAGTCCGCTCATTTTCGACAACGATTGCGTGAAGCGCATGTGCCCAGTGGATGAAGCATGATTGGGGCGCAATCGCGATGTCCGATTTTCATGCACGTCCCCCGGTTCCCAGCGCGGGGGAAAGTGATCTAGCATGGAGCCATGAAGATTGGCTCAAATCAGCGCGTGAGCGGCCGCAGCTATCTCGACGGGCAATGCTTGATCGCGATGCCCGGCATGACCGACGCGCGTTTCAGTCGCAGCGTCATCTATGTCTGCGCCCATTCCGAGGATGGGGCGATGGGGATCATCGTCAACAAGCCGGCCGCCGACACCAAGTTCCCCGACCTCCTGGTCCAGCTCGACGTCATCCCCTCGGACGAGCTGATCCGCCTGCCGAGCCAGGCCGAGCGCATGCAGGTGCTGCGCGGCGGGCCGGTCGAGACCAAACGCGGCTTCGTGCTCCACACCGCTGATTTCTTCCTGGAATCGGCGACGCTGCCGATCGATGACGGTATCTGCCTGACGGCGACGCTCGACATCCTGCGCGCCATCGCCATCGGCAGCGGGCCGGAGAACGCGATCCTTGCGCTGGGCTATGCCGGCTGGGCTGCAGGCCAGCTCGAGAGCGAGATCCAGTCGAATGGCTGGCTGCATTGCGCGGCTGACCCGGAGTTGCTCTTCGACGACGGCATCGAGACGAAATATCACCGCGCGCTGGGCAAGATCGGCATCGACCCGGCCTTCCTGTCGAGCCAGGCCGGGCACGCCTGAGCATCTCCGTCACGCTCGGGCTCGACCCGAGAATCTCTGGCACGAGGTGCTCGGGTCGAGCCCGAGCATGACGCAGCTGCCTCTATGCCGCCTCGGACGAGCTCGCCGCCGCCGCCCCGACCAGGCGCCTCGCCTCGGCCGCAGTCATCGGCTGGCCGAAGATGTAGCCTTGCGCGTATTGGCAGCCGAGCTGGTAGAGCTCGATCGCGTCGGACTCGCTCTCCGCGCCCTCCGCGACCACGTCCATGTGCAGATCTGCGGCGAGCTGGACGATCGAGCGCAGGATCACCGGCGGCTTGCCGTTGCCCATCTGACGCACGAAACTCTGGTCGACCTTGATCGTGTCGAAGGGGAAGCGCTGCAGATAGGACAGCGAGGAGTAGCCGGTACCGAAATCGTCCAGCGACAGCCCCGCGCCGAGATCGCGGATGCGGCTGAGCATCTGCGCCGCATATTCCGGGTTCTCCATCACCAGGCTCTCGGTGATTTCGAGCTTGAGGGTGCCGGGCAGCACGCGCCGGCGGCCGAGCACGGTCTTGACGTCGTGCAACAGGTCGTGACGCAGCAATTGCCGGCTGGAGACGTTGACGCTGGCGAAGATCGGCGGGTCGACCTCGAGCGCCGCCTGCCAGGCTTCCAGCTCGCGCGCCGTGCGGTCCATGACATAAACGCCGAGATCGACGATCAGCCCGGTTTCCTCGGCGATGGCGAGGAAGTCCTGCGGCATCAACCGTCCCTCGCGCGGATGGTCCCAGCGCACCAGCGCCTCGAAGCCGGCGATGGTGCGGTCTTCCAGCCGGACGATCGGCTGGTACATCACCTGGATCTCGCCGCGCTCGATGGCGCGGCGCAGATCGCTTTCGAGCGCCAGCCGGTCGTTGCGGTCGGTCCGCATCGCCGGCACGAAGACCTCGATCTTGTTGCCGCCCTGGCGCTTGGCATGGGCCATGGCGAGCTCGGCGTTCTTCAGCGCATCGTCCTTGCGCGCGGCGGGCGCAGGGTCGAACAGGGCTAGCCCGATCGAGGGCGTCAGGAAGATTTCCCGCTCCGCGAAGGTCACCGGCGTCGAGACGGCGCGGCGCACCAGCTCGGCCAGCGCCAGGATGCGCTCGGGGTCGCGCTCCGAGACCAGGATCATCGCAAAGGTGTCGCCGCCGATGCGGGCGAGCGTGTCCTGCGCCCTGAGAAGCCGCCCGAGCCGGCGCGCCAGCGTCAGCAGGATCGAATCGCCGGCGGAGAAGCCGACGGATTCGTTGACCTGCTTGAACCGGTCGATGTCGATCACGATCACGGTGGGACGGATGTTTTCATCCGCGCGGCAGAAGCCGAAGATCGCGCCCAGCCGGTCCTGGAAGAGCTTGCGATTGGGCAGGCCGGTGAGGTTGTCGTGGACTGCGTCGTGCAGCAGCCGCTCCTGCGCGGTGCGCTGCTCGGTGACATCCGACAGCGTACCGATGACGCGGATGACCTCGCCGTCGGAGCCGATGACCGGCCGCGCCTTGAGGTTGAACCAGTGATAGGCGCCATTGGCCGAGCGCAGGCGGGAATCGAGGTTGAGCTTGCCGCGGCGCTGCTCCAGCACCGCGTCGAGCGTGACGCGGTAACGGTCGCGATCGGCGACATGCATGTGTTCGAGCCAGCGCGCCGCCGAGCCTTCGAGCGAGCCGCGCGGCAATCCGAGCAGCGCCTCGATCTGCGGGGAGACGAAGATCTTGTCGGCAGTGACGTCCCAGTCGAAGACGAGGTCCCCGGCGCCCGAGAGCGCGAGCGCCCGCCGCTCCGTATCCGAGACCAGGCCTTGCGAGACCGCGCCGCCGGCGAAAGCATGCTGGATCACGGTGAAGCCGATCAGCAGCACGATCAGCACCAGGCCGCCCAACAAGGCAGGCGCGACCAAATCGCGTTGAAATTGCCCGGTCACGGTGAAGCCGGCGGCGGTGACCCAGACCGCGAGCAGGAACCAGGTCGGGATCAGCATCACGGCGCGCTCATAGCCATGCGTCGCCAGATGCAGGATCAGGACGAAGCCGACCGCCGCGACCGCCGCGATCGAGATCCGAGCGATGCCTGACGCCATCGGCGCGTCGAATACGGCAAGCCCGAAGAGCCCGGCGAGGCCGAGGATCCAGACGATGGTGACGTGGCTGTAGCGCACATGCCAGCGCGCGAGATTGAGATAGGCGAAGAGGAAGACGAGCAGCGTCGCTGCCAGCACCACCTCCGCGCCGGCGCGATAGATCCGTTCGATCGCGGGAGTCAGCGGAAAGATGCGCTGGAAGAAGCCGAAATCGAGCCCGGCATAGGCCAGCACGGCCCAGGCCAGCGCAGCAGCGGCGGGAAAGATCACCGCGCCCTTGACCACGAAGATGATGGTCAGGAACAGCGCCAGCAGGCCGGCGATGCCGATGATGATGCCCTTGTAGAGCGTCAGCCCGTTGGTTTTCTGGCGATAGGCCTCCTGCTCATAGAGATAGAGTTGCGGCAGGTTCGGCGATTTCAGCTCGGCGACGAAGGTCACCGTCGTGCCGGGGTCGAGCGTGATCAGGAAGACGTCCGCATCCGGGCTTGCTTCGCGGTCGGGGGAGAGGCCCTGGCTCGCAGTCACGGCCTCGATGCGCCGATCGCCGAGATCGGGCCAGATCACGCCTGAGCCGATCAGCCTGTGGAAGGGCGCGACCAGCAATCGGTCGATCTGCTCGTCGGAGTCATTGGTCAGCGCGAAGACGATCCAGTCCGGCCGCGCACCGGATTCGCGCGCCCTGACCGCGATGCGGCGCACGATGCCGTCGGGCCCCGGCGCGGTCGAGATCTGGATGACGTCGCCATCCGACTTGTTGCGCTCCACCACATTGGTCAGGTCGATCACCGCGGTGTCGACGGGAACGCGCACAGCTTCCACGGCAAGCGCCGGGCTCGCCGTCTCGACGGCGAACCAGAGCGCGAGGCCGGCAAGCGCGAGGCCAATCCGGAGAAGTCGATCAGGAATGGACAAACGCGACTCGGAGCTGGGGCGGAAAGCGATCATTCGAATTCTAGTAACCAGTCGTATCGGTGGCTCATGGCGAGGGCAAGGCGAGGAATCGGCCAGCCCACCGTCACTTTTCCATCGGCAGACGGTCGCTGGACAGGGCAGCATAGAGCAGATGATCGGCCCAGGAGCCGTTGATGCGCAGATAGGCCCGCGCCATGCCCTCGCTTTGGAAGCCGACCCGCTCCAGCAGGCGCTTCGACGGTTCGTTGTTGGGCAAGCACGCAGCCTCGACGCGGTGCAGGGCGAGATCCTGGAAGGCGAAGCGCAAGGCGCCGCGCACGGCCTCGGTCATGTGGCCCTTGCCGGCATGGCGCTCGCCCATCCAGTAGCCGAGCGTGCAGGCCTGGGCGACGCCGCGCCTGACGAGGCCGAGGGTCAGCCCGCCGAGCAGGATGTCCGAGCGCGTGTCGAAGATGAAAAGCGAATAGGCTTCGTCGGTCGTGATCTCGCGGGCGGCGCGCTTGACCCGGAGGCGGAAGGAGGTGCGCGTCAGATCGTCCTCGTTCCAGACCGGCTCCCATGGCGTCAGGAATTCGCGGCTCTCCATGCGCAGCACGGCCCAGGCGGCGTAGTCGGTTGCAACAGGCGCGCGCAGCGCGAGGTTCTGCGTGCGGATCAGCGGGCGCGTCGGGGGATCCGTCGAGAAGCGGAAGAGCGCCATCGCGGTTCAGTCCGGGACCCGTGCTGCGTGGAGCAGGCGCTGGGCCGGTGGCAGGCCCTGCAGCGGTCCGACCGCAGCGATCGTCGGCTGGTGGCCGAGCAGCGAGCGCCCGGCGGCGCGGACGTCTTCCAGGGTCACCGCATCGAGCCGCGCGGCAAGCTCTTCGCGCGGGATGGCGCGGCCGAAGAGCAGGACCTGGCGTGCCATCTGCTCCAGCTTGCCGCCGGGGCTTTCGAGCGAGGCCAGAAGCCCGACCTTCATCTGCGCCCGGGCACGCGCGACCTCGACCTCGCTGACATCCTCAGCCGCCTGGCGCAGGCAGGCGAGCGCGACATCGATCAATTCGCCGACATCCTCGGGCGCGGTGCCGGCGCTGATGCCGAACACGCCACAATCCGAGAAGGGCCAGTGGAAGGCGTCGACCGCATAGGCGAGGCCGCGCTGCTCGCGGACCTGCTGGAACAGCCGCGACGACAGCCCGCCGCCGAGCACCGAGGAGAAGATCTGCAGCGGGTAATGCGCGCCATTGCTGAAGGGCTGGCCGGGAAAGCCGAGGACGAGATGGACCTGCTCTTCGTCGCTCTTGATCCGGGCCTCGCCGCCGCGATAGTGGCCCGTCTCGCGGGGGGCGGCGGTGGCGGGGCCCGGGAGCAGGGTGGAGAGGTGCTTTTCCGCCAGGGCGACGAGTTCGGCATGGTCGACGGCGCCCGACGCCGCCAGCACCATATTGCCGGCATGATAGTGCCGCGCCAGATAGGCGCGGATCGCATCGGGCGTGAAACCCTTGACCGTCTTGGCCGTGCCCAGGATCGGCCGGCCGAGAGGCTGGTCCGGAAAGGCCGCCTGCAGGAAGCGATCATAGACGAGGTCGTCGGGCGTATCCTGGACGGCGCTGATCTCCTGCAGGATCACGCCCTTCTCGCGCTTGAGCTCTTCGGCGGTCAGCGCCGGCGCGGTCAGGATGTCGGAGAGGATGTCGACGGCCAGCGGCAGGTCGGAGCCGAGCACACGGGCGGTGTAGCAGGTGTATTCGACTGATGTCGCGGCGTTGAGATCGCCACCGACGCTCTCGATCTCCTCGGCGATCTCGAGCGCATTGCGCCGCGCCGTGCCCTTGAAGGCCATGTGCTCGAGCAGATGGGCGAGGCCGTGCTCATGGGGCAGCTCGTCGCGCGAGCCTGCGCCGATCCAGATGCCGAGCGAGACGGTCACGGCGTGGTCCATATGCTGCGAGACGATGCGCAGGCCCGATGGCAGCGTCGTCAGCCCGACATCGGGGTCGTGCGCGCCATGGCCGTTGCCGGTCGGGGCCGCGATGTCGGCTGTCTCGGCCGGGCCGGTCGCGCTCATGCCGCCGCTCCCCTGACCGCGCGCGCATTCTGCCGCACGAAATCCTCGATGCGGGCGAGATCGTTCGGCAGCAAGGTGAAGCGCTCCTGGCGTTCCATCAGATCGGCGAGATGGGCCGGCAAAGCAGGCGAGACGCCGCTCGCCGCCTTCACCGCCACGGGGAATTTCGCGGGATGGGCCGTGCCGAGCACGATCATCGGCGTGGCCGGATCGGCCTCAAGGCCGCGCCGCGCCGCACTGAGGCCCACCGCCGTATGCGGATCGAGCAGATAGCCCGCCTCGCGCCAGGTCCGGTCGATCTCGGCGGCGGTCTGCGCCTCGTCGACCGCGGTGGCGTCGAATTCATTGCGGATTTTCGCCAAGGGCCCGGCGGCGATCTCGAAACGGCCGGATTGCTGCAGCGATTGCATCAAACGGCGCACGGCAGCGCCGTCGCGGTCATGCGCCTCGAACAGCAGACGCTCGAAATTCGACGAGATCTGGATGTCCATCGAGGGCGAGGTCGTCGCGGCGACGCCGCGCATCTCGTAGACGCCGCTCGCCAGCGTCCGCGCCAGGATGTCGTTGCTGTTGGTGCCGATCAGCAATCGTTGGATCGGCAGCCCCATGCGCTTGGCGACGAAGCCGGCGAGCACATCGCCGAAATTACCGGTCGGCACGGCGAAGGAGACCTTGCGCGCCGGTCCGCCAAGCGCCACCGCCGAGGTGAAGTAGTACACGCTCTGCGCCGCGACCCGGGCCCAATTGATCGAGTTGACGCCCGACAGACCGATCTCGTCGCGGAAGGCGTGGTGGTTGAACATCGCCTTCAGCAGATTCTGGCAATCGTCGAAGGTGCCGTCGACCGCGATGGCGTGGACATTGGGCGCATCGACCGTCGTCATCTGCCGGCGCTGCACATCCGAAACCCGCCCCTGCGGGTAGAGGATGAAGACATCGACGCGGGCAAGACCCTTGAAGGCGTCGATCGCCGCCCCGCCAGTGTCGCCCGAGGTCGCGCCGACGATGGTGGCGCGCTCGCCGCGCAAGGCCAGGACATGGTCCATCAATCGCCCGAGCAACTGCATCGCCACGTCCTTGAAGGCGAGCGTCGGGCCGTGGAAGAGTTCGAGCACGAAGAGATTGTCGGCGAGCTGCGTCAGCGGGCAGACGGCCGGATGCCGGAAGCCGGCATAGGCCTCCTTGATCATCTCGCCCAGCGCCTTGGTCTCGATGTCGCCATCGGTCAGCGCACCGAGAACACGTTCGGCGACCTGCGTATAGGATTTTCCGGCAAAGCCCGCGATCTCGCCCTGCGGCAGGACAGGCCAGGACTTCGGTACATAAAGCCCGCCATCGCGGGCAAGCCCGGCGAGAAGAGCGTCGGAAAAGGAGAGCGCGGGCGCTTCCCCGCGAGTGGACTCGTGCAGCACTGTGTTTGGTCTCGGTGATCCCAGCTGATGCTATAGGCTGCTCTGCCGGTTTGGGCAAAACCGGCTGCGCATCACGGCACTGCGTTGCCGGCCTTGTGCGCCTGCGGGAGCTTGCGCGCCTGCAAGACGAAGGCCACGAACACCCCCAGCAGCGTCAGCGCCAGCCCGAACCAGGTCAGCGCATATTGCAGGTGGTTGTCGGGAATCCGGGCGATCAGCTCCTTGGGGTCGACCCCGGCAGGCGGGGTCAGGCCGTCGCCCTGGCGTTCGGCTTCGAGATAGAAGGAGGGGCCGCCGCTCAAGCCCAGCGAGGCTGCGATGGCGGCGGGATCGCGCGTATAGAACTCGCGCTGGGCGGGCAGATCGTTGGGTGTGAAGGCGTTGCGCACCTCTGCCGCGCGCAGGAAGCCGGTGACGGTCGCCGGGCCCGCTGCGGGCTTGATCTCGCCGAGCCTGTTCTCCGGCACGAAGCCGCGATTGATCAGGATCGTGCCGCCATCGGCCAGTCGGAAGCCCTGGAAGACCCAGCGCCCGAAGCCGGAGAGCTGGCGCGTGCCCGGCCCGCCGGAGGCGATCGTGGTGCGCACGCTGGCGAAGGGGCCGTCGATGAAGGCTCCGCTTGCCGCAACGCGCGTCAGGTCGAGCTTAACGGGGTCGAGCGTGAGCCAGTCGGCGGTAGCGGGCATGGCGGCGGGGGCGCCGGCGGCCTGCGCCTCCAGTCGCGCGATGAAGTCGTGCTTCTCGGTCATGCGTTCGAGCTGCCAGGCTCCAAGCGCGCAAAGCACCAGCGTGCCGATGACCGTCAGGATCGCCGGAGCGAGCAAGCTGGGGCGGCGCCGGGCGGGGAGGGCCTCGCCGCTCATTTCTCCAGCCTGCCCTCTTCCGCCTTGTTGACATATTGCAGGGCGACCGCGAGCCCCTTCATCGGGCGCAGCAGGGCCAGGCAGACGATCACGGCGAGCGGCAGCCAGATCATCATATGCACCCAGATCGGCGGCTCATAGGCAATCTCGACATAGAGCGCCGCGCCCAGCACGGCAAAGCCCGCGATCAGCATGATGAAGACGGCCGGCCCATCGGCCGAATCGGCGAAGGCGAAGTCGAGCCCGCAGGCGGCGCAGCGCGGGCGCACCTTGAGAAAGCCGTCGAACAATTTGCCTTCGCCGCAGCGCGGGCAGCGGCCGGTCAGCCCCGTGGTATAGGGCGAGGGCAAACTATGGTGTTCGTCGGCCATGGCGGCCTCCATCATGTGACTTCAAAGCACAAAGGCGGCCTTGCGGCCGCCTTTGCCATATCAGTGCCTGCGGCCGCTCGTCAGTGCGCGCCAGCGGCGGCGTGGGCGCCCGCGCCCCAGACATAGATCGAGGCGAACAGGAACAGCCAGACCACGTCGACGAAATGCCAGTACCAGGCGGCGAATTCGAAGCCGAGATGCTGGTCGGGTTTGAAATGGCCGAGATAGGCCCGGTAGAGGCAGACCGCGAGGAAGATCGTGCCGATGATCACATGCGCGCCGTGGAAGCCGGTCGCCATGAAGAAGGTCGCGCCATAGACGTTGCCGCTGAAGGCGAAGGCCGCGTGCGAATACTCATAGGCCTGGCAGAGCGTGAACAGGATGCCGAGGATCACGGTGAGCCAGAGGCCTTGCTTCAGCCCCTTGCGGTCGCCCTCGATCAAAGCGTGATGTGCCCAGGTCACGGTGGTGCCGGAGGTCAGCAGAATCAGCGTGTTGAGCAGCGGCAGATGCCAGGGGTCGAAAGTCTCGATGCCCTTGGGCGGCCAGACGCCGCCGGTGAACTCATGGCGGGTGAAGTTGATCGCCTCGTAGCTGAACAGGCTGGCGTCGAAATAGGCCCAGAACCAGGCCACGAAGAACATCACCTCGGAGGCGATGAACATGATCATGCCGTAGCGATGGTGCATCTGCACCACCTTGGTGTGGTAGCCGTCCTTCTCGGCCTCGCGGACCACGTCCATCCACCAGGCGAGCATGGTGTAGAGCACGCCGAGCAGGCCGATGCCGAAGACCATGGGGCCGAGCTTCATGCCGCCCAGCAGCATGGCCTTCATCCACATCACGGCGCCGATCGCCATCACCGTCGCGCTGGTCGCGCCGACGAGCGGCCACGGGCTCGGGTCGACGAGATGGTAGTCGTGGTTCTTGGTATGGGCCCCGGCCATGTATCAGTCTCCGCGTCCGACTTTATCTGCGCAGCGCTTCGGCTTCGCTCGTATTAGGTTTGACTAGTTACAGGTTTGACTTGGCCGCGTCACCCTTGCCCTCGGCGACGGGCTGGCCCGCCTTCGACTGGAAATAGGTGTAGGACAAGGTCATCGAATTGACGCCGTCGAGGTCGCGATTTCCGGCGATCTCCGGGTCGATGTAGAAAACCACCGGCGCCTCCAGGCTCTCGCCCGGCTGCAGCGTGTGCTCGGTGAAGCAGAAGCACTGGATCTTGACGAAATAGGCCGCGCCCTTCTCGGGCGCGATGTTGAAGGTCGCGATCCCGGTCGAAGTGCGGCTGGTGCGGTTGGTGATCTTGTAGAACACCGTCTGCGTCTGGCCGACGCGCAGGCTGATCTCGGGGCTCTCGGGCGTGAAGGTCCAGCCCAGCCCGGGCGCGACATTGGCGTCGAAGCGCACGGCCATGGTCCGGTCGAGGATCACGCCCGCGCCGGCCGTGCCGACCATCGGCGTGCCGCCGAAGCCCGTCGCCTTGCAGAACATGTCGTAGAGCGGCACCGAGGCAAAGGCCAAGCCGGTCATGCCCATGGCGACGCCGGCACAGATCAGCGCGGTGCGCCGCAGGTTCGCGGGCTGTCCGCGAGGCGCAGGGGCGGGCGCCATTACAGCGGCCTGTTCATGATCGCGGGGCCGGTCTTCACCAGCGTCACCACGAAGAAGAACACGACGAGGCCGGCGAGCACGAGCGCAAGCGCCACCGAGCGACGCTTGCGGCGCGCCAGATCCTCTGGCGTGAAAGCCGGTGCTTTCGGGCGCTTGGGAGCCTCGCTCATCCGATCACCTTGGGCAGTGCCCACATCAGACCGAGGCTGTTCTCGGCGAGCAGCACGGCAAACAGCAGGAAGAGATAGAGGATAGAGAAGCCAAACAGCGCATAGCAGGCCTTGCTGGCGGCCTCGCCCTGCGTCGTGCGCAGCACGCGCACCGCAAGGCCGATCATGGCCAGGCCCGTGATCACGGAGACGACAAGATAGATCAGCCCGCCGAAGCCCATCAGGGCGGGCAGCACGGCGACGGGCGCCATCACCAGCGAATAGGCCATGATCTGGCGACGCGTCGCGGCGGCTCCGGCGACATTGGGCAGCATCGGGATGCCGGCGCGGGCGTAGTCCTCGGACTTCACCAGGGCCAGCGCCCAGAAATGCGGCGGCGTCCACAGGAAGATGATCGCGAACAGCACGAGCGAGTGCATGCCGAAATCGCCGGTCACCACCGCCTCGCCGATCATCGGAGGGAAGGCGCCGGCCGCGCCGCCGATGACGATGTTCTGCGGCGTCCAGCGCTTCAGCCACATCGAATAGATCACGGCGTAGAAGAAGATCGTGAAGGCGAGCATGCCGGCCGCCAGCAGGTTGGCAACGAGACCGAGCACGAGCACGGAGCCGACCGACAGGGTCAAGCCGAAGGCCAGCGCCTCCGAGGGCAGGATGCGGCCGGCCGGAATCGGGCGCTTGGCGGTGCGCGCCATCAGCACGTCGATGTCGGCGTCGTACCACATGTTGAGGCAGCCCGAGGCGCCGGCCCCGACGGCGATCGCCAGCAGGGCGGCGAGGCCGATCACCGGATGCACGGAGCCAGGCGCCGTCGCCATGCCGCCGAGCGCGGTGACCACGACGAGAAGCATCACGCGCGGCTTCAGCAGCTCGAAGAAGTCGCGCGCCTCTCCCGTGGAGGTCAGCGCGCCACCTTCGGTGCGAGGATCGATCCTGTCGAACGCAGCGGACATCGGATTCAGGTCAATTCACTTGTTGCGGCACCCCTTGGGGCGCGATGGGCTTTCGGCGGAAGCGAGCCAGGGCAGAAGAAGCTTTGGCCGCCCGTCTCCGGAACGCCTCGACAGGCGCTCGGGAGAGGGGCGGCGGCGGGCCCCGATGAGCCCGCCGCCGGTTGGATCAGTGGTCCGAGCCGGTGATGCGCGGCAGGGTTTCGAACTGGTGGAAGGGCGGCGGCGAGGGCAGCGTCCATTCCAGAGTCGTGGCGCCTTCACCCCAGGGATTGTCCCCGGCGAGGACTTTCTTCGAGAAGGCGGCGTAGACGCCGTAGAAGAAGATCAGCAGGCCGGCGGCGAAGATGTAGGAGCCGATCGACGAGATGAAGTGCCAGTGCGTGAAGGCGTCGGGATAGTCGGCATAGTGACGCGGCATGCCGGCCAGGCCGAGGAAGTGCTGCGGGAAGAACAGCACGTTGGCGCCGATGAAGGCGACGTAGAAGTGCAGCCTGCCGATCCAGTCCGGGATGACGTAGCCGCTCATCTTCGGGAACCAGTAGTAGAAGCCCGCGAAGATGCCGAACACGGCGCCCAGCGACAGCACGTAGTGGAAATGCGCCACGACGTAATAGGTCGCGTGCAGCGAGCGGTCGACGCCGGCATTGGCCAGCACGACGCCGGTGACGCCGCCGACGGTGAACAGGAAGATGAAGCCGTTCGCCCACAGCATCGGCGCGGTGAAGCGAATCGAGCCGCCCCACATCGTCGCGATCCAGGAGAAGATCTTCACGCCCGTCGGCACCGCGATGACCATCGTCGCGAAGACGAAATAGCGCTGCGTGTTGAGCGAGAGGCCGGCGGTGTACATGTGGTGCGCCCACACGATGAAGCCGACGACGCCGATCGCGACCATGGCGTAGGCCATGCCGAGATAGCCGAAGATCGGCTTTTTCGAGAATGTCGAGATGATGTGGCTGACGATGCCGAAGGCCGGCAGGATCATGATGTAGACTTCGGGGTGGCCGAAGAACCAGAACAGGTGCTGGTAGAGGATCGGGTCGCCGCCGCCGGCCGGGTCATAGAAGGTCGTGCCGAAATTGCGGTCGGTCAGCAGCATGGTGATGGCGCCGGCGAGCACCGGCAGCGCCAGCAGCAGCAGGAAGGCGGTGACCAGCACCGACCAGGCGAAGAGCGGCATCTTGTGCAGCGTCATGCCTGGAGCGCGCATGTTCAGGATGGTGGTGATGAAATTGATCGCGCCCAGGATCGAGGCCGCGCCGGCGAGGTGGAGCGCCAGGATGCCGAAATCGACGGAGGGGCCGGGATGGCCGGCCGAGGAGAAGGGCGGATAGATCGTCCAGCCGGTGCCGACGCCATGGGCGCCGGGAGCGCCTTCCACGAACATCGAGATGATCAGCAGCACGAAGCCGGCGACCGTCAGCCAAAACGAGATGTTGTTCATGCGCGGGAAGGCCATGTCCGGCGCGCCGATCATCAAGGGCACGAACCAGTTGCCGAAGCCGCCGATGACGGCGGGCATGACCATGAAGAAGATCATGATCAGGCCGTGGCCGGTGACGAAGACGTTGTAGCTCTGGCCGTTGGCGAAGATCTGGAGCCCCGGCTGCTGCAGCTCGATGCGCATCATGATCGACAGGAAGCCGCCGACGAGGCCCGCCATGATCGAGAAGCACAGATAGAGCGTGCCGATGTCCTTGTGGTTGGTGGACAACAGCCAGCGGCGCCACCCGGTCGGGTGGTGCTCGTGGCCGGCATCGTCATGTCCGTGGCCATGGGCGTCGTGAGCCGCAGTTGCCATGGGGTGGTCTCCTTATGCGAATCGGGTTCGCTACAGTCGGTCGATCGAGTTGCGCCGCAGCAGTGGCCGGGCGGCAAACGGTTCGTAAAACGGCGCCTATTGGCCGACGGCGGCGACCTTGTTGGTCGCGTCGTCGGCATTGGCGAACTTCTTCTTCGAATCGGCGAGCCAGGCGGCGTATTTCTCGGCGCTGACGACCCGGAAGGCGATCGGCATGTAGGAATGGTTCTGCCCGCAGATGAACGAGCACTGGCCGTAATAGATGCCCTCGCGGTCGGCCTTGAACCAGGTTTCGTTCAGGCGGCCGGGGATGGCGTCGATCTTGATGCCGAAGGACGGCACCGTGAACTTGTGGATCACGTCGGCGCCGGTGACCTGGATGCGTACGATCTTGCCGACGGGGACCACGGCCTCGTTGTCGACGGCGAGCAGGCGGGGGGCCTCGGCGGCGGCGATCTTGTTGGTGCTGATCGCCTCGGCGCGCTGCTTTTCGTCCAGCATCAGCGAGTCGAAGCCGAAGGCGCCGCCATCCTGCGGGTACTCATAGGACCAGTACCACTGCTTGCCGGTGACCTTCACGGTGAGGTCGGCCTGGGGAATCTCGAGCTGCAGCTTGAGCAGGCGGAAGGAGGGGATCGCGATGACGACCAGGATCAGGACCGGGATCACCGTCCAGGCGACTTCGAGCAGCGCGTGATGCGTCGTCTTCGAGGGAACCGGGTTCGCCTTCTCGTTGAAGCGCCAGGCGACATAGACCAGGAGCCCCAGCACGAAGACCGAGATGATGAAGATGATGACGTTCAGCCAGTTGTGGAACCAGTGAATGTATTCCGAGACCTCGGTCGCCGGCCCCTGCAGATTCATCTGCCAGTCGCTGGGCATCCCGGTGCCGGCCAGGGCGGCGTCGGGGAGAAGCGCCGTCGCTCCGGCCGCAAGGGCCATGGCGGCCACGGTTGCAAGGGTCCTGCTCAGAAATCGCATCGGTCCGACCTAGCTCCTCATCATGCCCGCTTCGGAACGCCCTGATCGAAAGGCGTCCGTGCGACAAAGTTACGACCCAGCGGCCCACCTTGCACTTCGGCATTGCGATAAATCAAAGATCACGCTTGCGCCAGTGGGGCAATGCGGGCCTTCCACGCATGCCGTGCGGCATAATCGCGCGAGGTCGTATGTCGCGGCGGGCTCGGCTTTGGGCTCTCGCCTTGACAGGACAGGGCCTGCATGGTCCCAACACGGGCATGATTTGGCGAGGGCGGCGCGCGCCGGGGCGCTGACCGGCTTTTCGCCTGAATTCGGCTGCTTTATTCGTCACGCCCGGCGGCGTGCGCCGGTTTGGAGGTTAGGCAGGGATGGGCAAGATGATCGGACGCGTCCTCGCGACCGCGCTGGCCGCCTGCAGCGGCAGCGGCGCTGCGCTGGCCCAGGGCGCGGTCAAGTCGACGCATGGCGACTGGCAGATGCGCTGCGAGGTGCCGCCCGGCGCCAAGGCCGAGCAATGCGCGCTCGTGCAGAATGTCGCGGCCGAGGACCGGCCGAACCTGACGCTGCTCGTCATCGTGCTCAAGACGGCCGATCAGAAGAGCCGGCTATTGCGCGTGGTCGCGCCGCTCGGCGTGCTCTTGCCCTCGGGGCTGGGCTTGAAGATCGACGACAAGGATATCGGCCGGGCCGGCTTCGTGCGCTGCCTGACCACCGGCTGCGTCGCCGAGGTGGTGATGGACGATGCGCTGCTCGGCCAGCTCAAGACCGGCAAAAGCGCCACATTCATCGTGTTCCAGACACCCGAGGAGGGCGTGGGCATCCCCGTCTCGCTTTCCGGATTCGGCCCCGGCGTGGAGACCTTGCCGTGATTGACGCGACATTCAGCCGGCCGCAGTGGCTGATTCTTCCTGTCTTGTGTGTCGGCCTCGCCGGCTGCGGTTCGTCCGGCTCCTCCTCGGGAGAGCCGAGCGCGTTCCAGAAATTCAGCAATGTCGTGATGTTCCAGTCCACGACCGTGCCGCCGGCGCCGCCGAAGACGCAGGGCGAGGTCCAGAAGGAGCGTCAGGACGAAGAAGAGTCGCTGGTCTGCCCCGAGGTGATCATTGCCGATGGCGGCGCCGCGATGCGCGCCCAGTCGGGCACTGACAGCGGCAGCCTGCGCCATCAAATTTCGATTCTGAATGTTGCGCGCGAATGCACGGCGACGGGCAATGGCGGCTACAATCTCAAGGTTGGCGTCGAGGGCCGCGTGCTGCTCGGCCCGGCCGGTGCACCAGGCAGCTATTACGCGACCCTGATGACCACGGTCACGCGTGGCACGACCTCGGTGGCGCGCCGCTCGGCCCGCGTCGGCGGAACGATCGCCAGCGGCCAGGGCGGCGTCGATTTCTCCTATGTCGAGCAGGGCATCGTGGTCCCGCCCGGCCGCGGCGATGTCGAGATCACCGTCGACCTCTCGCCCGCCGGCGCCGCGCCGGCCGCGCACAGACGGCGCAGGTAAGGCGTTTTCGAGCGAAGCGGGTACCGGTCCGCGCGAAGAAGCCGCTCCAGCGCTGCGTGGAAAATCGCGTTGCCTGCCGCGAAACGAGGCAGCCGCCCGATTGACTCAAGGGCTGCCTCCAGTATGTCTGCCTATAGCCGCACATCCCCGCGGGAGAGACCGTGTCCGGACTTGTCCGGATTCGGCGCCGAAGGCGCAACCGCCCCGGAAACGCTCAGGCAAAAGGACCGCTAGGGGAGTTGGCGCTCTGGAAAGTGGTGGAAGCGATTCCGCCCACCGACGGGTGTAACCTGTCCGGCTGACGACGCCGGAATGGGGAAATCTCTCAGGTTCCGAGACAGAGGGGGCGCGCTCCGGACAGTTCCGTCCGGGGCTTGCGCTTGACTCTGGAAGGGGCCCTCCATGGCTGCCGAAGCCGATACCGCGACTGCTCATGCATCGCCCGAGACCCCGTCGCTCAGGACCGCGCTCCATTCCCGCCATGTCGCGCTCGGCGCCCGCATGGTGCCTTTCGCCGGCTACGACATGCCGGTGCAGTACCCCAGCGGCATCCTGACCGAGCATAACTGGACGCGTGAGAAGGCCGGGCTCTTCGACGTCTCGCATATGGGCCAGGCCTTCCTGGTCGGTCCCGATCACGAGACCACGGCGCGCGCGCTGGAAGCCCTGATTCCCGCCGACATCCTCAATCTCGCCCCCGGCAAGCAGCGTTATTCGCAGCTCCTGAACGAGGAGGGTGGCATCCTCGACGATCTGATGGTGACGCGCTCGCTCGACCCCGATGAGGACGGCGCGCTCTATCTCGTCGTCAACGCCGCCTGCAAGACCGAGGACTACGCCCATATCGAGGCGCGGCTGCCGGCCAATGTGAAGCTGATCCGGGCCGAGCATCGCGGCCTGATCGCGATCCAGGGACCCGCCGCCGCCGAGGCGCTGGCCGTGCTCGCGCCCGAGGCCGCCGAGATGGGCTTCATGACCTCGCGCAGCATGAAGGTCGCCGGCATCAAGGCCAATCTCAGCCGCTCCGGCTATACCGGCGAGGATGGCTACGAGATCTCGGCTGCCGCGAACAAGATCGGCGAGATCTGGGACACGCTGCTGCTCGACGCCCGCGTCAAGCCGATCGGGCTCGGCGCGCGTGATTCGCTCAGGCTGGAGGCTGGCCTGTGCCTCTACGGTCATGACATCGACACCACGACCTCGCCGGTCGAGGGCGCGCTGACCTGGTCGATCCAGAAGCGCCGGCGCGAGGAGGGCGGCTTTCCCGGTGCTGCCCGCATCCAGCGCGAATTCGCTGAGGGGCCGGCGCGCGTCCGCGTCGGGCTGCTGCCGGAAGGGCGCGCTCCGGCTCGCGAGGGCGCCGAGATCGCCACGCCCGAGGGCGAGATCGTCGGCAAGGTTACCTCTGGCGGCTTTGGCCCGACGCTGAACGCGCCCTGCGCCATGGGCTACGTCGCCAAGGCGCATTCTGCTCCCGGCACGCGGCTTGATCTGATCGTGCGCGGCAAGCCGCTGTCGGCGGTCGTCGCCGCGATGCCCTTCGTGCCCAACCGCTACAAGCGCTGATCCCGATTCCCTTTCCAGGAGACAAGACCATGGCCGAGACCCGCTACACCAAGGACCACGAATATATCCGCATCGAGGGCGACACCGGCACGGTCGGCATCAGCGACTATGCCCAGGCGCAGCTTGGCGACGTCGTCTTCGTCGAATTGCCTGCCATCGGCAAGGCCGTGACCAAGGGCGGCGAAGCGGCCGTGGTCGAGAGCGTCAAGGCGGCGTCCGAGGTCTATGCGCCGGTCTCCGGCGAGGTCGTCGCCGTCAACAGCGATCTTGAGGCCTCGCCCGGCACGGTCAATGAGGATCCGGCCGGCAAGGGCTGGTTCGTCAAGCTCAAGCTCAGCGACGCCGCCGAGCTCGAGGGCCTGATGAGCGAGGCCGAGTACCAGGATTACGTCAAGACGCTTTGAACGGTGTCATCCCGCATGCGCTGCGGCACGAAAGTGCTGCTGCGCTGAAGCGGGATCGCTCTCCGGATAAGGCGCCTTCTCGTCATACGATCCCGTGTCTGCGCAGCGGCACTTTCGTGCCGCAGCGCACACGGGATGACACCCAACTCACCACGGAAGCACCCCATGCGCTACCTCCCCCTTACCGACACCGACCGGATCGACATGCTCGCCCGCATCGGCGTTCCCGATGTCGATGCGCTGTTCAGCGACGTACCGGCGGGCAAGCTCCTGACCGCGCCGCTCGATCTGCCTCGCTCCAAGGGTGAGCTCGAGGTCGAGCGCATCATGGGGCGCATCGCGGCCAAGAGCGTGGCCGCCTCTTCCGTGGCCTTCTTCGTCGGGGCCGGAGCCTACAAGCATCATGTCCCGGCGACGGTGGATCACCTGATCCAGCGCTCGGAATTCCTGACCAGCTACACGCCCTACCAGCCCGAGATCGCGCAGGGCACGCTGCAATATCTCTTCGAGTTCCAGACCCAGGTCGCGGCGCTCACCGGCATGGAGGTCGCCAACGCCTCGATGTATGACGGCTCGACCGGCACCGGCGAAGCCGTGCTGATGGCTCACCGCGTCACCAAGCGCCGCAAGGCCCTGCTGTCGGGCGGCCTGCACCCGCATTACGCCGAGGTGGTGAAGACGCTCTCCGAGATGGCGAGCGACGAGGTCGTGGCGCTGAAGCCCGATGTCGCGGCCGATGAGGACATCCTCGCCCAGATCGACGACGAGACCTCCTGCGTCGTCGTGCAATCGCCCGACGTCTTCGGCAATCTGCGCGACCTCGCCCCGATCGCCGCGAAGGCGCAGGCCCATGGCGCCTTGCTGATCGCGGTCGTCACCGAAGTGGTTTCGCTCGGCGCGATCACCTCGCCCGGCGAGATGGGGGCCGACATCGTCGTCGGCGAAGGCCAGTCGATCGGCAACGCATTGAATTTCGGCGGCCCCTATGTCGGGCTCTTCGCTGCCAAGTCGAAATATGTCCGCCAGATGCCGGGCAGGCTCTGCGGCGAGACGGTGGACGCCGACGGCCAGCGCGGCTTCGTGCTGACGCTCTCGACCCGCGAGCAGCATATCCGCAGGGACAAGGCGACCTCGAACATCTGCACCAATTCCGGCCTCTGCGTGCTCGCCTTCACCATCCACATGACGTTGCTCGGCCAGGCCGGGTTGTCGCGGTTGGCCGAGGTCAACCACGCCAACGCGGTCAAGCTCGCCGACATGCTGGGCGGGGTGAAGGGCGTCACCGTGCTCAATGAGAGCTTCTTCAACGAGTTTACCGTGAAGCTGCCGAAGCCCGCCGCCGCGGTGGTCGAAGCGCTGGCCGAAAAGGGCGTGCTCGCCGGCGTGCCGGTCTCGCGGCTGTTGCCCGGCGCTGGGCTCGATGACCTGCTGATCGTGGCGAACACCGAAGTGAATACGGATGATGATCGTGACGCCTTCGTCGCGCGGCTGCGCGAGGTTCTCTGACGTTTAACGGAAGGAACGGCTCTCATGTCCCTGCACGCCATCATCGCGCGCCGCCAGCGAGCGCTCATCGCCTCGTGGGTGCGCAGCCCGCTCGTGCAGGTGCAGGTCGAGGCGCCCGGCGTCCTGCCGGGGCTGGTGTTCATCTCGGATGCCGGCGAGGCCGGCATGGCTGGCGGAGTCGGCCGGCGCGACGAACGCAATGTCGCCATGGTGACCAGGCCCGGTGATCCCGATGCGCAGGCGAGCTGCTGGGTCGCGGCGCGTTATTCCGGCTATCGCTCCGCCTATCTGGCGTTCATTCGCGAAGCCTATGGCGTCAGGGCGACATCTGCCGAGCTTGCCGGTTTCGACATCGACCATCTGCTCAATCGCGCCAGAAGCCCGCAGGATTCGACCTTCATCCGCATCGAGGCGATTCCGGCGGCCGCCAATCAGGATTGGGGGCGGCTGTTCGAGAAAGCCGCCTCGGATCCACGCTTCTATGCCAACCAGGCGCGCGAGCGGCGCACCATGAGCTGGGTGATCTGCGCCAAGCTCGCCGGCCAGGCGCCGCCGAACGGTCCCGGCGATCAGGCCGGAATCAATCGCCTCATACAGTATTTCGTTTCGATCGGGCTCGACGCGGCGGAAGCGCGCGACGGCCTCAACTCGATGCTCTCATTCGCCTATAAGTTTCGCTGATCGGACATAAACACCATGCTCAATCGTCAGGGACGTCCCACCCAGGCCGGCGAGGCTGCCAGCGAGCAGCACGCCACCTTCACCGGCAACAAGGCTCTGCAGCAGATCGAGCCGCTGATCTTCGAGATCGGCCATCATGAGACGACGGGCGTCGATATCGATGCGCCCGCGCCGTTCAAATCGCGCCTGGGCAAGCATGCGCGCAAGGACGGCATCGGCCTGCCCGGCCTCTCCGAGCCCGAGGCGATGCGCCATTACGTCCGCCTCAGCCAGAAGAATTACGGCATCGACACCGGGCTCTTCCCGCTCGGCTCCTGCACGATGAAGCACAATGCCCGCCTGAACGAGAAGATGGCGCGGTTGCCGGGCTTCTCCGACGTGCACCCACTCCAGCCGGTCTCGACCGTGCCCGGCGCGCTCGACGTCATGCTGCAGCTCTCGCACTATCTGATGACGCTGACCGGGATGCCGGCGGTTGCGCTGTCGCCGAAGGCCGGCGCGCATGGCGAGGCCTGCGGCATGATGGCGATCAAGGCCGCCATCGCCGCCAAGGGCGAGGGCGCGACCCGCAATGTCGTGCTCGTGCCGGAATCGGCGCATGGCACCAATCCGGCGACCGCCGCCCTGATCGGCTTCTCCGTGAAGTCGGTGCCGGCCCGTCCGGACGGCACCGTCGCGGTCGAGGACGTCAAGGCGCTGCTCGGGCCCGAGATCGCCGCGATCATGCTGACCAACCCCAACACCTGCGGCATCTTCGAGCCGCAGATCGTCGAGATTGCCGCCGCGATGCATGAGGCCGGCGCCTATTTCTACTGCGATGGCGCCAACTTCAACGCCATCGTCGGCAAGGCCAAGCCCGGCGATCTCGGCGTCGACGCCATGCACATCAACCTGCACAAGACCTTCTCGACGCCCCATGGCGGCGGCGGTCCGGGTGCGGGCCCGGTCGTATTGTCGGAGCGGCTCGCGCCTTATGCGCCGGTGCCCTTCATCCATGTCGAGAACGGCAAGCCGCGCCTGATCGAGAACAAGGACGATGCGCCCGCCGGCAACCAGCCCTTCGGCCGCATGACAGCCTTCCACGGCCAGATGGGCATGTATGTCCGCGCGCTCACCTATATGCTCAGCCACGGCTCTGACGGCATGAAGCAGGCTTCCGAGGACGCGGTGCTGAACGCCAACTACATCCGCGCCGGCCTGTCCGACCTGATGTCGCTGCCCTTCCCGGACCACCCTTCGATGCATGAGGCGCTGTTCGACGACGAATGGCTCAAGGGCACCGGCGTCTCGACGCTCGATTTCGCCAAGGCGATGATCGATGAGGGCTATCACCCGATGACGGTGTATTTCCCGCTCGTCGTGCATGGCGCGATGCTGATCGAGCCGACCGAGTCGGAATCCAAGGCCTCGCTCGACCTCTTCATCGCGACGCTGCGTGACCTCGCCATGGCGGCGCAAGGTAACGACAAGGCGCGCTTCACGGCAGCGCCCCACCACGCCCCGATCCGCCGCCTCGACGAAACCCGCGCCGCGCGCCAGCCGGTGCTGAAATGGGTCAAGCCGCAGCCGATCGCCGAAGCGGCGGAGTAGGGGCGGACGTTATCGGAGCTGCCAGGGATCGAGAAGTTCAAGGTCCAGTCGCTCGAAATCACGCGTGTTTCGAGTGACGAGGACCAATCCACGAGCGTGGGCGGTGGCTGCGAGCAGGCCGTCCATGGCTTGGACATTGGCTCCTCGGCGCTGTGACAACGCCATTAGGTCGCCCCAAGCTTTCGCGATCATTGGGTCGATGCCAAGAATGCGATCGCCAAAGCGGTCGGGAAGGTCGTGTTCCAGCCAAGCTTCGAAGACCTGGCGCTTCCTTCCGTGATCGAGAGAAGCGACCCCGTAGCGAATCTCGGCGAGGGTGATGACACTGATGTACAGTTGGTCTTCACGTTCGTCGACGAAGCGGGATACGCTGGGCCAGGGGCTGGGTTTTGCCAGTTCCGAGACCACATTCGTGTCCAGCAGGTAGGTCACAGCTCTACCTTACGCGGAGGATGGTCAAGCCGAACCAGATCGAGATCAGCACCGCGCAGAGGCGAATTCTGAAAGAACTCGGTCAACGTGCCCTTTCGTCCGGTCTTCCTTTCCCACTCGTCGATGGACACGAGGACGGCCGTGGGCTTGCCATTCCGTGTCACGGTCTGCGGTCCTTCGGAGCGCGCTTTCTCGATCAGTTCGGAGAACCGCGCCTTTGCGCTGGCGACGGTCCAGTCCACCTTGTGTGGCGTGCTCATGCCAAACGTCCTTATTTTATGGTCATGATGGTCAAGATAGTCATCATTCGTATTTTGTCCATGGCTCGCGCCCGGAAACGTTCCGATACGTAATTCTCTCCCCGGCCTTAAGGCTTCCTTGACCATATGCGAGGGAAGCTTCCGAGGTGCGCCTTCGGCGCATTGTGGGACCGTTCCATGGCTGTGCGTTTCGTCAAGATTTCCGTCGCCGCTGCCTTCGCCCTTTTCCTGGGCGCGGCAGGCGCGCGCGCCGAGCAGCCGAGCTACGGCCCCAACACCTATGACCGCACGCTCGAGGCGCTGATCGCGCATGAGGACATCGCCAATCGCGGCGGCTGGCCCAAGGTGCCGGGCTCGGTTTCGAGTCTGAAGCCCGATGCGCAGGGGCCCGACGTCACGATCCTGAAGCAGCGATTGATGCTGAGCGGGGATCTCGCCCCCGAGGCCCTGTCGGGCGATGTCTATGACGCGGCCGTCGTTACCGCGGTGAAGCGCTTCCAGCTTCGTCATGGCCTGTCGGATCTCGGCACGGTCGGCCGGTTGACGCTGAAGGCGATGAACGTGCCGGTCGAGGTGCGCCTGAACCAGCTGACCGCCACGCTGGAGCGGCTGAAGAGCAACGGCTTCACCTTTGCCGGGCGCTATGTCGTGGTCAACATCCCCGGCGCCAGCGTCGAGGCGGTGGAGAACGGCGTCGTCCAGCGCCGGCATCTCGCCGTGGTCGGGCGGTCGGACCGGCCCTCGCCGGTGCTGCAGGCCAACATCACCTCGGTGAACCTCAACCCCTACTGGACGGTGCCGACCTCGATCGTGAAGGCTGACATCATCCCCCATATGCGGCAGGATCCGGGCTTCATCGCCAAGTCGAACATGAAGCTGCTGGGCGCCGAGAACAAGGAAATCGACCCCGCGAGCGTGAACTGGGCAAGCCTTAAGTCGCCCTATTTCACCGTGCGGCAGGAGCCGGGCCCGACGAACTCGCTCGGTCAGCTCAAGATCGATATGCCAAATTCCGAGGCGGTCTACATGCACGACACGCCGAAGAAGACGCTGTTTCGCAACGATGTCCGCTTCAACTCGTCGGGCTGCGCCCGTATCGAGGGCGTTCGCGACCTCGCCGCCTGGCTGCTCGAAGGTACGGAGTGGACGCAGCCGGCGATCGAGGCCGAGATCGCCAAGAACGAGCGCAAGAACATTCCCCTGAAGAAGTCGGTGCCGGTTGCCTGGGTCTATCTCACCGGCTGGCAGTCGGGCGATGGGCTCGTCCAGTTCCGTGAGGACATCTACGGGCTCGACACACCGCAGGGCATCGCCACCTCGACGATAGTGGCGCGCAAGCCCAAGCCTAAGACGCCGCCCCAGGTTCCTCCCCAGAGGCTCGAGGCCAAGCCTGCCGTGACGGCGCCGGCCAAGCCCGTGGCGGTGAAACCTGCCCCGGCCACGACGGCGACCGCCATCAACTGAGGGGCTGCAGCATCAGACCGAACTTGGTATTCGGATTGATGCTGCTGCGCTTCGACTATGCATCGGCCTGCCCCGAAAACCGGTTCCCAGTTTTCGGGCCGATGCTCTAAGGCGCGGCGAGGATCGCCATCACGGCGCTGATCGCCTGCTGGCGGGCCTCCGGATTGGTACCGATCGTGACCTTGCCGTCCGGGCGCTGCGAAAAGGCGGCGTTGCGCTCGCGCAGCGGCAGGTCGGGATGGTCGAAATCGTGATAGGCGCCGGCAAAGCCGGTGAACTGCGCGCCGCCGCGCTGGGCCAGTTCCTGGCAGGGCGCGGCCGGTGTCCAGTCATCGGCGAGCCCCTGCAGGATCGTGGTCGGCACCTTGGCGCTCCAGCCGCGCTTCAGGATCACACGACAGCCCGGATAGAAGGCGATCACCTTGCGAAACCCGCCAGCGCCGGCCGCGGCTGCGTCACCGGCTACGCGCAGCACCGTCGAGCCGCCATTGGACCAGCCGATCAGGCTGGTGCGCCCGGCTGCGACGAAGGGCTGCTGCGCCAGCCAGTCGCTCGCGCCGAAGGCATCCTTGGTGCGCCCGGCCGGGGTCAAGGCGCGGTCGCGATCATTGCAGAGCGAGGATAGTCCGCGCGGGCGAAAACTGTCGGGCAGCAGCACGGCGTAGCCGGCGGCGTTGAGGCGCTGGCTCCAGTCGGTCTCGCGCGCATTCATCTTGCCGGAGCGGCTCCAGAGGCCGGCGCAGCCATGCATGGCCACCACGGTCGGGAAGGGCCCTGTGCCCGCCGGCTTGGCGAGCCAGCCCGTCAGGAGGGTGCCGTCGCGCGAGGCGAAGCTGACCTGCTCCATCGCGAATGCCGAGCCGGCGAGGCCCAGGCCGATAGGATCAAGGAGGAGGGTGCTGGCGAGAACAGCGGTCCGAAGGAACGGCATCATGGAACGGAAGCCTCCTGAACGGCGCAAGGCGGCGGCGCGCCAAAGAAAAACGCCGCGATCCCAGGGGATCGCGGCGTCGATTTGATGGCCGGCCGAGACAAACTCAGTTCAGCTTGGCCTTGACCTCTTGCAGGCCGGTCGAGAAGGCGGCTTCGCCGGCCTTCCCGGCCATCTGCCCACGCAGGATGGCCTCGGCGGCGCGGGTGGCTGCCTCGGCGGCGGCGGCGCGAACCTCGGCCTCCGCCTGGATCTCTGCCTGAGCGATCTTGTCCTCCGCCGATTTGGTGCGGCGGGTGACGAACTCGCTCAGCTTGGTCTCAGCTTCGGAAGCGAGACGCTTGGCCTCGTCATTGGCCGCAGCGATGATGCTGGCGGCCTCCGCTTCGGCGGCCTTGCGCTTGGCTTCGTATTCGGCGAGCAGCTTTTCGGCTTCCTGCCGCAAGCGGCGGGCCTCGGCCAGTTCGCGGGCGACCATCTCGCCACGCGAATCGAGCGCGGCCGTGATTTTCTTGTGCACGCCGAACTTGGCGAGCAAGCCCAGGAAGATGACGAAGGCGACGCCGACCCAGAAGGTATCCATCTGATCTCTCCTCAGCCCTGCGCCAGGGCTTGATCGACCGCGTCGGACGCCTCAGCCGTGCTGGGGGCCTGACCCGTCAACTTGGTCACGATCGCGATCGCGACTTCGCTGCCGAGGCCGCGGACATTGGACATCGCCTTCGACTTGGTGCTGGCGATGGCGGCTTCCGCCTTGTCGAGCTTGGCGGTGAGTTCGGCCTCGACCGAGCGGCGACGCTCGTCCGACGCCTTGGCGCCGGCGTCGCGGGAAGCCTGCGCGATCGACTGCGCGTTCTTGCGGGCTTCCGTGAGAGCCTTCTCATAGGCCTGGGAGGTTTCCTCGGCCTTCGCCTGCATCTCTGCAGCCTGGTCGAGATCGCGCGAGATCGTGTTCGCCCGCTCCTCCAGGATGGCGCCGACACGCGGCAGGGCGACCCTCGACATCAGCCAGTAGAGGGCTCCAAACGAGATCGCCAGCCAGAAGAGCTGTCCGGCGAAGGTCCTGGCGTCGAAGGGCGGGAAGGAGGCCTTGGCGCCGTGCTCTGCCGCGGCCTGGGCCGCACCGGCCGCGAGCAGGGCGGCGGAAGCCACCAGTCCTCGTCCGAAGACGGTTGCAGAACGAAGCGGCATGGCAATGCCTTTCAGCCGGAAGAGCAGTGATGCCGGCACTCCGGCGCCACGAGACGCGCCGGAGTTCGACAAGGCGACGTAAGATGCGTGCGTCAGAGCACGAACATCAGGACGAGCGCGACGACGAAGCAGAAGATGCCCAGACCTTCCGCGAGCGCCGCGCCGATGAAGGCACGCCCGAACTGGCCGTCGGCGGCCGAAGGGTTGCGCAGCGCGCCCGAGAGGAAGTTGCCGAAAATGCTGCCGACGCCGATGGCGGCGAGGCCCATTCCGAGGCAGGCGAGGCCAGCGCCGAGATACTTGGCTGCAACAGGATCCATAGTCTTTCTCCGGTGTGAAAAGCTTGAGCGGGTGGGTGAACTCTCGCGATCTCGGCTCTGGGCTCAGTGGCCCGGATGCAGAGCATCGTTGAGATAGACGCAGGTCAGGATCGCGAAGACATAGGCCTGCAGGAAAGCGACGAGGAACTCGAGGGCGGTGAGCGCGATGGCGAGCAGCAGCGGCAGCGGCGCGATGACATAGCCGAGCACGCCGGCTCCCGTGGTCAGCGCGACGACGAAGCCGCCGAAGACCTTGAGCGCGATATGGCCGGCGAGCATGTTGCCGAACAGACGCAAGGAGAGCGAGATCGGCCGCGAGACGAAGGAGACCGCCTCGATCAGCACCATGAAGGGCAGGAGCCAGCCGGGAACGCCCGACGGCACGAACAGGCCGAAGAAATGGCTGCCATGCTTGACGATGCCATAGACCAGCACGACGCCGATGACGAGGAAGGCGAAGGCGGCGGTGACGATGATGTGGCTGGTGACGGTGAAGGAGCTCGGGACCATGCCGAGCAGGTTCGCCGTCAGCACGAACATGAAGAGCGAGAAGACGAAGGGGAAGAAGCGCATGCCGTCCTTGCCCATCACACCTGTGACCGTCGAGGCGACGAATTCATAGGCGATCTCGGCGAGCGACTGCAGGCGACCGGGCACGGTGGCGCGCTGGCTCGAGCCATAGATCATGACGAGCGAGACGACGCCGACGATCAGGACCATCAGCAGCGAGGAGTTGGTGAACGACAGGTCGAGCCCGAAGGGGCGCAGGCCCACGATCGGATGGATCTCGAATTGGTGGATCGGATCGATTCCGCCGCCAGCCGCCATGTCTCAAGCCCCTCGTCGCGCAGCCAGCCTGGCTGCCTCTTCGGTTATTTCTTCGCCGCGTCGTCCTGAGACCCTGAGGTCGGACGCACGCCGAGCCGATAAGCGGAACGAAAACCGGCGATGGTGCCGAGCGCCAGGAAGGCGATCAGCAGGAACGGAGACGTTCCGAGCCACCGGTCTCCGAGGAACCCGAGAAGGGCGCCCGCGATGATGCCGCCTGCAAGATCGGTTGCTGCGCGAAACCCGGATGACATCGCGCCCGCAAGCGCCTTGTCCTTCCCCGCCGGACTTGCGCCCGGCTTTTCACTCTCCTCGGCCCGCCCGATGGCGGACTTCAAAGAGTCCAGTCTTGCGCGCAACTCCGTATCTGAGGCGCTTTTGTCAGGTTCCGACATGGCGATGATCCCTCCCTGATCGCGAAATGGCCACGATCCGGTGAAAAACCACTCTATCCCTGTCCAGACCCGCGCATCGAGCCGTCGTCAGCACGGCCTCCTTTATTGCCCGGTCCCCGCCCTGTCAAGGCAGGGCAAAGTGGCTTAAGGTATTGGAATATTTATAAATTCAGGCGAGATGCGACATTCTTGCCGCATTGCCGCGTCGATTGTGGCAATTTTTCAACCGGCCTCGCGGATGCGTTCGGCGGTCGCGAGGTCGACCGAGACCATCTGGCTGACGCCGCGCTCGGCCATGGTGACGCCGAAGAGTCGGTCCATCCGGGCCATGGTGATCGGGTTGTGGGTGATCAGGATGAAGCGCGTCTGCGTATGGCGCGCCATCTCGTCGAGCAGGTCGCAATAGCGCTCGACATTGGCGTCATCGAGCGGCGCATCGACCTCGTCGAGCACGCAGATCGGCGAGGGGTTGGTCAGGAACACGGCGAAGATCAGCGCGGTAGCGGTCAGGGCCTGCTCGCCGCCCGAGAGCAGCGTCATCACTTGCGGCTTCTTGCCGGGCGGGCGGGCGAAGATTTCCAGCCCCGCCTCCAGCGGGTCCTCGGAATCGACCAGCTTCAGCTCGGCCGTGCCGCCGCCGAACAGCACGCTGAACAGGCGCTGGAACTGCTCGTTGACGATCTCGAAGGCGGCGAGCAGGCGTTCGCGCCCTTCGCGGTTCAAGGCGCCGATCGCCTGGCGCAGGCGCCGGATCGCCTCGCTCAGATCGTCGCGCTCGCCCGTCATGCCCTCGCGCTTGGCCTTGATCTCGGAGAGCTCGTCCTCGGCGCGCAGATTAACCGCGCCGAGCCGCTCGCGCTCGGCCTTGAGGCCGGCGAGGCGGCTTTCGACCGCGCCCTGCACGGGCAGGTCCTCGCCGGGCTTCAGCCCCGTCAGCCCCTGCAGTTCGGCCAGCGTCGTCTCCAGCCCGTCCTCGATCTGGCGCGCCACGTCGGAGACGCGCTGGCGGGCGGCCTCGAGCCTGGCCTCGGCGGAAGCGCGCAATTCACGCGCGCCGGCCAGGCCTTCGAGCGCGGCCCGCGCCTGGCGATCGGCCTCGGCCAGGGCGGTTTCCGCCTTGGCGAGGCTGTCGGCTGCTTCGCGCCGGCCAGCCTCTGCGGTTTCGATCTCGGCGACGATTCGGCGACGCTCGACCAGGAAGGTGTCGGGCGCCTCCAGCAGCGCCTTCTGCTCGGCCGCGACCGTCTCGATGCGGCGCCTGGTTTCCTCGGCCGTCTGGCTGGAGGTGGCGGCGCGCTGCTGCCAGGCCGCGACATCCTGCGCGATGGCGGCGCGCCGCTTCGTGCGCAGCTCCGCCTCGCGCGCCAGGGTTTGGACCCGCGCCCGCGCATCGGAAGCCGCGACGCGCCGTTCGCCCAGCTCGACGCGCGCCTTCAGCAGCACGGTTTCGAGATCGGTCAATGGCGAGAGCGCACCGTACGCCTCCTCATGGCCGGCCGCCTGCGCCGTCGCTTCAGTGATGGTCTGGCCGAGACGCTCGATCGCCTCGCTCAGCGCCGAGCGCCTTGCGGCCGTCTCGCTGGCTTTGCGCTCGGCGGCGGTGAGCTGTTCGCGCGCCTGGTCGAGCCCGCGCCGCGCCACGCGCACGGCTTCGAGCGCCACGGTCTCGGTCTGGGCCGCGGCTTTGGCTTCGTTCGTTGCCGCATCGAGGCCGTCCCGCGCTGTTTCCGCCGCCTCGCGCGCGGCCTGAGCTTCGCGTTCGAGATCGCCGAGCCGGTTCTTCTCGGCGAGACGGCGCGCGGCCGGGGAGGGCGCTTCGGCGGCGCTGGTGAACCCGTCCCAGCGCCAGATATCGCCTTCGCGCGAGACCAGCCGCTGGCCCGGCTTGAGCTGATCGCGCAGATGCGCGCCATCAATGCGCGCCACGATGCCGATCTGCGCGAGCCGGCGTTTCAGCGCGGCGGGACCGCGCACCTGCTGGCCCAGCGCCTCGACGCCGGCAGGCAAGGCCGGGTCGTCCCCGCCCGGGCCGGTGTCGCGCCAATGCGTCGGCGCGGAGGCCTCGGTGGCGGCGTCGAGATCGTCCCCCAGCGCCGCGCCGAGCGCGGTCTCATAGCCCTTGGCGACGCTGATCGCCTCGATGACCGCCGGCCAGAGATCGCCGGCCGCCGGCGCGAGCAGCTTCTGCAAGGTCTTGATCTCGGTTTCCAGCCGCTGCGCCTTGCGGTCGGCCTCGGCCAGCGGCCCGCGCAATTGCGTCTCGCGCTCGCGGGCGGCCCCAAGCGCGCCGCGTGCGGCATTGGCCCGGGCGTCGGCCTCGCCCATCGCGGCCTCGCTGGTGGTGACCGCCTCCTGTAGCGCCGCCAAAGGCGTCGAGGCGGTCGCGGCGTCGAGCGCGGCCTGGTCGCGCAGCAAGCGGTCGCGCTCGCCCGAGGCCCTGGTGACGCGCTCGCGCGCCTCGCGCAAGGCGCGCTCGAGTGCGCCGCGCCGCGCTCCGAGATCGGAGAGGCGCGCCTGTGCGGCGGCGTGCTCGGTCTCGGCTGCGGCAAGGGCGGCTTCCGTCTCGGAGAGGCTGGCCGTTGCCGCCTCGGCGCTGGCCGCGGCGCCTGCGCCCTCGCGCGCCAGCTCGTCATCCTCTTCCGCCAGCCGTGACAGGCTTCCGCTCGCATCGCGCGCGACGTTCTCCTGCCTGGAGAGATCGCCCTGGAGCTCGGTCAAGCGCCGGCCGAGTTCCTCGCCGCGCTGCCTGGCGCGACGGTTGGCGGCCTCAATCTCGTCGAGGCCGCGCTTGAGCCGCACCAAAGTCGCGGCCGCCGCAGCCTCTCCTTCGCGCAGCGCCGGCAGCGCATGCGCCGCGACGGCCTGCATCCGCGCCGCTTCCGCCTGGATGCCGGTTTGTTCGGCGACGCCGCGCACGGCGGCCTCCAGCGCGCGCTCGCCCTGCGCTTCCTGCAAGCGTGCCTCGTGATGGGCGATCAGCGCCAGCACGGCTTCCGCCCGGCGGATATCGGCGGCCAGGCTGCGATAGCGCCCGGCCTGCCGGGCCTGGCGCTGCAGCGCCTCGATCTGCCCGTCGATCTCGCCGAGCACGTCCTCGAGCCGCGTCAGATTCTCTTCCGCCCCGCGCAGGCGCAGTTCGGCTTCGTGGCGGCGGCTGTGCAGGCCGGCGATGCCGGCGGCGTCCTCGAGGATGCGCCGGCGCGATTGCGGCTTGGCCGAGATGATCTCGCTGATCTGCCCCTGCCGTACGAGAGCGGGCGAGCGCGCGCCGGTTGCGGCATCCGCGAACAGGAGCTGCACATCCTTCGCGCGCACTTCCTTGCCGTTGACGCGATAGGTCGAGCCTTCCTCGCGCTCGATCCGGCGGGTGACTTCGAGGACATCGGTCTCGTTGAAGGCGGCAGGTGCCTTGCGGTCGGTATTGTCGAGGGTGAGCGCGACTTCGGCCATGTTGCGGCCGGGGCGCTCATTCGAGCCGCCGAAGATGACATCGTCCATCCCCGAGCCGCGCATGTTCTTGAACGAGCTTTCGCCCATCACCCAGCGCAGGGCTTCGACGAGATTGGATTTGCCGCAGCCATTGGGGCCGACGATGCCGGTCAGCCCCGGCTCGATCAGAAACTCCGTCGACTCGACGAAGGTCTTGAAGCCGGTGAGCTTGAGGCGCGTCAGCTGCATGAGCGCGCCTTCCCTTCTCCCCCCGGGGGAGAAGGTGTCTGCGAAGCAGACGGATGAGGGAAGGAACTTAAGCCCTCGACCGCCCTTCCCTCATCCGTCAGCGCTTCGCGCAGCCACCTTCTCCCCCCAGGGGAGAAGGAAGACAAGCGCGCGCTCTCAGCCCGCCAGCAGCGGTTCGAGGATCTTGTCGAATTCGGCGATCGAGAGCGCACCTGAACGCTTCTGCCCGTTGATGAAGAAGGTCGGCGTCGCATCGACACCAGCCTTGGCCCCACGATCCTTCACTTGCGTGACGGCGTCATAGATATCTTGCCTTTTCAAGCAGGCTTCAAACGAATCCTGTGTGAAACCGGCCTGTTTGACCATGCTCGACAGCGCATCAACCGGTTTGTCGGTGAAAGCCCAGGCCTTTTGCTGGCTGAACAGCATGTCGGTCATCGGGTAGTATTTGTCGTTGCCGTTGCAGCGGGCAAGCATGAAGCCCGCCGTCGCCAGCGGATCGAGCGGGAATTCGCGCAGCGTGAAGCGGATCTTGCCGGTGTCGATGTACTTCGCCTTCAGCGCCGGCCAGGTGTCCTGATGGAAGGCGGCGCAGTGGCTGCAGGTCATCGAGGCGTATTCGATCACCGTCACCTTGGCGTCGGCCGGGCCGAGCCAGACATCGCCGAGCGGGCCGGCCGTGGTCAGGTCGGTCTGCGCCTGGGCACTGCGCGCGCCCAGCATCGCGGCGGCTGCGAGGCCGGCGGTGCCGGTCAGAAGCTGTCGCCTGTTCGTCATAATGCAGTGTCCTTGAGAGCGAAATCGGTTGCCGGACCATAGAGGCCATCACGATTGTGGCAAGATCGGTTCGGCGCGATCGTGCCGGCGCTCACGAAGCTGTGTCGGGCCGGCCAGCATGCTTGCCCGCGCCGACGGAGCGGCCGAGCCGCTCCAATGCTGCCCGCAATTCCGGGTCAGTGATGCCGGAGACCTGCTGCGCCACGCGCGCGACCGTCGCGGGATCGGGCGGTGGCGGCGCTTTCCTGGTCACCGGCGCCTCGACGGGGCCCTGTTTCAGAACGAGCTTGCCGACGGCGCGCCAGCCGAGATGGGTGTTGACCCGCTCCAGCACGAGCGGCGCGAGTTGCTGCATCTCCAGCGCGAAGGCGCCCTCGACCCGCACCACCATCGTTGCGGGATCGGAGGCCTCGCCCGGCGCGGGCCGGCGGCGCGGCCAGTCGATCTTGAGCGGCCGCGAGCGTGCCGCCAGCCGCTCGCCGACGATCTCGGGCCAGAGCGAGACGATGGCACGGCCGGCAAAGCCCTGCGCGGCGAGCGCCGGCGCAAGGCAGTCATCGATCAGGTCGGCGAGAGGTTTGGCAGCCATGCGCCATTGTGCGGGAGCGGTGCGGTGACGCACAAGTCCCCTGTGACAATGCCGTGAGGGATCATCTAAGGTTGCAGAGCGGCTGCGGGGGATTTGAGATGCGTATGGTGTCTGTGCTGGCGGCGTTCTGCGCCGTGACGGTTCACGCTGCCTCTGCGGTCGAGATCTCGCAAAAGGGCGCGATGGCGACGCTGAGCGGGCCAATCAACAATGGCGATGAGTTTCTGCTGCGCGATTTCCTGACCACCCCCCAAGGCGGGCAGGTCAAATTCATCCATCTCAACAGTCAGGGCGGGCGCGTTCTCGCCGCGCGTGAAATGGCCCGGCACATTCGCAAGGCCGGGCTGGTCACCGTCGTGGATGCGTCGCGCGCGCTCTGCAATAGCGCGTGCACGGCCCTGTTTGCCGCGGGTGTCAGACGGCACTATCTCAACGCGACCTTCGCCGATGGCGCGGGCGGGCGCGGAGGTCTCGGCTTCCACGAAGGCAACAGTCTTCAGGCCTCCGGAGCGCGGGGGTATTCGGGCGGTGCGGTGGCCGAGATGAACAACATCTATTACGAAATGGGCGTGCCCGGTGCGGCATCCCTGACAACCAAGGCTGCCTTCAACAGAATGTACCGAATCTCGGGGCAGACCGCGCTTTCATTGGGGATCGCCTCATCGCTCTCGCCTCCGTAATGCCTACGCCGAACGCCGCCGATCTCCTCGCCTGGTATGACCGCCATCGCCGCAGCCTGCCCTGGCGGACGCTGCCGGGCGAAAGGCCCGACCCGTATCGCGTCTGGGCCTCCGAGATCATGCTGCAGCAGACCACGATCACGGCGGTAAAACCCTATTTCGAGCGCTTCATGGCGCGGTTTCCAACGGTCGAAGCGCTTGCAGCTGCGCCCTCCGAGGAGGTCATGCAGGCCTGGGCCGGGCTCGGCTATTACTCGCGCGCCCGCAATCTGCATGCCTGCGCCATGGCCGTGACAGAGAGCCATGGCGGCCGCTTTCCCGACACCGAAGCGGGCTTGCGCGCGCTGCCGGGCATCGGCGCCTATACCGCCGGCGCGGTGGCCGCGATCGCCTTCGACAGGCCCGCTGCCGCCGTCGACGGCAATGTCGAGCGCGTCATGACCCGGCTCTTCGCCATCGAGGCGGCGCTGCCCGGCGCCAAGCCCCTGATTCGCGAGCATGTCCTGGCGCTGCTGCCGATGGCGCGGCCGGGCGATTTCGCGCAAGCGCTGATGGATCTCGGCGCAACGATCTGCACGCCGCGCAACCCGGCTTGCGGCATCTGCCCCTGGCGCGAGCCTTGCCGGGCGCAGGCTACTGGCACCCAGGAGAGCTATCCGCGCAAGGCTGCGAAGAAGGCTGGCGTCACTCGCTACGGCGCCGCCTTCGTGCTGATGCGCGAGGATGGCGCGCTCCTGGTTCGCACGCGCCCGAACAAGGGCCTGCTCGGCGGCATGGCCGAAGTACCGACCAGCGACTGGCGCGCCGATTACGAACTGGATGGCGCCGCGCAGGACGCGCCATTGGCGACGCGGTGGCGCAAGCTGAGCCCGCCAGTACGCCATGTCTTCACGCATTTTCCGCTGGAATTGACGGTGCTGGTGGCAAAGGCGCCGCTGACGGCGCAAGCCCCAGCGAGCATGCGTTTCACGCCGCCTGGCAAGCTGCGCGAGGAGCCGTTCCCGAGCCTGATGCTGAAAGTGGTCGAGGCCGGGCTGGCGGCGCTCAGGCCGCCGCCATCTGCGCCCTGATCTCGCCGCGCAGGACGTCGAGCAGCATCAGCCCGGCCGGCCGCTCGACATGCCAGAAGGTCCAGCCATTGCAGCTCGGCAGGCCCTGGGCCAGCGCTCCGACCTTGTGGATAGAGCCGACCGCCGGACCCAGCATCAGCGTGCCGTCGGCGCGGATCGTCGCCTTGTGGCGGCGCTTTTCGTCCGTGACGCTCTCGCCGGCCTTCACCAGCCCGGCCTCGACCAGGCTGAGGAAGGGCACGCGCGGCTCGCTGCGCTTGGAGGGCGCGGTCGAGTAGGCTTCCGGCGGCAGCGGCTCGATGGCGGCGATGCGCTTGCGGGCGGCGGCAGCATAGGCGGGATCGCGCTCCAGCCCGATGAAGCGCCGGCCGAGCGCCTTGGCGACGGCGCCGGTCGTGCCGGTGCCGAAGAAGGGATCGAGGATCACGTCGCCTGGATTACTGGCCGAGAGCATGACGCGGGCGAGCAGGGCCTCGGGCTTCTGCGTCGGATGGACTTTCACCCCCGCATCATCCTTCAGGCGCTCCTCGCCGGTGCAGAGCGGCAGATACCAATCGGAGCGCATCTGCAGGTCGTCATTGCCGCCTTTGAGCGCCTCGTAGTGGAAGGTGTATTTCGATGAGGCGCCGCGCGCCGCCCAGATCAGCGTCTCATGCGCATTGGTGAAGCGCCGGCCGCGGAAATTCGGCATCGGATTGGCCTTGCGCCAGACGATGTCGTTCAGCATCCAGAAGCCGAGATCCTGCAGGATCGAGCCGACGCGGAAAATGTTGTGATAGGAGCCGATGACCCAGAGCGCGCCGTCGGGTTTCAGCACGCGGCGGCAGGCCGCAAGCCAGGCGCGCGTGAAGGCGTCGTAATCGGCGAAGGACGAGAATTTGTCCCAGTCGTCGTCGACGGCGTCGACGAGGCTGTCGTCGGGCCGGCGCAGGTCGCCACCGAGCTGGAGATTATAGGGCGGGTCGGCGAAGACGAGGTCGACGCTGGCCGGGGGCAGGCGCTCGAGCGCGGCGACACAGTCGCCGACGAGCACCTGATCGAGAGGGAGTTCGAGAGGAAGGCCGGCCGCCTCGAGCCGTGGAGCCTTGATCGGTGACTGCAGCGCGGGCCGTCCGGTACGCGGAACTTGAATCCGGACGGCGGCGCTGGTGGTCCCGGTACGCAAAATACCCATGACGCCCCAAGACCGTTACGCAACTTGAACAGTCGCGATATTGCTCGGACAGGGTAAAAGCCGGGTTTCCGCGATGAAAAAAATGCGTCTCGTTTTGGGGCTGCAGCTTTTGCCTAGTCCCTTGATCCCGCTGCCGAATTCCTAATCGAGTGTTAATGGCGTGCGCATTTGCGCAAGGCTCCGGCCGGTTCGCCTCAGCGCTGCCAGACGCCCTTCACCGGCGCAAAGCTGTAGCGATGCTCAGGGCAGGGGCCGTGCTCCTGGATAGCCGCGCGGTGGACCGCCGTGCCGTAGCCGACATGCCCGGCGAAGCCATAGGCCGGGTAAAGCTGCGCCAGCCGCGCCATCATTCTGTCGCGCGTCACCTTGGCGATGATCGAGGCGGCCGCGATCGAGGCGACGAGCGCGTCGCCTTTGACGATCGCCTCGCAGCGGCAGGGCAGGGACGGCGGGTCGTTGCCGTCGACCAGAACCTTGAGCGGCGCGAGCGGCAGGGCGGCGACGGCGCGCTTCATCGCCAGCAGCGTTGCCTGCCGGATGTTGATGGCGTCGATCTCGGCTGCGGTCACGCTGGCGATGCCGATCGCCAGCGCCGTCCCAGCGATTGTGTCGAACAGCGCCTCGCGCCTGGTGGCGCTGAGCGCCTTCGAATCGGCGAGCCCGGCGGGAACCTTCCCAGGGTCGAGGATCACTGCCGCCGCGACCACCGGTCCGGCCAATGGCCCGCGCCCGACCTCGTCGATCCCGGCCAATGGCCAGAACCCGGTTGCGATGGCTTGCGTCTCACGGCTGAAATCGGCGCTCATGCCGCGCCTTATGCAACATGCGGTGCCGGCCGGCCATGCTCTCGGCATGGCTGTCCACGTCATCCCGGCCAGTGTGTTCCCCGTCATGGTCGGGCTTGTCTCGGCGATCCACGTCTTCCCTCAGTGAGGGCGTGTTCAAGACGTGGATGCCCGCCACAAGGGCGAGCATGACGATGCGGTTTTGCGGGCTCTTCAGAACAAACTCAGCTGCGCCTTTTCCTTCTCGGGCTTCAGGAACAGGTCGTTGCGCAATCGCAGGCGCGTCGCGTTGAAGCCGAGCCGCTCGGCCGCCATCTCGAAGCGCCGCCCGATCATCCAGGCATAAGGCCCCGAGCCGACCTGACGCTGGCCCCAGGCCGGGTCGTAATCCTTGCCGCCGCGCGTCGAGCGGATCAGCGAGACGACATGGCGCAATTTGTCGGGATGGTGTGTCAGCAGCCAGTCCTGCACCAGATCCTTCACCTCCAGCGGCAGGCGCAGCAAGACATAGCCTGCTTCGCGCGCGCCGGCGGCCCTGGCGGCATCGAGAATGCGCTCGATCTCATGTTCGTTGATCGCCGGGATGATCGGCGCGACCAGGACCGTGACCGGGATGCCGGCCTCCGACAAAGCCTTGATCGTCTCCAGGCGTTTGGCCGGGGAGGCGGCGCGCGGCTCCATCGTGCGGGCGATCTTGGGGTCGAGCGTGGTCAGCGAGATCGCGACCTTGGCGAGACCTTTCGCGGCCATCGGCGCCAATATGTCGATGTCGCGCTGGACCAGCGCCGATTTCGTCACGATCCCGACCGGGTGGTTGAACTTCGCCAGCACCTCGAGGATCGAGCGCATGATCCGCAGCTTCTTCTCGATCGGCTGATAGGCGTCGGTATTGGTGCCGATCGCGATGGTGCGCGGCTGGTAGGAAGCCGCGCTGAGCTCCTTCTCCAGCAGGATCGCCGCATCGGGCTTGGCTGTCAGCTTGCTCTCGAAGTCGAGCCCCGGCGACAGGCCGAGATAGGCGTGGCTCGGCCGCGCGAAGCAATAGACGCAGCCATGCTCGCAGCCGCGATAGGGATTGATCGAGCGGTCGAAGGAAATATCAGGGGAGTCGTTCCTGGTAATGATCGTGCGCGGCTTCTCGATCGAGACCTCGGTCTTGAAGGCCGGCAATTCGCCGAGCGTGCCCCAGCCGTCATCCTCGAGGACGCGTTGCTCGGCCTCGAAGCGCCCGCCCGGATTGATCGTGGCGCCGCGCCCGCGCCGGCGTTCCGGGTCGATCCGATGCCCGGCATAGGCCATCGGATCGAGCGGTGCGACGCGCGCGGAAACCGAGGCCGGCTCGCTGTCATGCCGCTTGAGCGGCTGGGCCGGAATCGGCCGCGAAGAGGGTCTCGCAGAGGGCGTGGCTTGGCGCATGACGCTGAACCGTCCTGGAAACTGCCGGGAATCGACATGTTTCTATGTTTCCAATGTGAACATATAGGGAACAGATTGCAAGTGACAGGATTGCGACATGTTGCGCTGCGTCATATGGATTTGCGCATGCTCACAGCCGTGATCCGGGCCGACGGCCCTCCCAGCCTGCTTGCCGCGACCTTCGCGGTCCTCATTCCCGCTGTCGCCGATGGATTCCTGGGCCATGCGGTGGTGGTCGATGCGGGTGGTAGTCGCGATGTCGAGCGATTGGCCGACGCCACCGGCGCGAGCTATCTGCGCACGGGCGCCGCGGAGGGCTGGCATCTCGGCGCGGCGCAGGCGCGTGGGGACTGGCTGGTCTTGCTCGATGCGGGCGATGCGCCCCAGTCGCATTGGGCCCAGGTCGTCGACCGGCATCTCATGCTTGCACCCGACAGTCCCGCCTTGATCCCCTTGCGCGGCGTCGCCGGTTCGCTGCGCGAGCGCGCGGCGATCTCCTTCGGCGCGCGTCGGCTGCGTGCCGGCCTCGTCGTGCCCAAGGGCCTCGTCCTTGCGGGCAGGCTTGGCGGAGCGCCGCGTCGCCTGTCGGTGCGGCGGGAACGGGCGGGCGCCTGAACGCTTGCCGCGGGGCGAGCAATGGGTCAGCGTCGCCTCGATCTGAAATTCAATTCACTGGGTGCATTGAATCTCGAACATCATCCGATCAAAGGCGTCGGCCACACAATCTGCGAGCTTCATCTCGTTTTCATCTCGCAGCCAGATGTGTGTGGCAAAGCGGATCGCGCCAGATGACAATATAGAAGCAAATAATAGCCGATCATGAGACTCTCTATCTGGCCACAAAGTCGACAGGCCTCTCAGGATAGCCTTTTCAAGATTGATTTCATTCGCGCGATTCTTGCTCTGGAGTGCCGTATTGTTCTTCATGATTTTCGCGATCGCGAGCGTTCTCTCCGCATCGAAGCGCGCCAGGTTTGAAAGAATCGCCTTGCGCACGACCTCCATGGCGGGTTCGCCAGGGGAGCCTCGGGCAATGGATTCGGCGATCATCTCATAATATTCGCGCAGGTGCGAAAACAGGATTTCGTCCTTGCTGTCGAAATAATTGAACAGGTGCCTTCTGGAAATACCCGAAGAATAAGCGATTTCGGCGAGCGTCGTAGCGTCGTACCCGTTCTCAAGAAACAGGCGAATGCTGACATTGGTTATGTGTTCGTGCTTCTCGCGGCGATTGCGCTCGCGAAGGCCTTCTGGTTTGGGAGATGCTTGTCGCATACCTGCCTCAACTGGATACTGCCGACCATATAGACGTGGTTGGCGTAAAGCAAAAATCGAGATGTCCGAGGTTTCAGGCTTGAGCGCGCTAGCGGTGCCGACACAAAGGCGACTCAATTAAACTGCACTCTGTGCACTAATGGCCCAAAGGGATCACTCCAAAGGCTGTTCGGATCCAACGTCGCGGCCGGCGACGCAAGCCATCTCGGTTGGGAAAAGCGTGAACATGCAGAGAAATCCTCTGATTTCCTTCATTGGAATAGCCGGCGCGCTGCTCGGAGGCTGCGCAACCGGCTCGTTGGAGCAGGCCGGGTCGCTTCAATCATATGACAGTTTGGAGCAATCGGACGGTTTGTTGACGCGCTCGAAGCTGCGCGTCGACAAACCGAGCGTGACGAAGGCCCGCACAGTCAGGATCGTCCCTACCGCTTTCTCGGCTTCCTCGACGCAGCCGAGCCTGACGCCCGCGCAACGGCGCCTGGTAGCGAATGCGATCGACCGTGCCATGTGCGGCGGTCTGAGCGAGCGTTTCGTCGTGGTCACCCCGTCCGAGCCCGCCGATCTCACGGTTCGCGCCCTCGTCACGCAGGTCGCACCGACGGATGTCGTTTCCGCGGGGGTCTCCCGCGGCGCATCGGTTGCGAAGTCGATTCTCCTGCCTGGGGTGCCTGTTCCGCTCCCGCGCATCCCTGTCGGACTGGGAAGCATTTCGCTCGAGGCTGAGGCTCGCGACGCCAGCGGCAAGCAGCAGGCGGCAATGGTCTGGGGGCGCGGCGCAAATGCCTTCCTGACCTCGGCCCGGATGAGCGAGGAGGGCGACGCTTACACGCTGGCGAGCGATTTCGGATCCGATTTCAGCAAGATGCTCGTCACCGGCGAGACGCCGTTCGGCAAGGCGCCGACATTCCCGTCCTTCGAACAGATCGGCGCGCAGCTTGGCGGCGACGCGAAATACGCCGCTTGCCGGGCATTTGGGCCGTCGCCGGGCCTTGTCGGCCTGCTCGGCGGCAGCGTTGGTGTTCCGCCAAGCTGGACGGATAAAGGCGCTGCCGTTCCCGTTGAACGATAGGTCGGGAGCGGCTGCTAAAGCTGGCTCGTCCTGAAGGTGTCGCAGCTCTGCATCGAGCCCGAGCGTAGCCCGGTGGTGAACCAGCGTGTGCGCTGCGCCGAGGAGCCATGGGTGAAGGAATCGGGCACGACGACGCCCTGCGAGGCCTTCTGCAGCTTGTCGTCGCCGATCGCGGACGCGGTCTTCATCGCCTCGTCGACATCGCTCTGGTCGATCCGGCCCATCGCCTGGATGTTGTTGGCCCAGACGCCGGCGAAGCAGTCCGCCTGCAATTCGATGCGCACCGAGATCGCATTGGCGTCACGCTCCGAGGATCGCTCGCGCAACTGGTTCGCCTTGGGCAGGATGCCGATCAGGTTCTGGATGTGGTGGCCGACCTCATGGCCGATGACATAGGCATAGGCGAAATCGCCGCCGCCGCCGAGCTTGCGCTGCATCTCCTGGAAAAAGGAGAGGTCGAGATAGACCTTCTTGTCCGGCGGGCAATAGAACGGTCCCATCGCCGCCTGGGCGGTGCCGCAGCCGGAGCGGTCGACGCCGGAATACAGCACCAGGCGCGGCGCCTGGTAGCGCGTATTCGCCTGCTGCGGCAGCACCTTGGTCCAGACGTCCTCGTTCTGCGCCAGCACGGCCGAGACGAAGCGGCCCATCTCGTCCGAGGGCGGGCCCGAGGACTTCCGGGTTTCCTGGGTCGGGGCGCTGCGCCCCCCAATGCCGCCGATCAGTTCCGCCCCGCCGATCAAGAGGCGCGGATCGATGCCGAGCGCCCAGCCGACCAGGCCGAGCACGACCATGGTGCCGATGCCGACGCCGCCGCGCCCGCCGGGCAGGCCGGCATAGGTGCCGCCGCCACGCCTGTCCTCGACATTCTCGGACTGGCGATAATCTTCCCATTGCATGGCAGGCACTCCGCTCTCTCGGCCGCCAATCTCTGCGAGCGGGGCCGGAAACTCAAGTCGTCTTGCGGCGGCTTGTTCCCAAGCCGGTCCCAGTTGCTCGGGCCGCGATTCCGGAACAATTTTTCAGTCAGCTTGACCCGTCCTTGCGAGGAGCGTGAGCAATGACGGGTCAGGACGTGCGAAAATTGCCCTGGCCAGTCAATGATAGCCGCCGTCGAGCTTCACCTTGCCGCGGAAGGTCCAGTATACGAAGGCGGTGTAGAACAGGATCATCGGCAGCAGGAAGCTCACCCCGATCAGCACGAAGACATGCGAGGCGGGCGCTGCCGCCACGTCCCAGATCGTCAGGCTGGGCGGCACGAGATAGGGATAGTTCGAGATCGCGAGGCCGAGGAAGCAGAGCACGAAGATCGCGATGGTGAAGGCGAACGGCGTGAATTCGTGCTGTCCGTGCAGCCGCTTCCAGACCATCCAGCCGCAATAGGCGGTCAGCAGCGGGAAGGGCCAGAGCAGGGCGAAGTTGGCGGGCGTGAACCAGCGCTCGGCGATGCGCGGATGCGCGTAGGGTGTCCAGAGCGAGACCAGGATCGCGAAGGCCATCAGGCCAAGCAGCAAAAGCTTCGCCTGGCCCCGGGCCCGCTCGGCGACCGCGCCTTCGGTCTTGTAGACCAGCCAGGTTGCGCCCAGCAGCGCGTAGCCGACGACGACGCCCGCTCCGCACATCACGGAGAATGGCGTCAGCCAGTCGAAGGGCTTACCGGCGAACTGCCCGTTCGCGACCGTGATGCCCTGGATCAAACCGCCCAGGATCAACCCCTGTGCGAAGGCGGCAATGGTCGAGCCGAGCCAGAAGGCGAGGTCCCAGATGCGGTGCTTGGGCTTGGCGACCCAGCGGAACTCGAAGGCGACACCGCGGAAGATCAGCGCCAGCAGCATCAGGATCACCGGGATATAGAAGGCCGGCATGATGATGGCGTAGGCCATGGGGAAGGCAACCCACAGCCCGCCGCCGCCCAGCACCAGCCAGGTCTCGTTGCCGTCCCAGAAGGGAGCGACCGAGTTCATCATCTGGTCGCGCTCGGCCTCGTCCTTCGTCGCGGGGAAGAGGATCGCGATGCCGAGGTCGAAACCGTCGAGCACGACATAGAGCATCACGGCGGTGCCGATCAGCCCGGCCCAGATCACGGGGAGATACCATTCCATTATCGGTCTCTCCTCAGCTCTGGGGTTGGATTCTGTCGTCGCCGGGATGGCCGTCGCCGAACAGGTCGGAGGCTGGTCCCTGCGCCGCCTTGAGTGTGCGCTGGGACGGCTGCTCGGGCGCGTCCTTGTCACCGATCTCGTCGGGCCCCTTGTCGATCAAGCGGTTGATCAGCAGGATTCCGGCCGTGAACACCACGCAGTAGACGCAGACGAAGAGCGCCAGCGAGATCGCGACCTCCAGCGTCGTGATCGGTGAGACCGCATCCTTGGAGCGGATCACCCCCGTCGCCAGCCAGGGCTGGCGGCCGACCTCGGTGACGAACCAGCCCGACAGGATCGCGATGAAGCCGGCCGGCCAGCTATATTGCGCGAGCCAGAGCCAGCGCCGCTCCTCGAAGACCCGGCCCCTCCACCACAGAAAGGCGCCGAGCCAGCCGAAGCCGATCATCAGCACGCCGATGCCGACCATGGCGCGGAAGGCGAAGAAGGGAATCTTGACCGGCGGCCTGTCCTCGAGCGCGAAATCGTTGAGGCTGGGAAAGAGCGCGTCCATGCTGCCATGGGTTAAAAGGCTCGCCAGGCCGGGAATGGAGATCTCGAAGCGGTTGAGTCCGGCCTGCTCGTCGGGCCATGCGAAGAGCACGAGCGGGGCGGGTTTTGACGAATCCCAATGCGCTTCGATCGCGGCGAGCTTGGCCGGCTGGTATTTGGCGGTCTGCTTGCCGTGGAAATCGCCGATCAGCGCCTGCACCGGCGCGGTGATGGCGATCATCAGGATCGCCATGCGCACCATCGTCTTGGCCGATTCGGTGCGGTGGCCGGCGATCAGATGGCGCGCGCCCGTCGCCAGCACGACGAAGGCGGTGGTGAGATAGGCCGCCGTCATCATGTGCATGTAGCGCAGCGGGAAGGTCGGGTTGAAGACGATCTGCATCCAGTCGAGCGGGTAGGCGATGCCATCGCGGACTTCGTGCCCTACCGGATACTGCATCCAGCTATTGGCGGAGAGGATCCAGAAGCCCGACAATGCCGTGCCGCCTGCAACGATCACGGCCGAGAGAAAATGCAGCCAGGGCGGCACGCGCTTCCAGCCGAACAGCATCACGCCCAGGAAGGACGCCTCGAGGAAGAAGGCGGTCAGCACCTCATAGCCGATCAAGGGGCCGATGACGTTGCCGACGACGAGCGAGAACCGGCTCCAATTGGTGCCGAACTGATAGGACAGCACGATGCCGGAGACCACGCCCATGGCGAAGGAGACGGCGAAGATCTTGGTCCAGAACCGCGCCAGCAGATGAAATTTTTGGTCGCCGGTCTTGAGCCAGAGGCCCAGCAGCGTCGCGATATAGGCCGAGAGCCCGATCGTGAAGGCGGGAAAGACGATGTGGAAGGAAATGGTGAAGGCGAACTGGATGCGCGAGAGCAGAAAAGCGTCGATCGTCATCGCAAGGCTCCGTCCGGCTTCGCCGCGAAAAGCGGGTTGTACGACTTCGCCAAAACAGCATCGCCGCCAACGGTGACGTTAGTCAAACCGGCGGCGCGTTTCTGCGGCCCGTAGCGCCGCAGGACGTTATGTCCAAGGGGTCAGCAGGGGGGGCAGGTCTTGGCGTCGAGCGCAGCCTTGAGCGCCCGCAGGTCGCGCCAGGCCAATCGCTTCTGCAAGGGTTGGCGTAGCAGATAGGCCGGGTGCAGCGTCGCCATGGCGCGGATGCGTCGCGTGCCGGTGTCGTACTCCAGCCATTTGCCGCGCGATGCGAGGATGCCGGTGAGGCCGAGCAGCCCCTGCGCCGAGGGCGCGCCGATGCAGACCAGGATGTCGGGGTTCGCAAGCTGGATCTGGCGCTGGATGAAGGGCAGGCAGATCGCGACCTCCTGCGGCGTCGGCGTGCGGTTGCCCGGCGGCCGCCAGGGCAGGAGATTGGCGATATAGACATGCTCCTTCCGATTGAGGCCGATCGCGGCCAGCATCCGATCGAGCAATTGCCCGGAGCGCCCGACGAAGGGCAGGCCGATGCGGTCCTCGTCGGCGCCCGGCGCCTCGCCGACCAGCATCAATCGAGCGGCCGGATTGCCGTCGGAAAAAACCAGGTTCTTGGCGGTCGCCTTCAGCGCGCAGCCCTCGAATTGCGCGAGCGCCTCCTTCAAGGCGTCGAGCGTCGTGGCCTGCTGCGCCATCGTCCTGGCGGTGAGGGCGGCATCGTCGGGGGCCGTAGCCGTCGCGGGCAGCGCCGGCCGGGCGGCGGCTGCGGTTGCGCGCACGAGCTGCGGCGGGGCGGGGCGCACGGCGGCGGGCTGCGGCGCTTCCATGAAATGGTCGTGCGGCGTCTCGTCGAGCGCCTCGGTGACGCCCATCTCGGCGTACCAGGCGAGCAGCTCAACAGGATCTGGCGCGGCGGTGGACATCATCGCTGGGGTTCTAGCACGCACATATGCGTCTTCGCGAGCCGCCGCAGTTGCAAATTGGAACGCACGCTTCGATAGAGGGTTTCCAGACTGACGCCATGTCTGTCTTGAGCGCCATGCCTGTCTTGAGCCATGCGCGGCTTGAACGGACAGGCGATATAGTTCACATATAAACTAATTGGCTTCAAGCCAGTCGAAGGCCTCCGGAGGGCAGGATGGATCTCAAGGAAGCGCAGAGCGAACCGCGCGAGAGCATGGACTATGACGTCGTCATCGTCGGCGCCGGTCCAGCCGGCCTTGCCGCCGCCATCCGCCTGAAGCAGCTCGACGAGACGATTTCCGTCGTGGTGGTCGAGAAGGGGGCCGAAGTCGGCGCTCACATCCTGTCGGGCGCCGTGATCGACCCGGTCGGCCTCGACGCGCTCCTGCCCGATTGGCGCCAGGACGAGGGCCGCCCGCTGACGACTGAGGTCAGCGAGGACATCTTCTATTTCCTGACCGAGCCCAACGGCATCCGCCTGCCCAATTTCGGCATGCCCAAGCTGATGAACAACCACGGCAACTTCGTCGGTTCGCTCGGCCTCGTGGCAAAATATCTTGCGGCGCAGGCCGAAGCGCTCGGCGTCGAGATCTATCCGGGCTTCGCCGCCGCCGAATTGCTGTTCAACGAGGATGGCTCGATCGCCGGCGTCGCCACCGGCGACATGGGCATCGCCAGGGATGGCACGGTTTCGGAGCGCTACACCCGCGGCATGGAATTGCGCGGCCGCTACACGCTGCTGGGCGAGGGCGCGCGCGGCTCGCTCTCCAAGATCGCCATCCGCAAATTCAAGCTCGACGAAGGGCGCGAGCCGCAGAAATACGGCATCGGCCTGAAGGAGATCTGGCAGGTCAAGCCGGAGAAGTTTCACAAGGGCCGGGTGCAGCACTCCTTCGGCTGGCCGCTCGACAACGGCACCGGCGGCGGCTCCTTCCTCTATCATTTCGACGACAACCTGGTCACCGTCGGCTTCGTCGTGCATCTCAACTACACCAACCCGACGCTCTCGCCCTTCGACGAGTTCCAGCGCTTCAAGACCCATCCGCTGATTCGCGATCTCTTCGATGGCGCCAAGCGCCTGTCCTATGGCTCGCGCGCCATCACCGAGGGCGGCTTCCAGTCGGTGCCGAAGCTCACCTTCCCGGGCGGCGCGCTGATCGGCTGCGCGGCGGGCTTCGTCAATGTGCCGCGCATCAAGGGCAGCCATAACGCCATCCTCTCAGGCATGCAGGCGGCGCAGCATCTCGCGCCCGCTTTGGCGGCCGGCCGTTCGCATGACGAGGTGGTCGAGATCGAAACCAGCTGGCGCGACAGCGCCATCGGGCGCGACCTCAAGCCGGTGCGCAACGTCAAGCCGCTCTGGTCGAAATACGGCACGCTCCTGGGCATCGGGCTGGGCGGCATCGACATGTGGCTGAACCAGCTCTTTGGCTGGTCGCCCTTCGGCACGCTCAAGCACGGCAAGCCGGATTACGCGACGCTGAAGCCTCTCAGCGAGGTCAAGCCGATCGTCTATCCCAGGCCCGACGGCAAGCTCTCCTTCGACAAGCTGTCATCGGTCTTCCTGTCCTCGACCAATCATGAGGAAGACCAGCCGGCGCATCTGAAGCTGACCGACCCCTCGATCCCGATCGACAAGAACCTGCCTGTCTATGGCGAGCCGGCGCGGCTCTATTGCCCGGCCGGCGTATATGAGGTGGTCTACAAGGATGCCGAGGCGAAGACCGAGCCGCGCTTCGTGATCAACGCGCAGAACTGCGTCCACTGCAAGACCTGCGACATCAAGGACCCGGCCCAGAACATCACCTGGACGGTGCCCGAGGGCGGCGGCGGGCCGGGCTACTCGAATATGTGAGCCTGAATCGGCGTAAAGCGCTGGTGTGGATAAGGAAAAGGCGCGCCGCTCGCACGGCGCGCCTTTTCTCTTTGGTCGGCGATATGGCCGCCTCAGCCCTTGCGGACGACGCTCGGGGCCGGCTTGGTGGGCTCGGGCTTCGCGCAGCCAGCGGCGAAGCCGGCCAGCAGGGCGACGGCGGCAATGCTCAAAACGATCTTTTTCATGTGAATGATCCCAGGTGAATCGTCGCGGTACATGCGAACGCTTCAGTCCTAGCCTTAAATTCTTGAGGCATGGACACGGAAAACTGCGGGAACGTTGCGGCGCAGCATGCTTCTGTCGGATTGTTGCATCGTTGCTACGGATTCAGCTGAGCAGCGCTCCAATGGCTTGCCCGTCCGCCCGGAAACCGCCATCTTGAACGCTTAAGCGAAGTGGTCCCGGTCGCGCTGATGTATGGCCGCGCGTGACATACAGGCTGCGGACCGAGGGAGAATGACAATCGTGACGTTTCGATTGAGGGGCCGCGGCCCGAGCACGGCGGTCGCCCTGGTGTTTTTTCTCGCATTGCAGGCCGGTGCCTCGGCTCAAGGGGCGGCTGCGACGCGTACGACGGAACAGCTGGAGCCCGCCGACAGCCTGGAAGGCAATTACCTGGCCGCGATCGTTGCGGGTGCCGGGCGTGATCTCGGCGCGGCCTCGGTCTATCTGCGCGAGGCGATCAAGGGCGATCCGCTGAACAATGATCTGCTGGAGCGCGGCTTCGTCGCCTTCCTGGCAGATGGTGCGATGAGCGACGCCTTCCGCGCCGCCGACAAGCTGATCCAGCGTGATCCCAGCAACGGTCTGGCCCAGCTCGCGGTCGGCATTCGCGCGATCAAGCAGAAGAGCTATCAGACCGCGCGCGGTCATCTCCAGCGGGGCGGCCGCGGCCGCGCCGCCGACATCACCGCGACCTTGCTCTCGGCCTGGGCCTATGCCGGCTCCGGCCAGACCAACAAGGCGCTCGAGACGCTCGACCGGCTCAAGGGCGAGGCCTCCTACAACCTCTTCCGCGACTACCATGCCGGCCTGATCCTCGATATCGCCGGGCGCAAGGTCGACGCCGAGAAGCGCCTGAAGAGCGCCTATGATGCGGAAAAGACGACGCTGCGCCTGGTCGATCTCTGGGCCCGCCTGCAGGCGCGCAACGGCAATTATGACGGCGCCGCCGCGACCTATGGCGAGTTCGACCGCCTCCTGCCCAACCATCCCATCGTCCGGGACGGTCTTGCGCGGGTTGCCGCGCGCGAGCCGCTCGCCCGCCAGGTCGGCACGGCCCAGCAGGGCGCGGCCGAAGTCCTCTACGGCCTGGCCAGCGCCGGCAATCGCCAGGGCGACGAGGCTGCCGCGCTGCTCTATCTGCGCCTGGCGATCTATCTCGACCCCAGCCATGATCTGGCGATCCTGACGCTCGGGGACATCCTCGAACGCTCGAAGCAGCCCGAGGATGCCGTCGCGGTCTATGACAAGATGCCGGCGACCTCGCCGCTGCGGCCCAATGCCGAGATTCAGGCTGGCCTGGCGTTGGAGACGCTCGGCAAATCCGAGGAATCGATCAAGCATCTGCAGGCGCTGATCACGGAACGCCCCGACGATGTCGATGCGCTCTCGGCGCTCGGCAATGTCTACCGCACCCGCAAGCTCTTCAGCGAGGCGGCCGAGACCTACGACAAGGCCATCGCCAAGCTCGCGGTTCCCGGGCGGGCGAACTGGGATCTGTTCTATTTCCGCGGCATTGCGCGCGAGCGCACCAAGCGCTGGCCCGAGGCCGAGGCGGATCTGCGCAAGGCGCTGGAGCTGATGCCGGAGCCGCTCGGCCGCGAACGCGCGCTGGTGCTGAACTATCTCGGCTATTCGCTGGTCGATCAGCACCTCAAGCTCGACGAGGCGCTCAACATGCTGCGCCGCGCCGTCGAGCTCAGGCCGCGCGACGGCTACATCACCGATTCGCTCGGCTGGGCCTATTACCGGCTGGGGCGCTACGACGATGCGGCGCGCGAACTCGAGCGCGCCATGGAATTGCGCCCCTCCGATCCGGTGATCAACGACCATCTCGGCGATGTCTATTGGCGCACCGGCCGCAAGCTGGAGGCGACCTTCCAGTGGAATGCGGCCCGCGACCTCGGCCCGGAGCCTGAGGATCTGGTCAAGATCAAGCAGAAGATCGAGCGCGGCCTGGAAGAGCCGCCCTCCGCCAACGCCGCTGAGCCGAAGAAGGACGGCGGCTGAGGCCTGGATCGTTTTCCATACGGCTTGCATCGTCATTGCGAGGAGCGATAGCGACGAAGCAATCCAGGAGGGCTCGCTCGACGGCCCTGGATTGCTTCGCTGCGCTCGCAATGACGGGGCGAGGTGAATGGACAGCCTTCTGGTGACCACCGGCCGTCCCGGATTTCCCATGCCAGCCGCGCTGACAACCCGTGCCCGCGCCAAGGTCAATCTGAGCCTGAAGGTGCTCGGCCGGCGCGCTGACGGCTATCACGAGCTCGAAAGCCTGGTCGCCTTCGCCGGCATCAGTGATGAACTGACGCTCGAACCCGGGTCGGAACTCGGCCTGAGCATTGGCGGCCCGCTTGGCGGCGGGCTCGAAGCCGACGAGCGCAACCTCGTCCTGCGCGCCGCCCGCGCGCTTGCCGATGAAGCAGGCCCGCTGCGCTGGGGCCGCTTCCACCTCGTCAAGCGCCTGCCCGTCGCCTCTGGCATCGGCGGCGGCTCGGCCGATGCGGCAGGCGCGCTGCGCCTGCTGGCGCGCTTGAACGGGATTCCGCGCGGTGAGCCGGCTTTGCTGCGCGCAGCGGCCAGGGTCGGGGCCGACGTGCCTGTTTGCCTCGATTCGCGGGCACGGGTGATGGCCGGCATCGGTGAACGTCTGGGGCAGCCCTTGCGCCTGCCGCCGCTCTTTGCCGTGCTGGTCAATCCGGGTGTGCCGGTCGAGACGACGGCGGTGTTCAGGGCGCTGGGTTTGCAGCCGGGACAGCCGCATCCTCCCCATACGAGCCCTCATCCTGAGGAGCCGCGCAGCGGCGTCTCGAAGGATGTTCCAGGAGGCTCCGGAACCCCTTGGAGCATCCTTCGAGACGCCATGTCTGAAGACATGGCTCCTCAGGATGAGGGCTCGCGTGAAAAGGGTCTGGACCGCTCCGCGCTTCTAAGGGCGCTCGCCGAAAGCGGCAACGACCTCGAAGCGCCGGCGCGACGCGTGGCTCCGGTTCTCGGCGAGGTTCTCGCCTGGCTGGCGGCCTTGCCCGGGTGCCGGCTCGCGCGCATGTCGGGCTCGGGGGCGACCTGCTTTGCCCTGTTCGATGATTGCCGGGCCAGCGCGGCCGCGGCCAAGGCGCTGCAGAGGAGCCGCCCGAACTGGTGGGTCAAGCCGACCGTGCTGCGTTAACGGGTGGCGTCAGCCGCCGGGCGACAATCCGGCGCGGCTCACGGCCCCAGCCGTGACCTGCGGGCGCGACCGATAGGCCAGCCAGGTCGCCAGGAAGCCGCAGGCGGCGGCGAACATCAGCCAGAGCCCGGCGACGGCCCGGTTTCCGGTGACCTCGATCAGATAGGTGCTGACCGCAGGCGTGAAGCCGCCGAACAATGCCGTCGCCAGGCTGTAGGCGACGGAGAAGCCGGTGGTGCGCAGTTGTACCGGGATGATCTCGGTCAGCGCGACCACCATGGCGCCGTTATAGCTGCCGTAAATGAACGACAGCCAGAGCTCGACCTCCAGCAGCCTGACGAAGGACGGCGCGGAAACCAGCCAGGACAGCGCCGGATAGGCGCTGACGAACATCAGCAGCGTGAAGGCGAAGAGCAGCGGCTTGCGGCCGATCCGGTCGGAGAGCGCCCCCATCACCGGCAGCCAGAACAGGTTGGACAGGCCGACGCAGACCGTCACCAGCAGGGCGTCGAGGCCTGTCAGCTTCAAGACCTCGCGCCCGAAGGTCGGCGTGTAGGCGGTGATGAAGTAGAACGACACCGTCGTCATCGTCACCAGCAGCATGCCGATGATCACGCTTTGCCAGTTCTGGACGAGCGAGCGCAGGATCTCGCGCGGTGAGGGGTGGCTGGCGCTCTTGCGCCGCTCCTCGAACTCTTCGGTCTCCTGCATCGAGCGGCGCAGCAGGAAGATCAGCGGCACGATCAGGCAACCGACCAGGAACGGGATGCGCCAGCCCCAGGCCGTCATGTCTTCGGGGGGCAGGATTGTGCTGAGCCAGACGCCGAGCAGCGCCACGAAGATCACGGCGATCTGCTGGCTGCCGGACTGCCAGCTGACATAGAAACCCTTGTTTCCGGGCGTCGCTATCTCCGACAGATAGACGGAGACGCCGCCAAGCTCGACGCCCGCTGAAAACCCCTGGACCAGTCGGCCGATCACGACGATGACCGGCGCGAGCAGGCCGATCGTCGCATAGGTCGGCACCAGCGCGATGGTGAGCGTGCCGAAGGCCATCAGCCCGAGTGTCAGGAGAAGCCCGGCGCGGCGGCCATGGTGGTCGATATAGGTGCCGAGCACGATGGCGCCGAGCGGCCGCATCAGGAAGCCGGCGCCGAAGGTCATCAGCGCCGCCATCAATTGGGCGAATTCGCTGCCTGACGGGAAGAAGGCCTTGCCGATCGCCGAGGCGTAATAGCCGAAGACGAAGAAATCGTACATTTCGAGGAAATTGCCACTCGATACGCGAATGACAGCCCCGATCTTCGACTGGCGATCCGATGATGCCGTCATGGCCCGCTCCACGCTTTCATGCGTCGTGGCAGGCAGCCTAGGCCCGTCCAGGCCGCTGTGGAAGCCTCTTTCGCGAGGACGCGTCCGTGGCAAAGGCGCTTCAGTGCGCCCGCGAAACGCAGAAATCGACGGTCTCGTTCAGCGCCTGCTTCATCGGGGAGGCGGGGAACAGGCCGAGCGCATCCTTGGCCATCTTGGCGTAGTGCTCGGCGCGCTCGATCGTGTCGTCGAGCGCGCGATGGCGACGCATGATGCTTTGGGCTTCTTCGAGATCGCCCTCATTGACCTCGCCATTCTGGAGCGTGCGGCGCCAGAAGGCGCGCTCGGTATCGGTGCCGCGCCGGAAGGAGAGCACGACCGGCAAGGTGATCTTGCCCTCGCGGAAATCGTCGCCGGTGTTCTTGCCGAGCTTGGAGGCGACACCGCCATAGTCGAGCGCGTCGTCGATGAGCTGGAAGGCGATGCCGAGATTGAGGCCGTAGCTGCGGCAGGCGGCGGCATTGGCCTTGCCAGCGCCAGCGATGACGGGGCCGACCTCGCAGGCGGCGGCGAAGAGCTCCGCGGTCTTGCCGCGAATCACGGCAAGATACTCGTCCTCGGTCGTCTCGGTGTTCTTGGCCACGGAAAGCTGCAGAACCTCGCCCTCGGCGATCACGGCCGCAGCGGTGGAGAGGATGTCGAGGGCGCGCAGCGAGCCGACCTCGACCATCATCTTGAAGGCCTGGCCGAGCAGGAAATCGCCGACGAGCACGCTCGCCTCATTGCCCCAGAGCATGCGCGCGGCGAGTTTGCCGCGGCGCATGTCGCTCTGGTCGACGACGTCGTCATGCAGCAATGTCGCGGTGTGCATGAACTCGACCGAGGCCGCGAGCTTGACATGGCCTTCGCCGCGATAATCGCACAGCGCCGCGGTCGCCAGCGTCAGCATCGGGCGCAGGCGCTTGCCGCCCGACGAGATCAGGTGGTTGGCGACCTCCGGGATCATGGTGACGTCGGAGCCGGTGCGCGACAGGATCATCGCATTGACGCGCTCCATGTCAGTGCGGGTCAGGCCGACCAGGGTCTCGATCCGGGCCTTGCCCGCATCCTGGCCGATTCCCTGGCCCGCTTCCTTGTCCTCGAACGCAACGACGACGCCCATCTCGATCACTCCGGCCGGCTTGCGCAGTTCGCGGCGCGCTGATGCCTTGCCACAACCGTCGCATGGGTGACCAGCCCCCGCAATTCGGCAATGACGCCGCACCTTGTCGCCGCACCTGCGCAAGCGAGGGCTTGCGCGCGGGCCACGGCTTCGGCTCCATGCGCCCATGCATGAACTCGTCCGCACCAACGACATCGTCCTGCTCGGAGCCATCGAGGCGCTGCTGGCTTCGGCCAATCTCGATTGCCTGATCGCCGATCAGCACATCAGCGCGCTGGAAGGCATGATCGGCGCCTTTCCGCGCCGGCTGCTGGTGCGCGAGGCCGACAAGATGCGGGCGCGGGCGCTGCTGGTCGATGCCGGCTTCGGAGCGGAACTGCGCGATGGCTGAGCAGCAATCGGCCTCGGCGCTCGGCGAAATCGGCGAGGATCGCCTGCTCGATGGCCGCCTGATCCTGCGCCAGCCGAAGAAGGGTCATCGCGCCGGCAGCGACGCGATCCTGCTCGCGGCGGCCTTGCCTGAACTGGGCGAGGGGCCTCTGCTCGACATGGGCGCGGGCGTCGGCACGGTCGGCCTTGCTGCTGCCCTTGCGCAGCCGCACCTGCGCGTGGTGCTGGTCGAGCGTGACCCGGAGCTTGCAGCCCTGGCGCGCGACAACATCGCCTCCAACGGCCTCGAGGCGCGCGTCGCGGCGCTGGCTGTGGATATCGCCGCGCCAGCCGCCGCCTTGGCCCAGGCCGGGCTGATCCCGGCGAGCTTCGCCTGTGTCGCGATGAATCCGCCCTTCTATGCGGCGCGGGAGACCAAGGCCTCACCGGTCCCGAATCGGCGCGCCGCCCATGTCGTCGAGGGTGGGTTGGGAGACTGGCTGAAGGCGGCGCGCCGCTTGCTCCGGCCTGGCGGGCGGATCGCGATCATCCACCGCGCCGAGGCGCTGGCCGAGATCCTGGCCGGGCTGGCGACTGGCTTCGGCGGGCTGGAAATCCGGCCGATCCATGCGCTGGCCACCCGGCCTGCCGTGCGCGTCCTCGTCACGGCCGTGCTGAACAGCAAAAAGCCGGCAGCGTTGCTGCCGGCTTTCATCCTCAATCGCCCCGAGGGCGGCTTCACTGAAGCGAGCGAAGCCCTGCATCGCGGATATGCGACGCTAGGTAGCCGCGATCAGTAGAAATAGCGCGGCCCGTAGAACGGCGGCGGCGCATAGACCGGCGGGCCGTAGAAGCGCGGGCCGTAATAGCGCCGGGGTCCGTAATAGCGCGGCGGTCCGTAGTAGCGGCGCGGTCCGTAATAGCGGCGCGGTCCGTAATAATACTGCGCCTGCTGGATCTGGGCGCCATCGACCTCGGCAGTCACAGCCAAGGCGGGCTGGACGGCTCCCGCCGCGATGGGGGCCGCCATGGCCGGGGCGGCTGCAAAGGACAGGCCGCCGAGTGTGGCTGCCGTCGCGATACCGAATGCGAGTTTGCGAAACATGATCCGATCCTCTTCAACTTGGCGCCTGCAGCCCCTGCCGCATGGTCGGTCGCCGTCTTCGAATGAAAGGGTACTGCGTTGGAGCTGAACGGCACTAAACCGTGTCGTTCAGCCTGTTTTCATCCTGCGGCCAGAGAACGGCCACATTTCGGCGGCTCAGCGGCAGACGCGCACGGGGCGGATGACCCAGCCATAGCCGGTCCAGACGCGCCGGTTGGTGACAAAGCAGCGCGGGCGATAGACCGGGCGGCCGTAGTAGCGGCGCGGTCCATAATAGCGACGCGGGCCGTAATACTGCGCCTGCTGGACGAGATCGCCTTGCGACGGCAAGGTTTGCGACGGCATGGTTTGCGCCGTGCCTGCCGAGACAGGAGCGGCCATCGCCGGTGCGACCGTGAAGGCTGCGACGATGAGGCCAAGCGCGCCGAACAGCGCAGCGACGATACGGGATGACGGCATACGCGATGACGACATGGGCTTCTCCTACCAAACGACCCCGCCGGTTCGGCATCAAGCGCTCGCCCCGAACGCCGCGAACCCTACGGGCAAAGAAATCCTAGCTCCTCCTGCATGAACGAAAGCTGTCTGTCGAGGTTCCCGCGCCATGCATGGGCGGAGCAGCGGATTCGGCGGAAAAATTGGTGCAAGCCAAAAGATTTTAGCCGGCGAATCCGTCTTTCGCCAATGAGTTAGGTCAAAACCTGCTCGAAAACCGCATTCCACTTTCACGGATCATGGTCTATGCACGCGCCGATCCACGATCTTTCGGAAGGCCCAAGCCTTGGCTGTTTCTGCCACTCTGCCCGATGCGATGAACCCGACCCGCTCCTTCCAGGGGCTGCTGCTGACCCTGCAGCGCTTCTGGGCCGAGCGCGGCTGCGTCATTCTCCAGCCCTATGACATGGAAGTCGGTGCCGGCACCTCCCATCCCGGCACGATGCTGCGCTCGCTCGGGCCGCGGCCCTGGCGCGCGGCTTATGTCCAGCCCTCGCGCCGGCCCAAGGATGGTCGCTATGGCGAGAACCCGAACCGGCTGCAGCATTACTACCAGTTCCAGGTCATCCTGAAGCCGAACCCGCCGAACCTGCAGGAGCTCTATCTGCAGTCGCTCGAGGCGATCGGCATCGACATGAAGCTGCACGATATCCGCTTCGTCGAGGATGATTGGGAGAACCCGACGCTCGGTGCCTGGGGGCTGGGCTGGGAATGCTGGTGCGACGGCATGGAGGTGAGCCAGTTCACCTATTTCCAGCAGGTCGCCGGCATCGAATGCGCGCCCGTCTCGGGCGAGCTCACCTACGGCCTCGAGCGCCTCGCCTGCTATCTGCAGAATGTCGAGAGCATCATGGAGCTCAATTTCAACGGGCTCGAAGGCGACGACAAGGTCACCTATCGCGAGGTCTTCCTCCAGGCCGAGCAGGAGTATTCGCGCTATAATTTCGAGCATGCCGACACGGCCGCCCTGTTCCGGCGCTTCGCCGAGGCCGAGGCCGAATGCCGGGCCCTGCTCGAAAAGGGCGAGAGCGGCGAGCGCCATCTCATGGTCCAGCCGGCCTATGACCAGTGCCTCAAGGCCGGCCACAGCTTCAATCTGCTCGATGCGCGCGGCGTGATCTCGGTCACCGAGCGCCAGAGCTACATCCTGCGTGTCCGCGAACTGGCGAAAGCCTGCGGCGCCGCCTGGCTGAAGACGGCCGGCGGGGGCGCCAACTCCGGCGTGGAAGCCAACTGATGCCTGATCTCCTGCTCGAACTCTTCTCCGAAGAGATCCCCGCCCGCATGCAGCGCAAGGCGGCCGAGGATCTGCGGAAGCTCGTCACCGATGCGCTGGTCGAGCGCGGCCTTGTTTATGAGGGTGCGAAAGCCTTCGCCACGCCGCGCCGGCTCGCGCTCCACATCGCCGGCCTGCCGGTGCGCGGCCGCGATGTCCGCGAGGAGCGCAAGGGGCCGCGCGTCGGCGCGCCCGAGGCCGCGATCCAGGGCTTCCTCAAGGCAGCTGGGCTTACCTCGCTCGATCAGGCGACGATCATCAGCGACCCCAAAAAGGGTGATTCCTACGTCGCCATCATCGAGAAGCCGGGGCAGGAGACGGTTGCGGCCATCGCCGAGATCGTGCCCGCGGTGATCCGCGGCTTCCCCTGGCCGAAATCGATGCGCTGGGGCGCTGCGTCGGCGGCCGGCGCGAGCCTGCGCTGGGTGCGCCCATTGCACGCGATTCTCTGCACCTTCGGGGCCGAGACCGAGGAGCCGGAGGTGGTTCCCTTCGAGGTCGACGGCATCGTCTCCTCCAACATCACTTACGGCCATCGCTTCCATGCGCCGGGTGCTATCACGGTCAAGCGCTTCGACGATTACGTGCCGAGCCTGGAGAAGGCGAAGGTCGTGCTCGATGCCGACCGGCGCAAGGAGATCATCCTCAACGACGCCCGCACGCTCGCCTTCGCGCAGGGGCTCGAACTGGTCGAGGATGAGGGTTTGCTGGAGGAGGTTGCCGGGCTGGTCGAATGGCCGGTCGTGCTGATGGGCTCCTTCGAGGAGCGCTTCCTCGAAATTCCCGGCGAGGCGATCCGCGCCACCATCCGCGCCAACCAGAAATGCTTCGTGCTTAGTTCTCCTTCCCCCCTCGGGGGGGAAGGTGGCATCGCGTCAGCGATGACGGATGAGGGGACGTCAGGCTCGTCCTTCCCTCATCCGTCTGCTTCGCAGACACCTTCTCCCCCGAGGGGAGAAGGAAAGCTCGCCAACCGCTTCCTGCTGACCGCGAATCTCGTCGCCAGCGATGGCGGCAAGGTCATCACCGCCGGCAATGAGCGCGTCGTGCGCGCCCGCCTCTCCGACGCCGCCTATTTCTTCGCGACCGACAAGGGCGATCTGCCCGATCTCGACACGCTGAAGGAGAGCGCCGAAAAACTCGGGCTCGAGCTGGCGAAGCCGCTCGACCAGCGCATGGCCAAGCTCGACAAGCTCGGCGTCGTCTTCCACGCAAAGCTTGGCACGCAAGGTGAGCGCGTCCAGCGCATCGCGGCGCTGGCGCGCGAGCTTGCGCCGATCGTCGGGGCCGATCCCGACCTCGCCGAGCGCGCGGCCAAGCTCGCCAAGGCCGATCTGCCGACCGAAATGGTCGGCGAATTCCCGGAATTGCAGGGTTTGATGGGCCGCAAATATGCGGAGCTCCAGGGCGAGCATCCCAGCGTCTGCGCCGCGATCGAGGAGCATTACAAGCCGCTCGGCCCCTCCGACCGCGTCCCGGCCGATCCGGTTTCGGTCGCAGTCGCGCTCGCCGACAAGCTCGACACGCTGGTCGGCTTCTGGGCGATCGACGAGAAGCCGACCGGAAGCAAGGACCCCTATGCGTTGCGTCGCGCGGCGCTGGGGGTGATCAGGCTGGTGGTTGAGAACGGGGTGCGGCTGCCATTGATCGACGCACTAGAACAGCAGGCAGGAAAGATCGACCAAAGGTCAAAACCGAAGGGCGGGATTCAAGCGCAAGGTGCAGCGATGCATTTGTTTGGCGAGCGCAGCGTGCGGGTGGAGACGATCGACCTCCTCTCCTTCTTCCACGACCGCCTGAAGGTCATGCTGCGCGACCAGGGCGCGCGGCATGATCTGGTCGATGCCGTGCTCGCTGGCTCCCCTTCCCCCCTCGGGGGGGAAGGTGGCATCGCGTCAGCGATGACGGATGAGGGGACGTCAGGCTCGTCCTTCCCTCATCCGTCTGCTTCGCAGACACCTTCTCCCCCAAGGGGAGAAGGAAGCGACGACCTCCTGCTCATCACTCATCGCGTCGCGGCGCTCGCCCGCTTCCTCGAGACGCAGGACGGCAAGAGCCTGCTCGCCGGCTACAAGCGCGCCGCCAACATCCTCAAGGCCGAGGAGAAGAAGGACGGCGAGGGGGCTTTCGCTGGCGCGGCCGATCTCCAGTTGATCGCGGGCGCCGGTCTGATCGAGGAGAAGGCGCTGGCCGTCGCTCTGGCGAACGCGACGCCCGCAGCCGCCGCTGCCGTGGCGAAGGAAGACTATGAGGGCGCGATGGCGGCGCTGGCCGAATTGCGCCCGGCGGTCGACGCCTTCTTCGACCAGGTCACGGTCAACGATCCCGACCCCGCCTTGCGCATCAACCGCCTGAAGCTGCTCAACCAGCTCCGCGTAGCGACCCGCGCGGTTGCGGATTTCGGGCGTATTGCCGGCTGAGTTCAGCGCGGGGAACCCCTCTCCTGAATCGAAGTCGGGTCTACCCGACTTCGACACTCTGAATGCTGAACCCGGGTATACCCGGGTTCAGTGAGAGGGGCAGGGGTGACGTGTAGGCCCCTGGACGTGATAGCCGAGACCCGCCCGCTGTATTGCCGAGCCCAACTGGTCGAACGGCCGACACCTCACCCTGCCCTCTCCTTACAGGAGAGGGTTCCCCGCGCCTGTCGGGAACGGGGATAACGGGCCAGGCGCTCGGGAACCTATTCCCACCCTGCGACGTTCTGTCATCGGGGCTGACGTGGCGCGAATGCGTCGTGGCACGGGCTCCGGGGGGCCAGTTTTCGGCCGCGACAAGGTATTTCAATCATGTCCATCCTTATTTCGCTGCTCATCACGGTGCTCGTCATCGGCCTTGTGCTCTATCTCGTGCGCATGCTGCCGCTCGATGCGCAGATCAAGAACGTCGTCCAGATCATCGTCATCGTCATCGGCATCATCTCGCTGCTGCGTTACCTCGCCATTTTCTGATCGTATCGCGTCATGCTCGGGTGAAGACCCGAGCATCTCTTGCCGGAGATTCCCGGGCTTCTGCGGAGCCTGTCCTTGGGCCGGCTAAAGGCTGGGCCCGAGGGCTCTGCCCGGGAATTACGCCCCGATTGACGCCGCGCTTGCGTTGAGCCACATTTTCATAGGTCCAGAGGGCCCCGGACGCATTGCGTCCCGGGGCCCTTTCCTATTTGCAGGGCGATACCCGCGATGAACTCGCAGAACCGCACGACCCATATCCGCCTGACCTCGCATCCCGAGCCCGGCAACGCCGCGACGCGCTTTCCGATCCAATGGGGCGCAGCCAGCCCGGCCGAGCGCGGCCCGGTCATCGCCTCGACCACGGCGCCGGGAGACCGCAACGTCATCGGCGCCCATGGCGGCTCCTATTCGGTCTATCGCGCGCTCGCCATTTCGGCCCGCGCCATGAACCCCTCGCAGCGCCCGGACCTGACCAACACCTATCCGACAGCCGAGATCGCGCCGCAGCCGCAATGGTTCGCGCCGGGTCGGATCGTCTCGATGGACCCGTTCGGCCATCGCGTCGCGCAGGATTTCGGCCAGTGGATCGGCGAGGGCATAGACATCCGTCCGACCATCGCCATCACCAAGGCGAGGCTCAACCTGCCCGAAATCCTCGCCGCGATGGCAGGACACAGGCTCAGCCCCGACGAGCACATCCTGCACAAATCCGGCGATATCAGCGTCACCAAGATCGCGATCGACCCCGTCTGGCATCTGCCGGGCATCGCCGAGCGCTTCGGCACCAGCGAGCAGGAGTTGCGCCGCACGCTCTTCGAGCAGACCGGCGGCATGTACCCGGAACTGGTGACACGGCCTGATCTGCGCGTCTTCCTGCCGCCGATCGGGTCGATCACCTGCTACATCATCGGTGAGGTCTCCGCGATCACCGACCCCAAGCGCAGCGTCGCCTGCCGCGTCCATGACGAGTGCAACGGCTCGGACGTCTTCGGCTCGGACATCTGCACCTGCAGGCCCTACCTCGTGCACGGCATCGAGGAGGCGGTGAAGGAGGCGCAGGGCGGCGGCGTCGGCCTGATCGTCTATAACCGCAAGGAGGGCCGGGCGCTGGGCGAGGTCACGAAATTCCTCGTCTACAACGCCCGCAAGCGCCAGGAGGGCGGCGATTCCGCTGCGACCTATTTCGAGCGCACCGAATGCGTCGCCGGCGTCCAGGACGCCCGCTTCCAGCAATTGATGCCCGATGTGCTGCACTGGCTCGGCGTCACCAGGATCGACCGGCTGATGTCGATGTCGAACATGAAATACGATGCCATGGTGGAGAGCGGCATCGAGATCGGCGAGCGCGTCGCGATCCCGCCCGAGCTCGTGCCGCCCGACGCCTCGGTCGAGATCGAGGCCAAGAAGGCGGCGGGCTATTATTCGCCCGACGGCGCGCCCGGCGACAACGCCCTGAAGGCGACGGTCGGTCGCGATCTCGACAAGTTCTGAGCCGCTCCATGTCTGACCAGAATACGGACGCCGTCCGCGCCTTGCTCAAGCCTGCTGCAGTCCGCGCCCGCGCGCAGGAGATGCTGGAGCTCGGCCTGGCCGGAAAGCTCCTGCATTTCAGCGTCGATGCGGCGCGGCTCGACGCCTGCGCCGACTATGTCCTCGACACGATCAAGGCGAATTACCCGACGCTCGACATCCCGTTCCATGCCCGCTGGCGGCATTTCAGCGTGGCCGGCGTCGATCGCTGGAGCGTGCTCGACCTGACCGCGCATTTTCGCGATGCCGGCGCGCGCGGTCGCGCGGCCTATGATCTCGCCGTGGTCAGCGCGCTGCTCGATGCAGGAGCCGGACCGGACTGGCGTTACCGCGATGCCGTCTCGGGGCAGTCGATCGGCCGCTCCGAGGGGCTGGCGCTGGCCTCGCTCGACATGTTTGCGGCTGGCCTGTTCTCCAGCGATCCGGCTGAGCCGCTGCGCGTCGACGCGGCCGCGCTGAAGCGGCTCGATGTCGCGGCGTTGGCGCAGGGCTTCCAGGCCGGCCCCGGCAATCCGCTGCTCGCGGTCGAGGGCCGCGCGGCCTTGATGAATCGTCTCGGCGAGGAGCTGGAGCGCCAGGGCCTGAAGCGTCCCGGCGATCTGTTCGACCGGCTCATTGGCGCCGCCGAGACCGGCACATTGCGCGCCGGGCATATCCTGACGGAGGTTCTCTCCACCTTCGGCGGCATCTGGCCGTCGCGTCTGACGGTCGCCGGCGTCGCGCTGGGCGACACCTGGCGACATCCGCTGATCGCGCAGGCCGAGCCGACGGCCGGGCTGGTGCCCTTCCATAAGCTCTCGCAATGGCTGTCCTATTCGTTGATCGAGCCCTTGCAATGGGCCGGGATCGCGGTGATCGACATCGATGACCTCACCGGCCTGCCCGAATATCGCAATGGCGGGCTGTTCCTGGATTGCGGCGTGATCGCGCTGAAGGACGAGAGCGATGCGACGCGCGCCCATGAGGTCGGCTCGGCGCTGGTCGTCGAATGGCGCGCGCTGACCGTGGCGCTGCTCGACGAGATCGGAATGCTGATCCGCAAGCGCCTGGGGCGCACGGCCGAGGAATTGCCGCTGGCTAAGGTGCTGGAGGGCGGCACCTGGGCCGCCGGCCGGCGCATCGCCCGCGAGAAGCGCGGGGATGGCGGTCCGCCCTTGACGATCATCAGCGACGGCACCGTATTTTGAACCAGGGAGCCGTCATTGCGAGCGTAGCGAAGCAATCCAGGAATCGTAGAGCACGGCCGCTCTGGATTGCTTCGCTACGCTCGCAATGACGGCTTGAGACGAGGCAATAGGGGCACACAGAATGACCAAAAGCCAGGACGGCGTCACCGTCGTCGACCACCCGCTGGTGCGGCACAAGCTGACGCTGATGCGCGAGAAGGATCGCTCGACCAAGAGCTTCCGCCAGCTCCTCAACGAGATCGGCATGCTGCTCTGCTACGAGGTCACGCGCGACCTGCCGATGGAGATGACCGAGATCGAGACGCCGTTGACGAAGTCGATGCAGCCGATCATCGCGGGCAAGAAGATGGTCTTCGCGCCGATCCTGCGCGCCGGCGTCGGCTTCCTCGACGGCATGCTGGAATTGGTGCCAGCTGCCCGCGTCGCCCATATCGGGCTCTACCGCGACCCCAACACGCTCCAGGCGGTCGAGTACTATTTCAAGGCCCCCTCCGACATCGCCGAGCGCATGGTGGTGGTGATGGACCCGATGCTGGCGACGGCGAATTCGGCGGTTGCGGCGATCGACCGGTTAAAGGAGCGCGGCGCCAAGGATCTGCGCTTCGTCTGCCTGCTGGCGGCGCCCGAAGGCATAGAACGCTTTCGCGGCGCCCATCCCGATGTCCGGATCTGGACGGCGGCGATCGATGAGAAGCTGAACGAACACGGCTATATCGTGCCGGGCCTGGGCGATGCCGGCGACCGGATGTTTGGCACGCGATAAGGTAAAATGGCTCTCAGACATGAAATTGGCCCGCCCCGTTTCCGGGGCGGGCCGACGATTCGTCATGACGATCAGGCCGGCAATGGCGCGATCGTCGAGCGGATCGCACTACATCATTCGATGACCTGCACGATGCGGCGTGTGCGCGGGTCGACCAGAACAGGGCGCTGGTTCACGACCGTGTAGCGATATTCGGTCGCACCATATTCGCGCGGCACCTCGCGGTAGACCACGCCATCCGACGGCAGGACCGTGCCGACGACGACCGGTTCATCATAGGTGTAGGACGGGACGCGTTGCTCCACGACATACTGCCGGAAGCGGGGAGTCTGGTCGCCGATGATCGCGCCGACCACGGCGCCACCGACGCCGCCGACAACCGCTCCGACCGGGCCGCCGACGATGGCTCCGCCGACCGCGCCGGTGGCGCCACCGCTAACAGCGCCACCCTGGGCGCCCTGCGGGTTCTGCTGGGCGAAAGCCACTGCGGGAGTGACGGCGATCGCGGCGATAAGAGCAAGCTTCTTGAACATGGTTTTTCTCCTTCCAAGAGAACGTTCGGGAAGGAAACGGGTGGCTCCCGGCGCGGTTCCGAAAAATCTGGGTAACAAGATATGAATATCCGCAACCGGAATGGCGAAAGCGCCATGATATCAATGCGTCACGGCGCTCACGAAAGGCTCTGGCACAAACGAAAAACGGCGGATCCGGGGATCCGCCGTTTCATATCTCGCCTGTTTCGGGCCGTTACTTCGGCGCGGCTGACAAGGCCGGGCTGAGCTTTTCGGCGTCGCGCTTGATCAGGGCGGCGAAACCGGCCGGGGTGCGTTCCTCGGCGGTCGGCATCACGGTGCCCAGCTCGAGCAGGCGCTTCTTGGTGCCTTCGTCGTTCAGTGCCTTGTCGAGGGCGGCGACCAGACGATCGACGACGTCCTTCGGGAGACCCTTGGGACCGGCGATGCCGTTCCAGGCCTCGATCTGGTACTCCGGCAACCCGGCTTCCGTAGTGGTGGGAACGTCGGGCAGGGCTGGCGAGCGCTGCTTCGAGGCGATCGCATAGGCCTTGATGTTGCCGGCCTTCACCTGTTCGGCGACGCTGACGATCTGGTCGCACATGAAGTCGACCTGGCCGGAGACGAGATCGTTCAGCGCCGGCCCGGTGCCGCGATAGGCGACGGCGTTGATCTTCGGCACGCCGAGCTGCGCCTTCAGCAGGGTGCAGGTCGTCCAGGAGACGGAGCCGAGGCCGGCATGGGCCTCGTTCACCTTCTCGGAGTTCGCCTTCACATAGGTCACGAACTCCTTCAGGTCCTTTGGCTCGAAAGTCTTGCGGGCGACGATCAGGATCGGCGTGCCGCCTGCGAGACCGATGGCCTGCATGCCGTTGATCGGGTCGTATTTCAGGCCGGGATAGGTCGCAGGCGCAGCCGAGAACGTGCCCAGATGCCCCATCGCGATGGTGTAGCCGTCGGGCGCAGCCGTAACCGCGCGGGCGATGCCGGTGGTGCCGCCGGCGCCGGCGACGTTCTCGATCACGAGCTGCTGGCCGAGCGTCTTCGACATATGGTCCGCGACGATGCGCGCAATGATGTCGGTCGGCCCGCCGGCGGCGAACGGCACGATCATGGTGACCGGGCGCGTCGGATAGGTTTGAGCCAGGGCACCGCCGGCGAGCGCCACGGTGATCGCGGCGGCCGCCAAGCCAAGTGTCAGTTTCTTCATGGATGATCCTCCCTTGAGATTCTTGCGTGGACGCTGGATTGAATGAGACGTTCCAGCAACCCCGTCATTCGGTGAAGACCTCGTCGCGCTTCTTCGAGATCGAAGGCAGCAGCGCGATCGCCAGGACCACCACGGCGACGATCAGCAAGCCGGCCGAGATCGGCCGCTCGACGAAGGTCATGAACGAGCCGCGCGAGATGATCAGCGCCTGGCGCATCTTCTCTTCGAGCAGCTTGCCCAGGACGAAGCCGAGCAGCATCGGCGCAGGCTCGAAGCCGAGCTTGATCAAGAGGTAGCCGAACAGGCCGAACATCGCGGTGAAGGCGACGTCCACCGGCTGGTTGTTCACCGAGTAGATGCCGATGCAGCAGAAGATCAGGATCGCCGGGAACATCAGGCGATAGGGCACCTGCAGCAGCTTCACCCAGACGCCGACCAGCGGCAGGTTGATGATGACCAGCATCAGGTTGCCGATCCACATCGAGGCGATCATGCCCCAGAACAGCTCCGGGTTCTTGGTCATGACCTGCGGGCCGGGAATGATGCCGTGGATGGTCATCGCGCCGACCATCAGCGCCATCACGGCGTTGGGCGGGATGCCGAGCGTCAGCAGCGGGATGAAGGCGGTCTGCGCGCCGGCGTTATTGGCCGATTCGGGACCGGCGACGCCCTCGATCGCGCCGCGCCCGAAGCGCGAGGGATCCTTGGCGAGCTTCTTCTCGATCGTGTAGCTCGCGAAGGGGCCAAGCACCGCGCCATTGCCCGGCAGGATGCCGAGGATGCCGCCGATGAAGGTGCCGCGCAGCACCGGGTTTATCGACTGCTTGATCTCGCTCCAGTCCGGGAGCAGCCGGCCGATCTTGGCCTTCACGACGTCGCGCGCCTCGGGGTTCTCCAGATTGCGCAGCACCTCGGCGAAGCCGAAGACGCCCATGGCGAGCACGGCGAAGTCGATGCCATCAGACAAGGGTGGGAAGCCGAAGGTCAGGCGTTCCTGCCCGGTTTCGAGGTCGGTGCCGACCGTCGAGAGCAGCAGGCCCAGCATGATCATGCAGAAGGCCTTGAGGATCGAGCCGCGCGCCAGCACGACGGCAAAGCACAGGCCCATCACCATCAGCGAGAAATATTCCGCCGGACCGAAGAGCAAAGCGAGCTTGGTCAGGGGCGCGCCGAGTGCGGCGATGAACAGGGTCGCGACGCAACCGGCGAAGAAGGAGCCGAGCGCGGCGACGCCGAGCGCGACGCCGGCGCGGCCCTGCTTGGCCATCTGGTGTCCGTCCAGCGTGGTGACGACGGAGGTCGCCTCGCCCGGGATGTTGACCAGGATCGCCGTGGTCGAGCCGCCATATTGCGCGCCGTAATAGATGCCGGCCAACATGATCAGCGCGCCGACGGGATCGACGCCGAAGGTGATCGGCAGCAGGATCGCGATGGTGGCGATCGGCCCGACGCCTGGCAGCACGCCGATCAGCGTGCCGATGAAGCAGCCGGCGAAGCACAGGGCCAGATTCTGCAGGGAGAGCGCGACGCCGAAGCCGAGCGTGAGATTGGCGATCATGTCCATCGTGTCAGATCCCCAGGAGCCAGGGCGCCAGCGGAATAGGCAGGCTGAGCGCGTATTTGAAGAGCAGGGCGCAGGCGGTCGTCATCGCGATGGCGAAGATGATCAGCTCCTTCCATTTCATGTCGTCGGCGGCGAGGCCGGAGACGAGGATGACCAGCGGTCCTGCGACGAGCAGCCCGAGCTGCGGGATATGGATCGGCCCGATGTCGAAGCCGCGGATGGCGAGCCCGAACAGGCAGGCTCCGCCGAGCACGAGGAAGACGCCACGCCAGGCCCAGCCCGTCAGCTTCTCACCGTTGTAGCGCAGCGAGGCGAGCGAGAGCATCAGGCCCAGCGCGGCGCAGATCACCGCAAAGGATTTCGGCAGCATGCCCGGCCCGATCTGGCGAAGGCTACCGAGAGGCAGGTCGCCGGACAGCAGGAAGGCGAAGACGCCAAGCGCGACCATGAACAGGCCGGCCGCCATGTCCTGCTGCGAGCGAATGCGCAGGCCCTGCGCCCGTTCGATAGGGTTCAAACTCATCAGGCTCCTCCGGTAGACGGCCCGACGGCGCGGGCGCTGCGTTTCATCTTGGGTGGCGATATGACGAACGGAAAAACATGCCGTTCGTCGATCAAGGTGACGCTCTCGCGAAGGATGGCGAGAAAGTCGTCGCGTGGGCTGAGCTTCTGCTGCGGCCGCCAGGCGACGCCGACCAGCGCGCCAGGTGGCGGCGGGTCGAGCAGCGCACCGCGCAGGCGGCGCATCGTGACGCCGGGAAAGCTCAGGCGCGAGACCCAGTCGGGCGCCAGCGCCATGCCGAGTCCGGCGGCCACGGCCGACATCATCGCCGGCTTTTCGGTGGCCTCGATCGAGACGTTGGGCACGGCCCCGACGCTCTCGAAATAGGCCATCACCAGATCATAGGCGAAGGGCCGGCTGCGCTTGGAGGGAACGATGAAGGGCTCGCCGACGAGGTCGAGCATCGTCAGATGGTCGCGCGCCGCCAGCGGGTGCTGCTCACTCAGGACGACGAGCGGCCGCTCGACGCGCAGGATCTCGAAGGCGCAGTCGGTGGGCTTGCGCGGCGGGCGGGTCAGAGCGAGATCGAGCTTGCCGGCCTCCAGCATCTGGATCAGCGGGGCGGTCATCGCTTCGACGAATTTGATCTCGACGCCGGGATGCTGCTCGCGGAAATAGGCCAGCGCCTCGGGCACGAAGCTCGACGAGGCGGCGTCGATCGCGCCGACGCGCAGGACCTTGCCCGAGGCGAGCGAGGCTCCACGCACGGCGCGCGAGGCGTGCTCCATCTTGACGAGGATGCCCTTGGCCTCCTCCAGCATGATCAGCCCGGCGCGCGTCATCGCGACCTGGCGCGTGGTGCGCGTGAACAGGGCGACCCCGAGACCATCTTCCAGTGCGCTGATCTGGCGGGAAAGAGCGGGTGGCGCGAGTCCAAGCCGTTCGGCTGCGCGACCGAAATGCAACTCCTCTGCCACCGCGATGAAACATCGCAGTTGCCTGACATCCATGGCGCTCGTCTGCTCCCCCTCTGGCGTATCGTTTTTCGATATCTTCCAGCCGCTATCCTCATGCCTCTAGCGGCTCTGGTCGCGAAAGCGACTCTAGAGGAATTCATAATCTTTCGGCAATAATACCTTGGCTGCAATCAGCGCGCTGCACCCAATTGCGGCCTGCGCCGGAAAAGCCGGCCGTCGATCAGGGCGAGACCGGCGAAGATCGCGGCCATGCCGGCGAGATGCCGCGGCAGCAGCGTCTCCCCGAGCAGGCCGACGCCGAGCATGATGGCGCTGACCGGCACCAGGAAGGTGACGAGCATGGCGTTGTTTCCGCCCGCCCGCCGCATGATCTGGAAGAAGATCACATAGGCGAGCGCAGTCGAGATCAAGGCGAGCCCGACCAGCGCGGCAGCGGCCGTCCAGGACGGCGTCGGCAGGCTCCAGGGCGGGGTGAAGATCAGGACGAGCGGGAGCGACATGACGGTTGTGGCGCTGAGCTGGCCCGCCGCCGTCACCAGCGGCGGCGTATCGCGAAAGCGCCGGCCATAGAGCCCGGCGAAACCATAGGACAGGGCGGCACCCAGGCAGGCGAGCTGCGGCAGGAGCGCGCCGCCCAGACCGCTGAGCGCATCGGGGCCCATCAGGATGCCGACGCCGACGAGCCCGGCCAGCACGCCGGCGAGCTTGAGCGGGGTCGCCTTCTCATTGCTGCCGAAGAGATGCGCGACGATGACGCCGAAGACCGGCGTGGTGGCGTTCAGGATCGCGGAGACGCCGCTCTGGAGCTGGGTCTGGCCCCAGAAGATCAGGCAGAACGGGATGAGGTTGTTGAGCAAGCCCATGACGAAGAAGGCGAGCCACATCCGGCGGCCGACCGCCATGTCGAGCCCGCGCATGCGCAAGACGAGATAGAGCACGGCCGCCGCCAGGCTGACGCGGGACAGCACGACGGCAAGAGGCGGCCACTCCGCCACGGCGATCTTGCCGAAGAAGAAGGAGCCGCCCCAGAGCAGCGAGAGCGCCAGCAGCAGGAGCCATTCGCGCGCACCCATCACGGGGCCGGAAGAGGTGGGGGCGGTGGTCATCTGGGCAGCCCTGTCCGCGGGAGCGCGCCAACGCTCCCTGTCGCGTTCTGGCTAGGCGTGTGCGCCGTGCGGCGCCACCCGTTTTCCGGTTAAGCGGCTTCGGCGTCGCGCGCCTGCCACATCGCCGTGAAGGCCGGGCGAGCCTGGCAGGCTTCGAGCCAGGCCTTGACGTGCGGCGCGGCCTCGAAGAGCTGTGTCGCCGGCTTGGCGTAGCGGATGACCTCGGCGAGGTTGATGTCGGCGACCGTGAAGCGTCCGCCCATGACGAAGCCGCCGCCCTGCGCCAGCGTCTGGTCGAGTACGGCAAACGGGGCTGCGAGCGCCGCCAGCGCCGCGGCGGCAATCTCGGGCTTGCGCTTCTCGGGCGGGAAGGCAGCGAGATGCTGCTGCAGGGTCAGCGCATGGGTCTCGCATTCGGTCGCGGCCCAGAGCGCCCACATCACGGCGAGCCCTTCCTCCTGCGCATCCTTGGGCGCGAGCGGGCCGCCATGCTTGCGCGCCAGATAGAGGTTGATCGCGAGCGATTCATGCAGCTTGAAGCCGTCATCGTCGATGCTCGGGACATGGCCGTTGGGGTTGACCTTGAGGAAATCGGCGCGGCGCGTGTGCAGCGGCGCGTCCGGCGCCTGCGGATCGGCCACGCGATAGGCCTGGATCACCGGCACATGGGTGAAGGCGAGGCCGAGCTCGTTGGCGAGCCAGATGTTGCGCGAGGCGCGCGAGCGGTAGCAGCCATAGATCGTCAGGGTCATGCGCGGAGGCTTTCGGCAGAGGGGCTGAGGGCAGCGCGCGCACCTTAGGGCGAGCCGCGCGGGCCAACAATCGCCGCTGCGAGGCGAGGGGCGTTGTCCTCAGAGCAGGATGCGAAAAAGTGGGAACCGGTCTTCACGTCGATCCTGCTCTACGGCTGGGCCCGGTCCCGGCCGCTCAATCCTTATGCAGATTTTATTTGACGCGCGGCGTGGCAGGGTGCACTTCGCCCACGCCGCCCGACCTTCGGGGAAGGCCGCAATCAGGAACCCCAATCGCAATGCCAACCGACAGTCCCAGCCGACAGTCGATGCCATCTGCCGCCGCCTCGCGCGCCTGACCGGGTAACCGGCTCGCCTGCGACCGGCCGATGACGGCCGATCGCAAGGAACAGAGCCATGAATGATATCGTCGCGCAGGACAGGGGCGCAGCAGCGCCGGATCTGCTGGCCAAGACCGATTTTCTCGCGAAGACCCTGGCCTGCACATTGGCGCAGGAACACATCGCCGACATCGTCGAGACGCTGAACGATCAGGACACGGCGACCATCGCCGAGGTCCTTGTCTCCCTGCCGTTCGAGCGCGCCGTCGAGGTCTTGGACCAGCCCGAATTGTTCGAGGCGCCCGCCGCGCTTTCGCTCCTCACAGATGAGCGCGCGGCAGCCTTCCTCTCCGCCATGTCGGCCGACCGCGTCGCCGACATCATCCGCGTGCTCGACGCGCCGGTGCGCGAGCGCCTCACCGCGCGGGTCGACCAGGAGACGCGCTCGGCCCTGACGCGGCTGCTCGCCTATCCCGAGCACAGCGCGGGCTCGATCATGACGACCGAGTTCGTCAGCGTGCCGGCGAACTGGACGGTGGCGCAGACGCTCGACCATATCCGCCATGTCGAGCGCTCGCGCGAGACGGTTTACGCCACCTATGTGCTCGATCCGGTGACGGGCGCGCTCATCTGCGCGGTGCCGCTGCGCCGGCTGATCAGCAGCGATTCCGATGCCGTGGTCACCTCCGTCGTGCCGGCGCACAAGCCGATCAGCGTCACGCCGGCGACGGATCGCGAGGACGTCGCCCGATTGATCTCGAAGTATAATCTGCTCGCCGTGCCCGTCGTCGATCCCGCCAATCGCGTCATCGGCATCGTCACCGTCGACGACGTCATCGACGCGATGATCGAGGAGACGACGGAGGACGTGCAAAAGCTCGGCGGCATGGAGGCGCTGGACGAGCCCTATAACGAGATCAGCTTCGCACGGATGATCCGCAAGCGCGCTGGCTGGCTCTCGATCCTGCTGCTCGGCGAGATGCTGACGGCCTCGGCCATGCAGTATTTCCAGGACGAGCTGGAAAAGGCGATCGTGCTGACGCTGTTCATCCCGCTGATCATGAGCTCAGGCGGCAATTCCGGTTCGCAGGCGACCTCGCTGATCATCCGGGCGCTCGCTCTGCGCGAGATCAGCCTGAAGGATTGGTGGCGGGTCGCGTTGCGCGAATTGCCGACCGGGTTGACGCTGGGCGCCATCCTCGGCGCCATCGGCGTCGCGCGTATCGTGCTCTGGCAGAAGCTCGGTATCTACAATTACGGCGAGCACTGGGCTCTGATCGCAGCAACTGTGGGCGGCGCGCTGATCGGCATCGTCACCTTCGGCTCGTTGATGGGCTCGATGCTGCCCTTCGTGCTGAAACGGCTCGGCTTCGACCCGGCCAGCGCCTCGGCGCCCTTCGTCGCGACGCTCGTCGATGTCACCGGCCTGGTGATCTATTTCGGCGTGGCGGCGGTGATCCTGAGCGGGACCTTGCTCTGACGCGCCGATGGCAGGCGTCGGGGCGGGGCTGCGCGATCAGGTCGGGTGTCCGCCCGGCGCCACCGCCACGGTGGCGTCGACATGGTGGCGCAAATCGTCGATCTGCTTCTTGTGCTCCTTGAACTCGGCCAGCGCCGTGCCCTGAAGGGCGCGGCTGCTTGGCAGCTTGACCTTCATGGGATCGACGAAGTGCCCGTTCGTGGTGACCTCGTAATGGACATGCGGGCCGGTCGAGAGGCCCGTCGTCCCGACATAACCGATGATCTCGCCCATATGGACGGAGGCGCCCGGCTTGATCCGGCCGGCGATGCTGGCCATGTGGTTATAGGCGCTGGCATAGCCATTGGCGTGCTCGAGCTCGACCCGGTTGCCGTAGCCGGAGTGAACTCCGGCGGCTGTCACCGTGCCGTCGCCTGCGGCCATGATCGGCGTGCCGCGCGGGGCGGCCCAGTCGACGCCGTTATGCAGCCGGGAATAATGCAGGATCGGGTGGTAGCGCATGCCGAAGGGCGAGCTGATCCGCCCTTCCTGCACCGGCTTTCGCATCAGCAGCTTCTTGAGCGAGACGCCGTCATCGTCGAGATAGTCGAGCTCGCCCGTTTCCGATGAGACATAGCGGTAGATCTGCTGCGTTTCGCCGCCGGTGGACAGCGCCGCATAGAGCAGTTCGCGATGGTTTGCCGGTGTGGGCTGGTCGTCGGTGAAGACCAGCTCAAGCCGGTCTCCGCTGCCGGCATGCTGCTTGAGGTCGAGGCCGGCCGCGAAGGCGCGGATGAAATCGTCGATCACCTCGCGCGGCACATCGCTCTTCAAGGCGCTGGCATAGGCGCTCTGGTAGAGCGTTGCGTTGTTGCCATCATCCTCCTCGTCATCCTGATCCGCCTTGCCGTCGGTGCCGTCATGGCCGCGTGTGGGCAGGGCGACGCTGACGAAGCGACCCTGATCGTTCAGGGCCACGACCTGTTGCGGGCCGCTCTCGTCGAACAGGGTGACGCGCTGGATCGTGCGGTCGCCGGCCTCGGGGCCGATCGTGACGCGCAGATGCAGGCCATCGGGCAAATCACCCCTGGCCCGTTTGCCGAGCGCGGCGAGGATCGCGGCGACGCGTTCGCCGGAGGCTCCGTTCGAGGCGAGCGCCGCGGCGAGCGTCTGCCCGCGCTCGAGCGTGATATCGACATCGCCGAAGCGTTCGCGGTTCTCGGCGCCAACAGAAACATCCGTGACATTCTCGGGGATGATCCGGACATCGAGCGAGCCGAAGCGGCCGGCATCCTCCGCATCGGCCTCGGCGCTGGCCGATTCGCCGACCATGCGCAGCGTCCGCGACAGGATGCGCTGATTCGAATAATCCGGCGGCAATTGCGGCGAACCGGCCGAGAGCCGGGCCATCTCGGCGATCTGTTCGTCGATCGCGGCGTCGGACAGGCCCGGAGCGGCCGGGTCGATGACGAGCGCCGCGAGATCCCGGCGCGTGACGGAGACATCCGCATCGGCGGGGTCGGTCGCGTCCTGGGGCGGCGCCTCACGCGTCGAGCCGGCGAGCAGCCGGGCGGGGTCGAAATCCGGGATGTCGAGATTGGCGGTGGGAAGCGGCGACAGGGCGACGGAGACATGCGCGAAGGCATGCACCTTGGTGATCTCGCGCCCGGCCGCGACTTCCGTCAATGGCGCACGGAAATGCTGCGTCGTGCTGATCGCGAAGCTGTGCTGGACCAGGCTGTCGCCCTTACGGGCCGTCTTGCCCGCAGCGGTTTCGTCATTATGCGCGGGCGCGGCCTTTTCCGGCCGCTGCGCCGTGACGTGGTCGCCCTCTGAGACATAAAGCGACGAGCCCATCAGGGCTGCGCCGAGCAGGCCGATCAAGGCGCAAGCCGAGAGCCAGCGCCAATTGACCGAGCGATGTTCGGAAACCGGCAACCCTGCCGGGGTGGCGAATGGATCGGCAAGAGGCTCGGCGCTGTCGTCGTAGAGGAAGTTCAACTCGGCTCTGCCCATCCCGCAAGGCTGCCGGGCCTTGGGGGGCAAGCGCCGGCGCGCCCCGTCTATGCGCCGCCCGAGACGGCGAAACTATGACCGCGCGCGAGCCTTGCCTTGCGAGAACCTTACCCGGCCAGAACCCGCTGAGGCGGGAAGGTGATCTCGACCAGCGTGCCTTCCTTCTTGACGCTGGTGATGCTCATCGCCGCACGGTTGGCCTCGACCAGCGCCTTGGTCAGCGGCAGCCCCAGGCCGGTGCCGCCCTTGCGGCGTGTCGTCGGCACCTGGCGGAAGGGTTCGAGCGCAAGCGCGAGCTCGTTATCGTCCATGCCGATGCCGGTGTCGCGCACCCGCAGGATCGCCTCGCCCTGGTCGCCGAGCGCCGTCGAGACGATGACCTGGCCGCCGGCATCGGTGAACTTCACCGCGTTGGAGAGCAAGTTGATGACGATCTGGCGAATCGAGCGCTGGTCGGCGACGACCGGCGGCAGCTTCGGCGCGAGGCCCGAGCGCAGCACCACGCGGCCGCGCTGCGCCTCCGGTTGCAGCAGGGCGACCGTCGAAAGCGCGATCTCGTTCAGATTGACGCTGACGAAGTCGAGATCGAGCTTGCCGGCCTCGATCTTGGCGAGGTCGAGCAGGTCGTTGACCAGGCTGATGACGTAGCCGCCCGACTGATGGATGTCGCGCAGATATTCCTTGTAGCGGTCGTTGCCGATCGGCCCGAAGCGCTCCTCCGCCATCACCTCGGCAAAGCCGATGATGGCGTTGAGCGGCGTGCGGATCTCGTGGCTGATCTTGGCGAGCACGTCGGATTTCTGGGCGCTGGCTTTCTCGGCCGCCTTGCGCGCCTCGACCAGCTCGCCCTCGGTCTTCTTCCAGGCAGTAATGTCGCGCAGCACGGCGCAGAAGCGGCGCTCGGAGCCTTCCGTGATCTGGCCCATGGTCATGAACAGCGGGATCTTGCCGCCCTGGCGCACCCGGCCGACGACTTCGCGCCCGTCATTCATCACCGAGGCGACGCCGCCGCCCTTCAGCCCTTCGAGATAGTCGAGTGCGGGAGCATGGCTCTCGGCCGCGAAGAGCAGCGTGAACAATTCGCCGGTGACCTCGCGCTGGTCGTAGCCGAACAGCGCCTCGGCAGTCTTGTTGAGCGAGAGCACGCGGCCGCGCTCATCGACCGTGACGACGCCGTCGGTCGCTGTGTCGAGCATCGCAACGAGTTCGCTGATGCGGGATTCGCGGGCGTCGACATCGAGCCGCAGGGCGTTGACGCGGGCAGCGCTCTCCTCGTCCTCGGCCGCGAACTCCGCCGCGAGTTCGGCTTCCTCGGCCTCCTCCGGCGTCAGCACCTTGACCTCGCCGCCGCTATCCGGGTGGCGGAAGGCCATCAGCGTCGCGGCTTCGCCCAGCCAGGACACGCTGGAGAGCACGGCGTTGACGCTGACGAGATGGTTGAGCCGGTCGATCAGGATCATCGCGCCGCCATCGGTGCGCGAGGCCTCCTTGATCAGGCGGCTGACATTGCCACCTGCCTTGAGATCGTCGAGATCGGCATAGTCGAGCAGGTCGAGCAGCGTGCGGTTGGCGTAGAGCGCCTCGTCGCCGCGATTGACCAGGACCGCGATCGGCAATTTGTCGAGCACGTCGGCATGGGAGTTGGGCTGCCGTTGCCGCGCGGTCTCGGAGCCGGACTCCACTGCGGCCTCAGTCGGCACACGCGTCGGGGCAGGCAGATCGGCTGGCGCCAGTTCGGCTAGGTGGCGGCCAAGGGCGTCGTCCTGGTCCCGCGGCTCGGCTGCAGGCGCGAGCGGCTGGTCGCCGCTCTCCTTCAGCCGCAACGGCGCGACGGGGGGCAGGCGCGGGCTGGTCTCGTCGTCGCCAGCGATGCGCGCGCCCAGCGCCTTGGCGATCTCGCGGAAGGCGTTGCGCTCGGCCGAGCTGAGATTGGGTTTTGAGGGCTCCAGCACCGGCCGGACGCTGGCGAGGTGGCCGTTGCGCAATGGCACGATATTGCCGCCGGGGGTGGGAGCCTCGGATACGGTCGGCGAGGCAGCTTCCGGAGCCCGGGCGTCTTCTGGAGTCTTGGAGTCTTCCGGAGCCTTGGTCTCGTCCGCGGCTGCGGGAACCGGTTCGGGCGCCTCCGCCGCGGCCTCGTTGTCTTCGCCTTCAAGCGCCGCCTCGTCCGCCTCCAGCGCGGCGCCGAACTCGGCCTCCGCCGGCTCGGTGGCGGGCGCTTCGATCTCTTCCACCTCTTCCACAGCCTCGGCCTCGGCGGCGGGCGGGACCGAGGCCTCGACCGTCACGGGCTCCATGGCAGCCGGGAGTTCCGCCGCGACCACGGGGCTTTGCTCCGCTTCAATGTGCTCGGCTTCAACCGGAGTGTTCGCAGCCTCGGGCGCGTCCGTGACCGCCGAATCGGGAAACGGCTCGCGCTCCGTCAGGCGCGCGAGGCCGAAGCCGCGGAAACCGGCGAACTGGCGTGCGGCATCGAGGAAAGGCGCGCCCGATAATTCGACGCGCGCACCCTCCTGCGGCAGCTCGGTGCGCCACAGCACATGGTGGCCGCTCCAGGTCGTGCCGCTGGCGAGACGCTGGGCGAGGCCGCCATCCCTGTCGATCAGGTCATGGCCGATGATCTGCGCCCAGTTCCGCCCGGGCAGAGCCGCCGCGGCTTGCGGCCCGGCGAGCTCAGCGAAATCGGGAGAAACGCTGGTCAGGCGCCCGGCGGCATCGCTGTTCCAGAGAAAGCGCAGCAGGGCGCGGCGCGGCGCAGCCGGCACGAGAGCTGGGGCAACGGGAGCCGGGGCAGGGGTGGCAGGCGCCACGGCTGATTCGGCGGCGGGTATGTCTTGTGCCTGGAGCGTGCTCTCGGCCGCAGGCACTGCGACGCCGAGCCGGCGCATTTCGTTGGCCGGGATGGCGATCGCCAGCACTTCGCCCCCATCGGGACCGGTCAACAGCCGGCAGCCGCAGGTGATCATGGTCGCGGAGAAGCCGGAGGTCAGCCGCAGCCGCTCGAGCCTGATGCCGTCGCGCGGCGCAAGGCCTCCAGCCAGCAAAGCGAGCCTCTGCCGCGTCGGCGCCGGGAGATTCGCGGAAAGGCCGTCGCCGCCCAGCAGCGCCCGGGCGCCGGCATTGGCGAAACCCGGCCGGCCGGCCTCGGCATCCCATAGCAGCACGGCCCCGCCATTCGCGAAGGACACAAGCCCGGCGTCCTGCGCCGCCGCAGCGCCTAGTCGCGCCCAGTCCTGTCCGGCTTCGCTCATGCTTGCCTGCTTGTTTCAGTCCACGCCTTTATGGCTAACAAACCTTTAATAGCGCCCAAATGCTAGCAAAGCCATGGAACTGAGACGGGCTCTCCCGCGTCTCGTACAAACAGCGTTAACGTGAGCGGGTGGGTAGAGCCGCGTGCCGTTGTCATTGCGGCGCAACAATGATATTGCACTGCACAATAGACCGCGCCTGCTCATGAGTCATTGCAACAGGAGGATGCCCCCGATGAACGGCAAGACACCGTACGAAGTGCCGACTGAAATGCGTGAATTCGCCGAGAAGAGCGTCGATCAGGCCCGCAAGGCTTTCGACGGTTTCATCGGCGCGGCTCAGAAGGCCGTGGATACCGCTCACGGTTCGGCCGAGTCGGCCCGCGCCAATGCGCAGGACGTGACCCGCAAGGCGATGAGCTATGCCGAGACCAATGTCGCGGCCGCCTTCGACCTCGCCCAGAAGCTGGTGAAGTCCAAGGACCTGACCGAGGTCATGCAGCACCAGTCCGAGTTCATGAAGTCGCAGATGGCCGCGCTCCAGAGCCAGCTCAAGGAGATGGGCTCGGCGGCGCAGGATGTCGCGAACAAGGTCGCCGAAACGGCCGCCAAGGCGACGAAGGCCAAGTAAAGGCCCAGGTGAGGGCCTAAGTGAGGCCCGACTGAGCCGCGACGGGCGCCCTGGCGGCGCCCGGAAGCGGACGAGATGAAGATCGAGCGGCCGGGCGATGAGTCCGGCATGCGTCGTTTTATCGTTTGCGCGCGTTGTTTTCTCTTTTGATGGAGGATCGCGATGGTCAAATCTGTCCCGACCAAGCCTACCCCGGCGAAGACGACTGCCCCGACAAAGACGACGGCCAAACCGTCGATCAGCCTGGCGCCGGTGAAGGCGTTGCCCCCCATCCCCGAGACGCCTGCCCCCGTCATGGCCAAGCCCGTCGAGGCCAAGCCTGTCGAAGCCAAGCCCGTTGCAGCCGTGGCTCCGGTGCCGCCGCTCGCCGCGCCAAAGGTCGAGGCGCCCACACCCGCCATCGTGCTGAAGCCGGAAGCTCCCAAGGCAGAGGCTCCCAAGGTTGCCGCTCCCACGCCGGAGGCTCCGAAGGTCGAGGCTGCCAAGCTCGCTGACAGCAAGGTCGAGACGCCCAAGGTCGAGACGCCCAGGGCCGAGACGCCCAAGGTCGCGGCTCCCGAGGTCGCTGTTGCCAAGCCGAGCGTCCCGTCGGCGAAGGCCGCAGAGCCGGTCGCGAAGGCTGCACCCAGCCCGGCTCCCGTGATCAAACCGGTTGCCCCGACGAAGCTCGCCGCGAAGGTGGTAAAGCCGGCTGCGATCCGCATCCCGCCGGCCAAGACGCGCATCGAGAAGGCGCCCGCGATCAAGGCGGCGGCCAAGAGCACCGCCAAGGCCGGGGCCAAGGTCGTGAGCCCGGTTGCGCCTGTCGCTCCTCCCAAGGCCGTGGCCTCCACGACCCTTGCTCCCAAGGTTGTGGCCCCCAAGGTTGCGGCCCCCGAGGTTGCCGCCCCCAAGACCGTGGCCCCCAAGCCTGCAGCCCCGAAGACCGTCGAGGCGGTGAAGCCGACTGTTGCCAAATCGGCCGAGATCGTGACGTTCACGGGTAAAATTGCACCCACTCCCGTGACCGCGCTGGTTCCCAAGCTGATCCCGAAGCCGCCGGAATTCGCTGTCGTCACGACCGCTACCGTGGTGACGCAGACGCTGGCTCTGGCGCGCACCTTCGGGGCGCTGCAGGCCCGCATGCTCGATTATGCCTGCGCGGAGTTGAAGGCGACGCTGGGCGAGGCCGAGACGCTGGCGCGCACCGACAGCGCGGCCGACGCCGTTGTGCTTCAGACCAAGGCCATCCGCCGCGGCTATGAGGCCTATTCGGCCCATCTCAACGACCTCGCGCAGATCGCGAGCACACCCCTGCGCAGGGGTTGAGGGCAAGGGCTGAGGGACACGCGAAGCAGCGCTCCAAAATCCATTGGGCGCGGCGTGAATTCGACGGTTGCAATCGGCTGGCGACCGCACTAGGTTCCGCGCCGCCGCCGATCGTGACTTTGCGACCGATCGCCAAGCGCCGGGTGCGGGCAGCCATAGCTCAGTTGGTTAGAGCGCTAGATTGTGGATCTAGAGGTCCCCCGTTCAAGCCGGGGTGGCTGTACCACCCGCACCATTGCCGGAAGTCCGGTTTCACAGCCGCACTTCGGACGCCACCTGAGACGCGCCGCCCGGCAGGCTCTTGAACCGGTCCGTTTCTCTCGCCATATCTTGATGGATGGGAGGGTTCGCCTCCCACCGGTGGGGTGCTGCGACCAGCGGGCCCCGCATGATCCAAGAGGGCGCCTTTCGAGGGCCGTATGACGCGTACGCCAAGTCTGTCGCATCCGTTCCTGCTGGGGTTCGATGATATCGAACGCGCGCTCGACCGGGTGACGAAGGGGGGCAGCGAAGGCTACCCGCCTTATAACATCGAGCGCATGCCGCGCTGCGACGACGAGCCGGACCGGCTCCGAATCACATTGGCGGTAGCGGGTTTCGCCCGCGAGCAGCTCGAGATCACGCTGGAAGAGAACCAGCTCACCATCCGGGGTCGCCAGAGCGACGACAAAAGCCGGCAATTCCTTCATCGCGGCATCGCGGCGCGCCAGTTTCAGCGCAGCTTCCTGCTGGCGGACGGAATGCAGGTGATGGGAGCCGATCTCTCCAACGGACTTCTCGCGATCGACTTGGTGAGGCCGGAACCTGAGCGCCTCATCCGGCGTATCGATATCGTGAGCCGGGATTGACCGGCAGGATGGATGCAGCGCGGTTTTGGCATCTGTTCATAATCTGAGGCGTACTCTGAAAACCGCTACTCGCACTGCTCTGAAGGAGGGCGCGATGAACGAAGATAGAACGATGATCCAGACCACTCCTCTGACCCAGGCCGAATTCGCGGCCCTCGGCACGGGCGAGGTCGCCTATCTGAAGCCGATGACCTCGGACGAGCTCCTGCGCATCTTCCCGCAGGCGCCCGAGATCCAGCCCGGCCTGCAGCTCTTCGCACTGCTCTCGGCCGATGGCGCGCCGATCCTGGTGACCGATTCGCGCGATGCCGCGACCGCCAACGCCTGGGAGCACGATCTCAGGATGGTCAGCGTCCATTGACGCTGCTTCAGGCCGGACGCTGCCTCAGGCCCAACGTTGATTCAGGCTTGGGCCGTGATCCCGGCGACCGCTGACGTCAGCCGGGCGATGTCGCCCGGCGTCGAGAGACGGTGATCGCCATCCTTGATCAGCGTCAGCAGGACGGGATCGCCGGCGAGATGCTCGACGAGCTTGACCGCTTGCCGCCACGGCACATCGGGATCGGCCATCCCTTGCAGGATATGCACCGGGCAGCCGGTCCTGATCTCGCTTCCGAACATCAGATGCCTGCGGCCGTCCTCGATCAGCGCGCGCGTGATCGGCGTCGGATCGGGCGAATATTCGGACGGTCTCAGCCAGACGCCGTCGCGCAGGATGGTGTGCCGGATCGCGTCGGGCATCTGCGCCCACATCAGATCCTCGGAGAAATCCACGGCCGGCGCGATCAGCACCAGCCCGGCCGGCGCGAGCGCCGTGCCCAGCAGCTTGCGGGCGGCGAGCAGGGCGATCCAGCCGCCCATCGACGAGCCGACCAGGATCGGGGGGCGGCCGCAGCGGGCCGCGATCATCGCCAGCGCGTCCTCGAGCCAATGCGACAAGGTCCAGCGCGCGAAATCGCCGCCGGTCTCGCCATGGCCGGCATAATCGAAACGCAGGAAGGCGCGTCCCGTCAGCCGCGCCCATTCCGCCAGCGCCTCGGCCTTGGTCGCGCGCATGTCGGAGCGGAAGCCGCCGAGCCAGAGCACGGGGGCGCCGTCGCCGGGCTGCGCGAGATAGGCGAGCTGGCGCCGTTCAGCGCCTTCGCCGAGGTCCAGCCATTGCGGCGCGTCTCGCTCCACGTCAAATCTCCTGTGACGAATCTGCCTGGCGAGGCGAATATAGGCTGCGCTCGCGCGGCGCACGTGGTCGTATCGCCGTTTGTAGAAAGAGTTCTCTGAAACTGTGAGCATGTCCTTCCAGCCCGGCGCGCATTTGTCGCTGCCCTCGACCGAGACGCACCCGCTCAGCGGCCGCACCATCCTGCAGATCATTCCCGATCTCGAGGCGGGCGGGGCCGAGCGCACGGCCGTCGATATCGCCAAGGGCCTGACCGATGTCGGCGCGCGCGCGCTCGTCGCGACCGAGGGCGGCCGCCTCGTCGCCGAATTGCAGGCCAAGGGCGGCGTCTGGCTGCCCTTTCCCGCAGCCACGAAAAATCCCTTCGCCATGGCGCTGAATGTCCGCCGCCTGGCGCTGCTCTGCCGGCATGAGGGCGTCGAGCTGATTCATGCCCGCTCGCGCGCGCCGGCCTGGGTCGCGCTCGCGGCGGCTCGCTCGCTGAAACTGCCTTTCGTCACGACCTATCACGGCTCCTATGCCAGCCGCTCGGTGGTGAAGACGCTCTATAATTCGGTGATGGCACGCGGCGACGTGGTGATCGCGAATTCGGGCTATACGGCCGACCTGATCCTGGCCAAGCATGGCTTTGCGCGCGACCGCATCCGGGTCGTCCATCGCGGCACCAATTTCTCGGCCTTCGCGCCCGCCGCCGTCGGGACGGAGCGCATCCAGGCCCTGCGCGCGGCCTGGAAGGTCGAGCCGCATCAGCGCATCGTGCTGCTGCCCGGCAGGCTCACCGGCTGGAAGGGGCATCGCGTCCTGATCGAGGCCGCCCGCATCCTGCGCGACGGTGGCGACGCCGAGACCGCCTTCATCATGGCCGGCGACCCGCAGGGGCGCGACGGTTATGTCAAGGAACTCGACCAGCTCATCGCCAAGGCGGGGCTGGAAGGCCGCGTCAAGCGCGTCGGCCATTGCACGGACATGCCGGCGGCGCTGCTCGCGGCGGCCGTGGTCACCGTGCCCTCGACCGAGCCCGAGGCCTTCGGCCGCGTCGCGGTCGAGGCGCAGGCAATGGGCGCGCCCGTCGTGGTGGCCGATCTCGGCGCCGTGCCCGAGACCGTCCTGGCACCGCCGCAGGTCACGCCGGCCGAGCGCACCGGTTGGCGCGTGCCGCCGGGCGATGCGGCGGCGCTCGCCGCCAGCCTCGCCGAGGCGCTGGCGCTGCGCCCTTCCGCGCGCGATGCCCTGGCGCGGCGTGCGCGCCAGCATGTCGAGCGGCATTTCTCGCTGGAGACGATGGTGGCGGAGACGCTCGACGTCTATTGCGCGCTGTTGGGTCGGTAAATGCATAACAGGGGTGTGGAATGCGGCAGGCGTATGCCTATTGCTGCGTCATTCCCCGCCTCCCACATTGACATCGCGCATCTTTGTGCAATGTGTCTGCTCAGCGGCGCTGCTTGCGCCTGAAACAGGAGAATACCCCCATTCGTCGTCCTTTCCGCGCTGCCCCGACCCCGACCAAAGACGGCCCGCGTTCGAACCGCGACATTCGTGGTGTCCGCGATGTCCAGCTCATCGACGATACCGGCGCCAATCGTGGCGTGGTGTCGTTCTTCGAGGCCTTGAAGATTGCCGAGGATGCCGGTCTCGACCTGGTCGAGATCGCCCCCAACTCCGAGCCTCCGGTCTGCAAGATCCTCGACTATGGCCGCTTCCGCTTTCTCGAGCAGAAGAAGGCGGCCGAGGCGCGCAAGAAGCAGCGCACCATCGAGATCAAGGAGATCAAGCTTCGGCCGGGCATCGACAAGCACGATTACGACGTCAAGATGAAGGCCATGCACGGCTTCTTCGATGAGGGCGACAAGGTCAAGGTGACCCTGCGCTTCCGCGGCCGTGAGATGGCTCACCAGGATCTCGGCGTGAAGGTGCTCGAGCGCGTCAAGGTCGACCTCGTCGACGTCGCCAAGGTCGAGAGCGACTGGCAGCTCGAAGGCCGCCAGATGGTCATGGTGCTCGCGCCCAAATAACGGGCGGTGTCCGTTATGCGATTTGGATCAGGCCCGGCCCTAGCGCCGGGCCTTGTCATATCCGGTGCCGCGATGTTTCGATCCGGTTCGCATCCGATAATCGAGAGATCTTGCCCCATGTCGTTGCCCAGCATCACGAACCAGCGCCGCGATCTTGCCGCCGCGCTCCGCCTTGCCGCGAAGTTCGAGCTGAACGAGGGCATCTGCAATCATTTCTCTGTCGCCTTGCCGAACGGCCCCGACGGCAAGCCGCGCTACCTGATCAACCCCTATGGCGTGCACTGGTCGGAGATGAAGCCCTCCGACCTGCTCTTGATCGACGACAAGGGTGAGGTGCTGGAAGGCGAGGGTGAGGTCGAGGCCACCGCCCGCAACATCCATGTCGCCGCCCACAAGGCCAATCTGCGCCATGTCGCGGTGCTGCATGTCCACATGCCCTATGCCACCGCTTTGACCATGGTCGAGGGCGGCAGGCTGGAGATGGCGCATCAGACCGCCTGCCGCTTCCATGGCCGCACGCATTATGTCGACCATTTCGGCGGGCTCGCGCTCGATGCGAGCGAGGGCGAGGCCATCATCGCCGCCAGCAAGGCTTACGAGCATGTCGACATCACCTTCCTCGCCCATCACGGCGTGACCATCGGCGGCCCCTCGGTCGCGGTCGCCTTCGACGATCTCTACTTCCTGGAGCGCGCCTGCCGGCAGCAGGTGCTGGCGATGTCGACCGGCCGGCCGCTGAAGCTCATTCCGCAGCAGCAGATCGAGGCAACCGCGCGCGACTGGCGCGACGTGCTGGTGTTTCAGTCGGAGAAGCATTTCGAGGCGCTGCGGCGCATCGAAGGGGCCTGACCGGCTTTTCAGCCGAGCAGGCGCCTCAGCTTCCTCACGGCACTCTCCGGCGTCGTCAGCACCGGCCTGCCGGTCGCGGCCATGACCGCGGGCGCTGACCGCGCCAGGCTGAACTGGGCGAGCGCGATCACGTCGCAGCCGGCGAGATCGCGCGCTGCTTCTGCGGCAAGCCGGTCGTGCTCGGCGCCGTCACCACGATCGAGGGCGGCGAGCGCCCCTTCCGCCAGCTTCGGCGTGATCGTCAATGCGGATGGAAACTCCGGCGGCATCGAGGCCAGCGTCGGCGCGAAGCTGGCGAGGAGGCCGATGCGCCCGCCCGTCTTTTCGGCCTCCTCGATCATCGCCTCATTCGGCTTCAGCACCGGCAGCGGTGCAAGCTCGCGCTGCACCGCCTCGATGCAGGGCCCGAAGGCCGAGCAGGTGAACAGGATGCCGTTGGCGCCGGTCGCCTTCGCATAGCGCGCGAGTTCCAGGAAGCGCCCTGTCATCGCCTCCGTGATCGTGCCGTCGCGGGCGAGATCGGCTGAGAGGCTGTCATCGAGCAGGTTCATCAGCCTGACTTGGGGCCAGAGCTCGGCGAATGCCGCCTCGATCGGAGGCGGCGAATGGCGCAGCGCATGGATCAGCGCGATCCGCATGGGGTGGGTCTCCTTCCTCGGCGTCAGAGCCAGATGATTCCAGCTGGGATCACAGGGTGATCTCAGCTGAGATGTGAATCCGTCTCTCATCTAAGAGTGAGAGCAGGATGCGAAAAACCGGTTCCCACTTTTTCGCATCCTGCTCGAGAGCGTTTTCAAGCGAAGTGGACACCGGTTCGCGTGAAGAAAACGCGTTAAAACAATGCTCTAGCGGACCGGATGCGGATATTGCAGCCCGCCCTGCGAGGCCAGCGCGTTGAGGCCGCGCTTGAGCTGCAGTTTCGAGCCCATGCCGACATTGCGCTCGAAGCTCTCGCCGTAATTGCCGACATGCTTGACGATGCGATAGGCCCAGTCGGTGGTCAGGCCGAGGCCTTCGCCGAACTTGCCCTCGACGCCAAGCAGGCGCTTGATCTCGGGGTTCGTCGATTTCAGCATCTCGTCGAGATTAGCCTTGGTCACGCCGAACTCCTCGGCATTGAGCATGGCGTAGTGCACCCATTTCACCAGCGCGACCCAGCTTTCGTCGCCGCGCTTGACGGCGGGGCCGAGCGGCTCGCGCGAGATCAGCGTCGGCAGGATGACGAAATCGTCCGGCTTGGAGAATTTCAGGCGCTCGGCGGCAAGCCCCGAGGAATCGGTGGTGAAGGCGTCGCAGCGCCCGGCCTCCAGCGCCTTGACGCCCTCCTCATTGGTGGAAAAGCCGATGATCTCGTATTTCAGGTTATTGGAGCGGAAGAAGTCGGCGAGGTTGAGCTCGGTCGTCGTGCCTTGCGTCACGCAGATCGAGGCGCCGTTCAGGCCCTTCGCCTCGGTGACGCCGAGCGCCTTCTTCACCATGAAGCCCTGGCCGTCGAAATAATTGATGATCGGCCAGGACATGCCCTGCGAGGTGTCGCGCGACATCGTGTAGGTGGCGTTGCGGGCGAGCATGTCGACCTCGCCGGCCTGCACCACGACGAAGCGCATCTGCGGCGTCGTCGGCACGAAGCGGACCTTGTTGGGGTCGTTGAAGATCGCTGCCGCGACGGCGCGGCAGAGGTCGATGTCGAGCCCGTCCCAGCGCCCGTCCGGCCCTTGCAGGCCGAAACCGGGCAGGGCGATGTGGTTGCCGCAGATCAATTCGCCGCGCGCCTTGACGCGCTCCAGCGTGGTCGTCTGGGCGAAGGCGGTGGTCGCGGCTGCGGCCGTGGCGAGGCCGAGCCCTGCCGCGAGAAGGCGTTTGAAGATTGTCATCGTAGTTCCCCTGTTTTTTGAGTGCTTTGTGGTGGTCAGGCGCCCTTGGCGCTCGCTTGGGCAGCTTGGCTCTGCTGCTCTTCGTGGTCTCCGGCGAGACCGGCCCAGAGCCGGTGCAGCGCGGGTTTGCGGTTGCTGCTGTCGCGATAGGCGACGAGCGAGAGCGGCATCGCCCAGGCCTCGCCGCCGGCCCGGACCAGTTTCGCTCCCGCCGCAGCCGCAGCACATTCCGGCAGCCAGGCGATGCCGTAGCCGGCGACGGCCATGTCGCGCAGGACATCGGCCATGTCGCTTTCGACCAGGCGATGGCCGACCAGCGGCTCCGGAGCGGCTTCGATGATGAGATCGACCATGCGGCCGAGATAGGCGCCGGCGGAATACATCAGCAGCGGCAGCGGTGCCTTGGCCTTGCCGGGCAGCGGCCAGCGTTCGGCGTGTTCGGCGGCGACATAGGGGCGCAGATGTTCGACCCCGATCACCAGCCGGTCATAGCGCTCGGCGTCGAGATGGATCGGTTGCTGCGCATGGTGGAAGCAGACCAGGAGATCGACGGCGCCGGAGACCAGCGCTGTCACGGTGTCGTGGACATTGCCGGGCGCGACCTTGCAGCTCAGCGCACGCCCCTGCGACCAGCTCGCCCACCAGCCGGGCAGGCGGCCCGTCGCGAGCGCATGCGGCAATGCGATCACGACCTGGTCGCGCTTCGCCGTAGGCTGGCCTGACAGGCCGGTCTTGGCATCGAGCAATTGATGCAGCGTCTCGGCCGCGGTTTCCCTGAAGCGTTCGCCTTCGGGCGTCAGGCGCGTCGGAAACACGCTGCGGTCGATCAGGGTGACGCCGAGCCAGGTTTCGAGCGCCTGGATCCGGCGGCTGAAGGCGGCTTGCGAGGCGTTTCGCTCTTCGGCGGCGCGGGTGAAGTTGCCACGCTCGGCGACGGTGAGGAAATCCTGGAGCCAGCGTATGTCCATCTCAGCGCACCTCGCCGAGCGAGGCGTTGACGCAGGCCCGCGCCAGGGCCTCGGTCGGGTCGATGCCGAGCGGCAGGAACGCGCTCTCCGCCAGGGCCAGGGGCAGCTCGGTGCAGGCCAGCAGCAATCGCTCCGCTCCGGCATCGAGCAGGCGGCGGCCTGCTTCCTCGGCCTGCTGACGCGCGAGCGCGCGCTGGCCGGCCTTCGTCGCGGCGATGGCACGGTCGACCAGGGCCTGCGCCGGCTCGTCGGGCAGGATGAGACGGGGGCGCTTAGTGCCGAAGCGCGACTGGTAGAGTCCGGCTGCGATGGTGCCGCGCGTCGCCATCAGGGCGACCGCGCCGATGGGCGGTTCGATCTCCGCAATCATCGCCATGACGGCGTCGGCGATGTGCAGCAGCGGCACACGGCTGCCGCGCGCCAGGCGTTCATGCCAGTAATGCGCGGTGTTGCAGGGGATGGCGATGAACTCCGCCCCGGCGCGCTCCAGTTGCATGATTCCCGCCGCCATCGGCAGGAAGGGCGCATCGCTGCCCGCGGCGATCGCAGCCGAGCGATCGGGAATCTGCGGCACGCCATGGACGAGCAGCGGCACATGGTCCTGATCGTGCTGCGCCGGCGTCAGCATCACCACCTTCGCCATGAAGTCGATCGTCGCGGCCGGCCCCATGCCGCCGAGAACGCCGATGAGCCGCCGATGTGGAATGTGCTGCATGACGCGTCTGTGCCGGTTCGCACAGCGCATGGCCAATGCAAATTTTGCATCGCCCTTTCGGTCAATGTCCGGCGCCATCGTGCAAGGCACCAGTGATCGCGGCGTCGACGGCTTCTCCGAGCCGTTCGACGATCATGTCCATCACCGCTGCGTCAGCGATGAAGGGCGGGGCCAGCAGCACATGGTCGCCGGCGGTTCCGTCGGCGGTTCCTCCCATCGGATAGACCATCAGGCCGCGCGCCATCGCCGCCTGCTTGATCCTGGCGTTGAGCTTGAGGCTGGCCTCGAAGGGCGTCTTCGAGGTGCGGTCGGCGACGAGTTCGATGCCCCAGAAATGGCCGCGCCCGCGCACGTCGCCGACATGGTGATGGTTGCCGAAGCGCTCCTTCAGCCGGCGTTCGAGATGGGCGCCCTGCAGGCGGACATTGGCGAGCAGGTCGTCGCGCTCGATCACCTTCTGCACCGCGAGCGCGGTCGCGCAGGCGAGCGGGTGGCCGTTATAGGTCTGGCTGTGCGGAAAGGCCCCGGAGCCTTGCCGAATCGCCGCGACGATCCGGCCCGAGGCCAGCATCGCGCCGATCGGCGCATAGCCGGCGCCCAGCCCCTTGGCGATCGCCATCAGATCGGGCGCGATGCCCTCCTGCTCGCAGGCATGCAGCGTGCCGGTGCGGCCCATGCCGCACATCACCTCGTCGAGGATCAGCAGCACGCCATGGCGGTCGCAGATCTCGCGGATGCGCTTGAAATAGCCGGGCGCGGGCGTGGCGGCCCCGAGCGTCGCGCCGACGACCGTCTCGGCGACGAAGGCCGCGACGGTGTCGGGCCCGAGCTCCAGGATCTTGGCCTCGAGCTCGTCGGCGACGCGCAGCCCGTATTGCTCCGGTGTCTCCTCAGTGCGCCGGTCGCGATAGGCGTAGCAGGGCGCGATATGGTGGCCGGTGAGCAGCATCTCCTTGAACGGCGCGCGATCCTTCATGCGGCCGCCGACCGAGAGCGCTCCGACCGTGATGCCGTGATAGCTCTGCCGGCGCGAGATGAAGTTGGTCCGCCGGCTCTCGCCCTTTTCGATGAAATAATGCCGCGCCAGCTTCAGGCAGGCCTCGATCGCCTCGGAGCCGCTGCTGCAGATGAAGACGTTGCTCAGCCCCTTCGGTGCGCGCGCGATGAGATGTTCCGCCAGCTCCTCGGCCGGCTGCGAGGTGAAGAAGCTGGTATGGGCATAGGCCAGCTTGTCGATCTGGGCATGCATCGCGGCTTGGATGTCGGGATGGCCATGACCGAGGCAGGAGACCGCCGCGCCGCCGCTGGCGTCGATATAGCTCTTGCCCTCGGCGTCGAAGAGCATGACGCCCTTGCCGCCGACGGCGACGGGATAGGTGCCGTTGACGCTGCGGTGAAGCAGATGGCTCATGATGGTCTCCGTTTGGCGCGGCGAGGGGTCTCGAAGGTCGAGAAGGCGTCGAGCTGGGCCTCGGAGGCGGCGATGGCGTCGAGCGCCGGCTTGCCGCGCCGCGCCGTCATCAGCGCCGCCAGGCATTCCACCGCCGCAAAGGCCGGCGTCATGCTGTGAAAGAAGGAGGGCGTCTCGGTGCGCACCAGCACTGTCTCGTCGGCGAGCGCGGCGAGCGGCGAATGCGCGCTGTCGGTCAGTGCGACGATCGACGCGCCCTTGTCGCGCGCATAGGCGGCGGCCTGGAGCGTCAGGCGCGTATAGGGCGAGACCGAGATGACGAAGAGCACGTCGCCCGGGCCGATCCGGCGCAAGGCATCGATGCCGCGCCCGCCGGCTGTGTCGGCGAGGACCGACTCCGCGCCGATCAGCGTGCGGATATAGTCGAGCATATAGACGGCCGGAAAGGCGGAGCGCAGCCCGAAGCAGAAGACGCCGCGCGCATTCGCCAGCAATTCGGCCGCGCGTTCGAGGCAGGCGACGGATTGCGGCTCCCGCAGGGCCCGGACATGCTCGGCCAAGGCCGCGAACATGTCCTGCGCGATGGCGCTGTCGCCCTCGTCGCCATGGCGTTCGAGCAATTCGGTTGCGCGGTTGGCGAAGCCGTCGGGGCGCTGGCGCAGCGAGGCCGCATAAGCCGTTCGCAGGGCGTCGTAACCGGGAAGGCCAAGGCGCTGCGCCAGCCGCGTGAAGGTCGCAGGAGCAAGCCCGGCGCGCCGCGCCTGCTCGCGCGTCGTCAGCAAGGCGACATCGGCGGGGTGATCGAGCACCCAGCGCGCGACCGCCTGCAGCTGCGGAGGCAGGTCATCGAATTGCGCATCCAGGGCGGTGGCGACGCCGATCTGATCCATGATGCGATCATAGCGGGACTCGTGATGGAATGAAACAGATGATTCTTATACTATAATATGAAACGAATGATGCATTTTGATGCAGGCCGCGGCGCATTTTTGATCTGAGGTGAGAGCAGCCCGGCGGTGGCTTCTTTCTGACGTTGCGGCGCGCTTTGCGCCCGGCCAATCCTGCGCCCTGTGAATGATCGTTGCATTTGCCGCAAATTTGAGCGCTGCGGGCAGGGGCAGGTTGGTGCGAATCGGCCGCTCAGGTGATTTGGTTCGATCCGGAACGGTTGCGTCGAGTTCAGTCTTTTCTCGGCCGCCGGGCCTCGTCCAGGCGGCTATTGGCGCGAATGGAAGAGCCCAACCTTGCAGACGCTTCACAAGGGAATCGCGATCGATCCTTCGCTGGCGGGCATCATCCGCCATATGCATGCGATCGACGACTATCGGCAGGTCTTCGATCGCTTGCAGGCGTCGTGGGACACGCTGACCCTGCTCGGCCAGCTCTCGGGCAACGCGACCGAGATGTCGGGCACGCGTTCCGCCTTCGAGGAATTGACGGGGAGCCTGCTCAACCATCTCGCCATCGAGACGCGCGACAAGGTCGTCAGCGATCTCAGGACCAAGGCGCAGAATGCCATCGATGTGCTGGTGCGCAATCTCTTCGAGCGCACGGCCGATATCGGCTTCCTCGCCGCCGACACCGATATCCGCGAGATGCTGGAGCAGCCGACGCCGACGCCCGCTGCCCGCGAGGCGATCGAGGCGCGCTTCCGCGACTATGTCGCGAAATATTCGGTCTATTCCGACATCGTCCTGGTCGATCGCGAGGGCGCGGTCCGGGCCAGGCTCCAGGCCCATCCCGCCGAGACGGCGCGGCACGCCATCCTCGAGGAGGCGCTGAGTTCAAGCGGCGCCTATGTCGAGCATTACGGCGTGGTCGATTTCGTCTCGGAGGCGCAGTCGCTGGTCTATGCCTGGCGCGTCGAGGATCGTGCCAAGCGCCCGCTCGGCGTACTCGTGCTGGTCTTCCGCCTCGCCGACGAGATGGCGGGGATCTTCCGCAAGCTGCTGCCGGAGGATGACTGGACGATCCTGGGCTGCGCCACGCCGCAGGGCGAGGTCATCGCCGGCTCCTGCGCCATTCAGGTGCCAGCGGGGCTTGCCCTGTCGCCGGCAGCGCTGCAGGGGCGCGACCCCGTGCTCAAGCTCGGCGGCCGGCAATATCTCGCTGTCGCTTGCCGCAGCTCCGGCTATCAGGGCTATATGGGACCGGGCTGGATCGGGCTCGGGCTGCTGCCGCTGGAGGCTGCCTTCGCTCAGGGCGACGGGGCGCTCAGTGCGCGGATCGACGATGGCCTGCTCGCGGCGGTGACCGGCCATTCCGACCTGTTCTCGGAGGACCTGCTCACGGTCTCGCGCCAGGCTGCGATGATCCAGCGCGACCTCAACCGCTCGGTCTGGAACGGCTCGATCCGCCAGGCCGGATCGACGGCGGCCAACGCCGCCTTCTCGAAAATCCTGCTCTGGGAAATCTCCAATGCCGGTCGCAGGACGCAGGCTGTCTTCGACGCCTCGATCGGCGACCTCCACCGTACCGTGGTCGCGGCGGTCATGGAGAAGTGCCGCTCGCGCGCGGCCTTCGCCATCGATGTCATGGATCGCAATCTCTATGAGCGCGCCAATGATTGCCGCTGGTGGGCGCTGAACGCGACCTTTGCACGCGTGCTGTCGGAGCCGACGCCGGAGGGCGCGCGGCATTGCGGCGAGATCCTGGCGACGATCAATTCGCTCTATACGGTCTACAGCAACCTGATCCTGTTCGACGCCAAGGGCGTCGTCGTCGCGGTCTCGCAGCCGGTTGAGGCGCATCTGGTCGGCGAGACGTTGGCAGCGGAATGGGTGCAACGGACCCTGGCGCTGCGCTCGGACCAGCATTATGCGGTGTCGGGCTTCGAGCCTTCGCCGCTTTATGGGGAGGCCTCGACCCTGATCTATACGGCCGCGGTCCAGGCTCCGGCAGGGAGCAGGATGGTTGGCGGCAAGGCGGTCGGCGGTATCGCGATCGTCTTCGACTCGACGCCGCAATTCGGCGCGATCCTGCAGGATTCCCTGCCGGTCGATGAAGCCGGCGCGGCGCTGCCCGGCGCCTTCACGCTGCTCGTCGCGGGCGATTGCCGCATCATCTCCTCGACCGATCCGCGCTTCGCGGTGGGCGCACCGAGCCCGATCGCCATCGACCCGCAAGGGTTGGCCAATGAGGGCGATCTCGCCGGTATCCGCTCATTCGAGGGCAAGCATGTCGCGGTCGGCGCGGCGCTGTCCAAGGGCTATCGCGAATACAAGACCAGCGATGGACACCATGCCGATGTGGTGGCGCTCTGCGTCGTGCCGCTCGGCGATATCGCGGCCGAGGCCGGAGCGCGGCCATCGAGCGCCGCGGCCAACGCCATTGCAGCGCGCAGGCTGCCAGACGGCGTCGAGGCCTTCGAGGCCGCGACCTTCCATATCGGCCGGCATTGGCTCGGCGTGAAGGCGCGCGACGTCGTCGAGGCTGTCGATCTCGCCGGCCTGAAGCCCTCGGCCAAGCAGGCGGGAGATGGGTTGCTCGCCGGCTACAAGCTGCACCAGGGCGACCCCGTGCCGGTGCTGCGCCTGGCGCGATTGCTCGGCATTCCCGACGGCCTGGCCGAGGATCAGCAGATCGTCATCGTGCGCGCAGCTGGCCGGACGCTCGGGCTCGTCGTCGATTCGCTCGGCCCGATACCGGAAATCCCGGTCTCGGAACTGCAGCCTTTGCGCGACCTGACCGCGAAGCTGGAAGTCCCCGCGCTCGGCGTTGTCGCCGCGCGCGATGCGCAAGGGGCGCCGGCAGGCATGCTGATGCTGCTCGACGTCGACAGGCTCGGCGCGAGGCTCGACGGCGAACCCGCTCCGACGCTGCTGCGCGCCGCCGAATAGCTGGGGATCGTCTTTCGACTGAGCACGCCGTCATCTCGGGCGGGCCCCCGGGGTCCGGCTTTCAGCCGGTCCCCGAAAACGCTCCGGGAGCCCGCTTCAGAACCTCACCGCCAGCACGCCCTTGAAGGCATGGTCCTGCGTGTCCTGAGCGAGCTGGCCGGTATAGGCTAGGCCGAGCGTGGCGCTTTTGCCGATAGCGAGGTCGAGCCCGGCTTCGACGATTGCCGCGTCCCTGGCGATCGGGATGCCGGCGATGCTGAAGGCGCTCGAGCCGGAGAAGGCGAGCGTCGTGGTCGGATCGACGTCGCCGAAGGCATGGCGCCAGGCGAGCCCGCCGCGCAGGGTCAGATCCATGCCCTGCAAGGCAAAGCTCGACGAGGCGCGCAGGCCCAGCGTGGAATAGCCGAGGCTGGTGTCGTCGCCGCGGGCGGTCAAGGCTGCAGCCCCGCCGGTCTCGCTGAAGCCGCTGCTATGCAAGTTGACATAGGCCAGGCCCGCGAAGGGCTCGAACGCCAGCTTGCCGACATCGACCCGGTAGCCGACCTCGCCGAAGATTTGGGCCGTTCCGGCGTCGTAACCGGCGCGCAGATTGCTGCCGAAGGCCGAGGAGACGACGGTGCGGCTGGTCTCGACATCGTGCCAGCTATAGCTCGCACCGGTCCTCAGGCTGAGCGCGCCCCAGCGCCCGCCGCCGTAGAGGCCGAGATGGTAATTGTCGCTCTCGCCCGATGAAAACCGGCTGTTCACGTCGAACACGCTGCGGCTGTAGCCTGCGACCGCACCTATGCGCAGCGTGTCGAACAGGGCGGCATCGGCACCGAGCAGGAAGCCGCCGGTCGAGTGCGTCAGCCTGGCGGCGTTGCCGTCGCTGCCGGTGCGGCCCCAGGCGCCATAGCCCTGGCCCCAGACCGCGAAGCGGTCGGCGTTCAGCGTCGGCATCGGCCCCTTCACGCTCGGGGCGAGGTCGGCGGTGAAGCCGTAATTCAGCGTCGCCATCGGCGCCGCGCCGACGCCTCCGAAGGCCGCGCGCAGCCGGTCGTTGACAGCGGCGCGCAGGAGCCAGCTCTCGTCGATCAGCGCGGTTTTGGCCGAGGCATGGATCTCGCCGGAAATCTGGTCGAGCGCGGTGCGGGCTGAATCAAGCGTCGGCTGGTTGAGCATGCCGGTTTGGATGGAATTGCCGCTGGGCAGGCTGTCGACGCCCCGGCCGACCTCGGCCTGGTTGCCCGTCGAGCCGGCGGAGGCGACGGTGCGGGTCTGGATCACCGTCAGATAGGCGTTGTTGGCGTCGTAGCTGTCGCGCAGGCTCAGGAAGGGCGTCATGGCGAAGTCGCCCGAGCCATAGCGTCCGGTCAGCCCGCCGCTCGAGGTCAGGATGGTGTAGCGCTGGCCGGCCCGCAGGGTGGCTCCGGTGTAATTGACGGCGGTGAACGCCGCGCCGCTCGCCAGCGTCGCCGCGCCGTTGACCCGGATCAGGTCGGAGGTCACGGTCGCCGGGTCGATCTCGACCTGATAGGTCGAGCCCGCCGCCTGCAGATAGGCCCCGTTGACGGTCAGCGTGCCGATCGAGTTGCCGGGCGCGACGGTGCCGCCGGCCGCGATCGTGGTCGCGCCGACCGTGCCGTTGCCCTGCAGCCGGCCGCCCAGCACCGTCACAGTGCCGCCCAGCACCCCGTTCACCGACAATGTGCCGGCCTCGACCAAGGTGGTGCCGGCGAAGGCGGCATTATTGGCGGTCAGGATCGTCGTGCCGCTGCCGATCTGGCGGAGCGTGCCGTTGCCCAGGATGAGATTGTCGAAGGCGAAGGCATCGGAGCGGTTGAAGGCGAGCGTGCCGGCGCTGCTGGTCGTGATGCTGCCGACGAGGCTGCCGCTGGTGCCGCCATTGCCGATCTGCAGCGTGCCCTCGGTGACCGTCCAGTTCGTGGTGGCCGTCCCGGTGCCGGTCAGGCTCCAGGTGCCGGCGCCGGTCTTTTCGAAGACGTCGAAGTTGCGGTATTGCGCGGCAGGGCCGATGGTTGAGACGTCGAAGCTGGCGCTGCCCGTCCCGCCGAGCCGGAAGGTGTCGTTGGTGGCTGAAGCGCTGGCCACGACGTTGCCTGTAATGATCGACCCGGCCTGGAGTTCGAGGGTGGACGTACTCGCCGCAGTTTGGCCGAACACAATCGCATTGCTCTGACCGGCGCCGGCGCGAATGGTGCCGTTGTTGACGATGGCGAGGTTCCACGTGCCATCTTCGCTAATCGCAGCCGCACCGTTGCCGCCTTCAAGCAGGCCGAAGTTGGTAAGGGATGACGTGCTGGCACTGCCGCTGAGACCTCGAACGGCCGCATTTCCCGCAACCGTGCCGGTCAGGTCCGAGCCGCCGCGGATCGTGCCATAGTTGGTCGCTGTGACAGCTCGCGCGGTCGCGTTCATATAGAGGCCCGCGCCGGCGCCGATCCCCTGGCTGTTCCCGCCCTGCACTGTGGCGCCGACGTTGTTGATCAATGTCGAGCCGTTGCCGAGGGAGACGCCGTTCCCCTGGATGCTGCCGATGGGGCGCAAATAGGCATTCGCAACTCCGCCTGAGATGCTGCCGTTGTTCACCAAGGTAGCGTCATTCAATATATTGACACCGACGCCGGCCGTTTTGGCGGTAACCAGTGCATTGCCTCCCGTGATCGAGCCATTGTTGGTGACCTGGCCTGCGCTGCCTACGGAAGATGAAATATTCAGGCCCGCTCCGGGAACGGCAATGCTCCCCGAATTGCCGCCCACGAAGGCGCCGTTCACGGTCAGCGCACCGGATAGGAGAACGTTATTACCGAAGTTGATGCCGTTGTTCCCACCACTGGTACTGCCGGACAGGACGAAACCTTGCGTGTCGATCGTGATCGACTTGGTCGGCATTGGGAGTGTGGTATTGCTCGGCAGCGTGAAGCTGTTGGTCAGCGTGATCGTGGAGCTCGGATCGGCGCTGGCGTTGGCCGCAGCGATGGCGTTGATCAATTGCGTTGAGTTGGCCACCGTATAGTTGGCGGCTGTGGCCTGCGTCGCCAGCGAGCAGGCGATGGCGAGAGCGGCGCAGGACGCGCCCGCGAGAAACCTCGCCTTTCCCAGATATTTCATCCCCGCAGCCCCGCTCACGCCCGCCTCCATCGTGACTTTTCCGGGAGAAATGCACCCCCCCCAGGTTGCAAGAGTTCCGGGATTCGGCCGTTGCGACAAGGCCGCATTGGCAACACACCGAACAGAGCGTTTACAAAGCAGCAAATATATCACAGGCCTGCGACAGGCGGTCGGCTCGGACATCAGCCGGAGCGCACCATGGGCGGCGGTGAGCGCTACGCCAGAGATATCCGCTCGTGGGAGGAAGGGTCCAGCCTGCGCAGTCGGCCCTCCAGCGGCCCTCCGAACGTCTGCAAGCGAGCAGGGCTGCGCCGCCTTTCCCCAAGCTGTGAGGACGGTCTCGGGCGAGTACTAAGCGTCCGATTCAATCCACTGGTGCCTCGGAATGGATTCCGGGTCTGCGCGGAGCCTGGCCTTGGACTGGCCAAAGGCCGAACCCGAGGGCTCCGCGCGGGATGACGCGGAGGTGCGGATTCAAGCTGTTGCTGTCAGGCCGCCAGTCCGAGCAGGGCACGCGCCTGGGCCACTGTCGCCGGACGACGGTCATATTCGGGGCAGAGATCGACAACGCGTTTCACCAAAGCGGCGTTGGACGGCGCGAGGGTGTCGCGGTCGAGGCGGACATTGTCCTCCAGCCCGGTGCGGCAATGGCCGCCGAGCTCCAGCGACCAGCGGTTGAGCGTGATCTGGTCGCGGCCGATGCCGGCGCCGGTCCAGGTCGCATCGGGCGCGAGCCGCTTCAGCGTCGCGATGTAGAATTCGAAGGCGGCGCGGTCGACCGGCATGGCGTTCTTCACGCCCATGACGAACTGCACATGCAGCGGCCCCTTGATCGCACCCGCGACGCCCATCTCGACCGCCTTGAAGATCATCGAGAGGTCGAAGGCCTCGATCTCGGGCTTGACGCCATGCTCAAGCATCTCGCTCGCCAGCCAGCCGACCAGCTCGGGGCTGTTCTCATAGACCCGCGTCGGGAAATTGCAGGAGCCGGTCGAGAGCGAGGCCATGTCGGGCTTCAGCGAGAGCATGCCGCCGCGCTCGCGCCCCGCGCCGGAGCGCCCGCCGGTCGAGAACTGCACGATCATGCCGGGGCAATGCCGGCGCAGGCCTTCCAGCAAACGGCCGAAGCGCTCGGGGTCGGAGGTCGGCGTGCCCTCGTCGCTGCGGACATGGCAATGCGCCAGGGTCGCGCCGGCCTCGAACGCGGCCTGCGTGGATTCGATCTGTTCGGAAATCGAGATCGGCACGGCCGGATTGTCGCGCTTGGTCGGCAGCGAGCCGGTGATGGCGACGGTGATGATGCAGGGCGTGGTCATGGCTTCTCCGGGCCTGAACGGTCGATGGTCGCAGACTTAGCCGAACACGGCCAGCCGCAGGCCAAGCGCAATCAAGACGACGCCCATGATCACGTCCAGCACCGGTTTGGCGCGGACATAGGCGCGGCTCACCGCGGGCACGGTGAAGAACAGCGTCACCGCGATCCACCAGGCCGCCGAGACCACGACGACAACCGCCACGGCCGACCAGAATAGCCAGCCTGGCGCGCCGGCCGGAATCATCACGCCGAACAGGCTGGCATAGTAGGCGACGACCTTGGGATTGGTGATGTTGGTGATGAAGCCGGCGCGGATCGCCTCCAGCCCCGACACCGGCTTGGAGGTGGCGTGAGGGGCTGCCGGGCCCTTCTGGCGCAGGATCCCGAGCAGCAGTTTTGCGCCGAGATAGATCAGATAGGCCGCGCCGATGAGTTGGAGGCCGCGATAGGCCAGCGGGAAGCTCGCCAGCAAGGTGCCGAGACCGGCCGCGGCGGCGAACGCCCAGGTCAGCGTCGCCAGCACGACACCGAAGCTCAGCAGCAGCCCGGCGCGGCGATCCCCTTTCACCGCATAGCTCATGACGACCGCAAAGGTCGGGCCGGGACTGGCGATCGCAAGCGCATGGATCGCGGCGATGCCCGCCAGAATGGTGACCTGATTCATCGACGTTTCCCCCCGCGCGCTGAAGTCACTGAACGATCCAGCTGGATCATTCAGTGACTTCAGATCTTTGTTTTAACGCGTTTTCTTCACGCGAACCGGTATCCACTTCGCTCGAAAACGCGATAATGGGGTGCCGTTCGCGTTCTTCGCCGCGAGACGGCACCCGGTCCCATCGATGGATGTGGCGTCGTGCGTGTCAAGCGCCGCGGCTCGGCCTTGCCGGTCGGCGCATCCGGCTCAGCCGTCGACCAGGGCGAGGGCGGCCTCGGTATAGCGACTGCCGACGACCCGCTCCGGCGACATCGCCTGGGCGATGTCTGCAAGCTCGGCCGCGCTGAGGCTGATTGCGGCCGCTGCCGCATTCTGCTCGAGGTTGGCGATCTTCCGCGCGCCGGGGATCGGCACGATGAAATCGCCCTGGTGCAGCACCCAGGCCAGCGCCAGCTGCGCTGTCGTCACGCCCTTTCGCGCCGCGATCGCCGCCAGCTCGTCGACGATGGCCGCATTGGCCGCCATCGCCTCGGCCTGGAAGCGGGGCAAAGTGTGGCGCCAGTCATCGGCGGTGAGCTGGCCGGGCTTGCTGATCGCGCCCGTCAGCAGGCCGCGACCGAGGGGGCTGTAAGGAACAAAGCCGATGCCGAGCTCGCGGCAGGTGGAGAACACCTGCGCCTCCGGCTCGCGGCTCCACAGCGAATACTCGCTCTGCACGGCGGCGATCGGGTGCACCGCATGCGCCCGCCGGATCGTCGCAGCGCTCGCTTCCGACAGGCCGAGCGCGCGGACCTTGCCCTCGCGGACCAGTTCCGCCATCGCGCCGACCGTTTCCTCGATCGGCACCGCAGGGTCGACGCGGTGCTGGTAGTAGAGGTCGATGACATCGACGCCGAGCCGCTTCAACGAGGCTTCAGCGACGGCCTTGAGGTGTTGTGGCCGGCTGTCGACGCCGGTCATGCGCGCCGGTCCCTCGCCATCCCGGCTGATCTTGAAGCCGAATTTCGTGGCGATCACGACCTTGTCCCGGACGGGCTTCAGCGCCTTGCCGAGCAGGATTTCGTTGTCGTAGGGGCCATAGACCTCGGCGGTGTCGAACAGGGTCACGCCAAGATCGACGGCGCGGCGCAAGGTGGTGATGGCGGCGCTCTCTTCCTGCCCGCCATAGGCGAAGCTCATTCCCATGCAGCCCAGGCCGACAGGATAGACACTCAGTTCAGTTCCAAGCTTGCGGGTTTTCATCACGGGCTCCTCTGCTGTGATGATGGTGAGATAGCGCCGCTGGCTTCGTTCGATAATCGGCTTGAGCTTGCACGGCTTGGTCGATTAAATAGAGCAATGAGCCGTAGTCATCTCTCGCAATTGGCCGTCCTGGCGGCGGTTGCCCGCAATGGCGGCTTTCGCGATGCGGCGAAGGAGCTCGGCATCGCCCCCTCCGCCGTCAGCCATGCGGTATCGGCGCTGGAGGCCGGCCTGGGCGTTCGCCTGCTGGCACGCAGCACGCGCAGCGTCGCGCCCACGGAGGCAGGCGCGCAGTTGCTGGAGCGGCTGGGCCCGGCGCTGTCGGAGATCGATCTCGCGCTGGAAGCGGCGGTCGCGTCCCGAGACGAGCCCGCCGGGAATCTCCGGCTGACCGTGCCGCGCACGGCGGCCCATACCGTGCTGGCGCCGAAGCTCGGCGCCTTTGCCGCAGCCTTTCCCGAGATCGTGCTGGAGATCGTCATCGAGGACCGGTTTTCCGACGTCGTCGAGGGCGGTTTCGACGCAGGCATCAGGCTCGGCGAAAGCCTGCAGCGCGATATGATCGCCGTTCGCATCGGGCCTTCGATGCGGGGGGCGGCGGTCGCTGCGCCCTCCTATTTCGAAGGCAGGCCCCGGCCGGAGCGTCCGCAGGACCTGTCCGCTCATCGCTGCATCCGCTTCCGCTTCTCCAGCGGCGTGATCTATCGCTGGGAGTTCGAGAAGGAGGGCGTCGCCATCGAGCCGCCGGTCGAAGGGCCTTTGATCCTGGGCGAGGATCACCTGATCGCGCAGGCCGCCATCGATGGAGCCGGCATCGCTTTCGTATTCGAGGACTATGTTCGCGATGCGCTCGCCGACGGCCGGCTGGTGCGCGTGCTGGAAGATTGGTGCCCGCCTTTCGACGGCTTCCACATCTACTATCCCAGCCGCCGCCAGATGCGGCCGGCGCTCAGGGCTTTCATCGATTTCTTTCGGGTCGAAAGCCGCTGAGGGGCCCGTTTGGGGGCCCTCAGGAGATGGCGAATAGCGAGTAGCGAATGGAAGCTTTACCTCGCCATTCGCTATTCGCTATCCTTGCCGTTGCGTCAGCGGATCGGCGGTGCGAATTGCAGCCCGCCATCGGTCCAGAGCTTGTTGACGCCGCGCGGCAGGTTGATGCCCGATTTTGCCCCGAAATTGCGCTCGAAGCTCTCGCCGTAATTGCCGACGGCCTTGATGATGCGCGCGACCCAGTCGTTGCTGAGCCCGAGCCCCTCGCCGAATCTGCCCTCGGCTCCAAGCAGGCGGCGAATTTCCGGGTTCTTGGAGTTGAGCATCTCGGCGAGATTGGCCTGGGTGACACCGAGCTCTTCGGCGTTCACCAGGGCAAATACCGTCCAGCGCACGATATCGAACCAGGCCTGATCGTTCTTGCGGACCCAGGGGCCGAGCGGCTCCTTCGAGATCACTTCGCCGAGCAGGATGTGTTCGTCGGGAGCCTTCAGGCGGCTGCGCGTTCCAGCCAGCGCCGAGAGATCGGTGGTGTAGGCGTCGCAGCGCCCGGCCTCATAGGCCTGCACGGTGTCTTCCAGCGTTGCGAAAGCGACGGTTTCGAATTTGATGCCGTGGGTGCGGCCGTAATCGGCGAGATTGAGCTCGGTCGTCGTGCCCTGGGCGACGCAGATCGAAGCGCCGTTGAGGTCCTTGACGCTGGCGACATTCAGCTTCTTGCGCAGGATGAAGCCCTGGCCGTCATAGTAGTTGACGGCAGTGAAGGTCAGGCCCTGGCCGACATCGCGCCCAAGGGTCCAGGTCGTCGTGCGCGCCAGCACATCGATCTCGCCGCTTTGCAAGGCCACCAGCCGGTTCTTGCTCGAGAGCGAGAGATAGGAGGCCTTGTCGGGGTCGTTGAAGATGGCGGCTGCGAGTGCGCGGCAGATATCGGTATCGAAGCCCTTCCAGGCGCCGTTGCCGTCCTGCAGCGAAAAGCCGGGAACGCCTTCGCTGGTGCCGCAGACGATCTGGCCGCGCGCCTTGATCTTGTCGAGCGTCGACTGGGCGAGGGCAGGGGCACTGGCCGCCGCGCTCAGGACGATGCCGGCCAGGAGTCCGACCAATGAAGTTCGCATGACGTTTCCTCTCGAGTAGTGTGGACTTCTTAGCGGCCAGCGTGAGACGCTGTCGTGACGTGTTGACGCGCCTTCCGCGGATATCGTCAAGCGGCTTGTCGCTGAGCCCTCGTCGCGTGCTTGCCATTGCGCGGCTTTTCTGTCATACGCGCGGCCTTCGATCGCCCGGCTGATAAGGGCTGCCGTGGCGGTCGATCTTTGCTTCCCCAAGAGCACTTCTTGAACAAGCAAAACTGAAAGCGGCGCAATTCGCGCGTCCGCGACCAATGAGGAGTTGAAATGCCCAAGATCAAGACGAAGTCGAGCGCCAAGAAGCGCTTCAAGATCACCGGAACCGGCAAGGTGCTCTACGCCCAGGCTGGCAAGCGTCACGGGATGATCAAGCGGACCAACAAGCAGCTCCGCAATCACCGCGGCACCAACGTCCTCTTCGAGGGCGATGCGGCCAACGTGAAGAAGTATTACCTCCCCAACGGCTGACGCCACCCTAACCTTCCGGAGATCATCACATGGCTCGCGTGAAACGGGGCGTAACGTCCCATGCCAAGCACAAGAAGACACTCAAGGCCGCCAAGGGCTTCTATGGCCGCCGCAAGAATACGATCCGCGCCGCCAAGGCGGCCGTCGATCGCTCGATGCAATACGCCTATCGCGATCGCAAGAACCGGAAGCGCTCGTTCCGCGCGCTCTGGATCCAGCGCCTGAACGCTGCGGTGCGTGAGCACGGCCTGGTCTACTCGATGTTCATCAACGGCCTGACCAAGGCCGGCATCGAGCTCGACCGCAAGACCCTCTCGGCCATGGCGATCGACGATGCGGCCTCGTTCACGGCCGTCGTCGAGCAGGTCAAGGCCGCTCTGGCCGCCGAGCCCAACGCCGGCGAGCGCAAGGCCGCCTGAGCGGTTTTGCCTGACTGATTTCGAAAAGGCCGGCAGCGATGCCGGCCTTTTTCTTTGTCTCGGTATGCGCGCTCGCTCCATCCTTGATGTGCGCTGCGGACTTCAATGTTCGCCACGAACCCTTGCGCTGCACCGAGGCTGACGGCACAGCTTGCGCCGTAGCAGGGCCACCGACCGCATAATGGGGAAATGCCAGTGCAGCGCGACCACGCCTCCGAAATCGCCGCGATCACCCGGCATCCGGCTTTCAAGGCGGCGGTCGAGGTGCTCGACGCCGATCACGACCGCACCATCGCCGACATCATCACGCTGACCGAGATTCCGTCCCCACCCTTCAAGGAGGACAGGCGCGCTGCCGCTTATCTGGAGATGCTGCGCGCGCATGGTCTCGAGGATGTCGAGCAGGACGAGATCGGGAATGTCATGGGCGTCAGGCGTGGCACCGGCAACGGTGGCTTGATCGTGGTCGCTGCGCATCTCGACACGGTTTTCCCGGAAGGAACCGACGTCACCGTGCGCCGCGAGGGCACCAGGCTCTATGCGCCGGGAATCGGTGACGACACCCGCAGCCTGGCCGTGCTGCTCGCTTTCATTCGCGCGCTCGACGCCGCCGGCATCCGAACCCGCAACGATATTCTGTTCGTCGGCGATGTCGGTGAGGAAGGGCTCGGCGACCTGCGCGGCGTGCGCCATCTCTTCACCAAAGGTCGGTATCGCGACCAGATCGAAGCCTTCATCACCGTCGATAGTCCGCCGGTGGACAATATCGTGGTTGGTGGCGTCGGTTCGAAACGCTATTCCGTCCGGTTCAAAGGACCGGGCGGGCACAGCTTCAAGGCGTTCGGGATCGTGAACCCGATCTATGCCATGGCCCAAGTGATCGTCGAACTCGGTCGCATCAAGGTGCCGGACACTCCTCGCACCACGTTCTGCGCCTCCATTGTCGGCGGCGGCACCTCGGTGAACGCGATCCCCGAGGAGGCGTGGATCGACATCGACCTCAGGTCGGAATCGGCAGAGCAGCTTGCCAGGCTGGACGCGCAGTGCCGCGCGATCGTGGCCGCAGCCGTGGAACAGGAGAACGCGATCCGCTCGACCAGCGAGGGGCCCATCACCGTCGACATCAGGACGCTGGGCGATCGCCCCGCCGGCAACACGGCCATGGACACCGACATCGTCCAGTTCGCGACGGCGGCCCTTCAGGCCCATGGCTTTGTGCCCACGCACGAGGCGTCCTCGACCGACGCGAATATTCCGATGAGCCTCGGTATCCCGGCGATCAAGATCGGTTCGGGCGGCACCGGCGGCAGGGCGCATTCTCTCGCCGAGTGGATCGATGTCGAGAAGACTGCCAGCCTATCCGGCATGACGGCCAGCCTTACGACCATCCTTGCCGTGGCTGGCTTCGTCGCTGCGTAAGCGGTCTTGTCGGCCGATGATTGTCATGGAGTCCGCTTGATATGACGGTGCCTTAGAGGCTGTTTGGAAACTCCAGCCCTCATCCTGAGGAGCTGCGGCACGCGGCGTCTCGAAGGATGCTCCAGCTTGCGCCGGAGCCTCCTGGAGCATCCTTCGAGACGCGCTCCTGCGGAGCGCTCCTCAGGATGAGGGCTCGCGGGTTTCCAAACGGGCTCTGACAAGCCAGGCCTCACGTCTGCACACTGTCCTTCGCCGCCGGCTCCCAGGCGTCGCCGGCGCCCGCGACGATGCGGGCATAGGCCTCGTCGGGGGTATCGGCATAGGAGAACAGCGAGAGATCCTCCGGTCGGATGAAGCCGGCCTCGCGCAGCGTGTCGAGGTTGAGCAGGCCTTTCCAGAAGGCGCTGTCATAGAGCACGATCGGCACCGGCGGCATCTTGCTGGTCTGGACCAGCGTCATCACCTCGAACAATTCGTCCAGCGTGCCAAACCCACCGGGGAAGGCGACGAGCGCGGCTGCCCGCATGGCGAAATGCATCTTGCGCATCGCGAAATAATGGAAGCGGAAGGTCAGGTCCGGCGTCGACCAGGCATTGGGTTCCTGCTCATGCGGCAAGGTGATGTTGAGGCCGATCGAGAGCGCCCCGGCCTCCGTCGCGCCGCGATTGGCCGCCTCCATGATGCCGGGCCCGCCGCCGGTGGCGATGACATGCCGGTGCTCATTGCCGGCCTGAGCCAGCGCGCCGCCGCGTTCAGAGGCGATCCGCGCGAATTCGCGCGCGGCCTCGTACCAGGGATTGCCCTCGCGCACCCGCGCCGAGCCGAAGACCACGATGGTCGAGGCGATGCCGCGTGCCCGCAGATTGTCCTCGGCCTTCTGGTATTCGAGCATGAAGCGCGCCCCGCGCGTGGAATCGCCGAGGATGAAATCGGGGTCGAGCGCGGCGAGGCGATAGGAGGGCGAGATTTTCTGGGCGTTGTTGTCAGGCATGGCATCGGTCCTGTGGGGCATGCCTTGCATAGCCATGCAGAGGCGGCCTGTCGCCTCAGGCGAGATATTTCCGCAGGATCGCGGCCAGCCGCTCGGCTCCCGAATTATGCGGCAGCAACGTCACGAAGCGCCCGTCCGGCCCCATCAGATAGGTCAGCGAGCCATGATCGACCGCATATTCGCCGGCGCCATGGTGAGGCTGTGTCAGCTTGCGGCGATGCACCTTGTAAGCTTTGGCCGTTGCCGCGATCTCCGCTTCGCTGCCGGTGAGCCCGATCAGGCGCGGGTGGAAGGCGGCGACATAGGTCGCCATGACCGGCGGCGTATCGTTGCCGGGGTCGACCGTGATGAAGAGCGGCACGAGCTTGTCTGCGAGCGGCCCGATCGAATCGAGCGCCTGGGCGATGATCGGCAGATCGATGGGGCAAGTGTCGGTGCAGCGCGTGAAGCCGAAATAGATCAGCGTGAAGCGGCCACGAAAGTCGCCGTCGCTGACGCGCCTGCCCGTGTGATCGGTGAGGGTGAAAGCTCCGCCGAACTGCGCGGCGAGCCGATCATGCTGGTGGCCGCCCTCTTGGCTGGCCTGATCCTGCGCGACAGCCCGTCCTGTGGCGAGCGCGGCGAGGCAGGCCAGCATGCCCCTGCGCGTGATGACGTCGGTCATCGCGGCTGCCTCAGGGCTTTGGCTTGGGCGCCAGGCCCTTGATGCCGAGCGGGCCGTCGGCCGCGATGATTCGATTCGCTTCCGGATCGGCACGCCACCACTCTTCTGCCTTGCCGTTGCGTGCCTCCCAATCCGTCTTGAAGCGCTCGGCGGGCGTGAAGGATCCAGCTGCATCGGCTCTGATGCCCTGCACGAAGAACAAGGTTATGGCCGGGTTCTCGATCAGGAGCCCGTCGGCCTCAATCTCCTTGCCGCAGAAGCCGATCAGATCGGGGATCGATCCGGCGAAATCGATGTTCGACTTGGCCACGAGCCGGAACGTGCCATCCGTCAGCAGCAGGCCGAGCTGCCGCTTGCCGCTGCCGCAATCGGGCGCGCAGCGGCCCTTGAGCTGGCACAGCGCGTCGACGACGCGTCCCTTCAGGACGACTGCCTTCTCGTGCGGGATATTCCAGGCTTCGGCGGCCAAGGAGGAGGTGGCGCTGGACACTGTAAAAATCATCAGCGCGAGGCGTATCGTGGAGAGAGCCTTCATCGCTCAGTTCCCGAACGGCTGGATGCCGTATTCCTCATGCGTCATGGTGATGACGCCCTTGTCGTCGGCGATGCGGTCGACGAGCAGGTATTTCACGCCGTCGCGCTCCAGCAATTCGCCATCGACGCTGACCTCGTGGGTCGCCATGCGCGCGACCCTGGGATTGGATGCGCTGTCGTCGTCGTCGCCGATCTTCAGGATGAGGTAGAGATTGCCCTTCGCATCACGGATGCTGACGGGAATGCCGCCAAGCGCGCACCAGATGGCGCATTGATGGTGAGCTGTTCCCTTGGCGAACATCAGCCCGCTGATCGTGCACCAGGTGTCGCTGATCTCGCCGGTGACGGTGACGCGCATGCCGTCCTGCGCTGCCGCCGGTACGGCCATGCCAATGAACGAGCTCACGATCAATGCCGCCCGCCATTGAGACATGATTGTCATGCGGCTGCCCTCATCGAGGTGAAACGGCCTGGATTTGCCGTCGCAGCGATGCTTTGCCAGCATGATTGCCTCTAGCCTCGCCGCTGGCGACACCCTAGAAGATGCCTCGCAAATGGACCAGAGCAGGCATGAACGAGATCGATAACTTGGGCGCGAGCCTCCTTGCCGACATTGCCGGCGCGCAGGACGAGACCGCCTTGGAGCAGGTCAGGATCGCAGCGCTGGGCAAGGCCGGCTCGATCTCGGCGCTGCTCAAGACGCTGGGCGCGATGACACCCGAGGAGCGCAAGGAAAAGGGGCCGCTGATCAACGGCCTGCGCGACAAGGTGCAAGGCGCGCTGGGCGCCCGCAAGGAAGCGCTGGGCGAGGCTGCGCTCGACGCCAGGCTTGCCTCCGAGACCGTGGACATCACCTTGCCGGTCCGCGAGGGGCCGGAGGCGCGCGGTCGCATCCACCCGATCAGCCAGGTCATCGACGAGATCACCGCGATCTTCGGCGATATGGGCTTCTCGGTGGCGGAAGGCCCGGACGTCGAGACCGACGACCTCAACTTCACCAAGTTGAACTTCCCCATCGGCCATCCCGCCCGCGAGATGCACGACACCTTCTTCTTCGCGCCCGATGCCAATGGCGAGCGCAAGCTGCTGCGCACCCATACCTCGCCGGTCCAGGTCCGCACCATGATGGCGCAGGAGCCGCCGATCCGGGTGATCTGCCCCGGCCGCACCTACCGGATGGATTCCGACCAGACCCACACCCCGATGTTCCATCAGGTCGAGGGGCTCGTCATCGATAAAAAGGCCCATATGGGCCACATGAAATGGGTGCTTGAGGAGTTCTGCAAGGCGTTCTTCGAGATCGACAACGTCAAGATGCGCTTCCGCCCCTCCTTCTTCCCCTTCACCGAGCCTTCGGTCGAGGTCGATATCCAATGCTCGCGCAAGGGCGGCGAGATCCGCTTCGGCGAGGGCGAGGACTGGCTCGAGATTCTCGGCTGCGGCATGGTCCACCCCAATGTCCTGAAGAATTGCGGGCTCGATCCGGATGTCTACCAGGGCTTCGCCTGGGGCATGGGCATCGACCGCATCGCCATGCTGAAATACGGCATGCCGGATCTGCGCCCCTTCTTCGAGGCGGATCTGCGCTGGCTCGCCCATTACGGCTTCCGGCCGCTCGACCTGCCGACCTTGACGGGCGGGCTGTCGTCGTGAGCGCGTCGCGGCATCAGGGGAGGTTGCGGTGAGCCTGGCGGCATCTGCTGGCCTGTTTGCGGCGCTCGCTCTCGCGATCAACCTGCTCTGCCAGGCGATCGCTCTGGTGCGCCTGCGCCGCAAGGATGCCGGCTGCGCTCTGCTCGACGCACAGCCCCCGGTGACGATCGTGCGCCCGGTGCGCGGCATCGAGGCCTTCAGCAGGGAGACGGCGACGTCTGGCCTCCTGCTCGACTATCCTCGCTATCAGACGATCTTCTGCGTCGCCGATGGCGATGATCCGATCGTGCCGTTGGTCGCCGAGCTGATCGGCCACTTCGGCGCCGAGCGGGTCAGCCTGATCACCGGCGATGTCGCCGTCAGCGCCAATCCCAAGCTCAACAACTGCGTCAAGGGCTGGGAAGCGGCGACGACCGAATGGGTCATCCTGGCCGATTCCAACGTGCTGATGCCGAGGGACTACATCCAGCGCATGCTGGCCTCCTGGCGCCCCGACACCGGGCTCGTCTGCTCGACGCCGGCAGGCTCGCGTCCGCAGGGCTTCTGGGCCGAGCTCGAATGCGCCTTCCTCAATACCTTCCAGGCGCGCTGGCAATATGCCGGTGAGGCGCTCGGCTTCGGCTTCGCGCAGGGCAAGTCGATGCTCTGGAACAAGCCCTTCCTCGACGCCAATGGCGGCATCGCCGTGCTGGGCGAGGAGATTGCCGAGGATGCCGCCGCCACCAAGCTGGTGCGCCGGGCCGGCAAGCATGTCCATCTCGTCGGCCAGCCTTTCGAGCAGCCCTTGGGCGAGCGCTCCTTGTATGACGTCGTGCAGCGGCAGTTCCGCTGGGCACGGCTGCGCCGGGTGACGTTCCTGCCCTTCTTCGCGCCCGAGATCCTGTCCGGCCCGCTGCTGCCGGCGCTGTGTGCGGCTTTCGCTGCGGCGGCCTACGGATATTCCGCATGGCTTGGCCCGGCACTCGTGCTGCTGCCCTGGTATGTGGCGGAGATGGCGCTGGCCTATGGCGTCGGCTGGTATCTCTCCTGGCGCATGCCGCTGGCGCTGTTGCTGCGGGATCTGATCTTTCCCGGCGTCTGGGCCTATGCCTTCATCGCCGGCGAGGTCACCTGGCGCGGCAATTCCATGAAGATCCGGACAGATGGGGAAGACCAGCTCAACGCTGCGTCGCCCGCGATGTCCCATGCCAATCTGAGAAGTGACGGACACCCATGAAGTTCACTCTGTCCTGGTTGAAGGACCATCTCGACACCACGGATTCGCTCGACACCGTCACCGAGACGCTGACTCGCGTTGGCCTCGAGGTCGAGGCCGTCGAGGACAAGGCGAAGGCTCTCCAGGCCTTCACCATCGCCTATGTGATCGAGGCCAAGCAGCACCCGAACGCTGACCGGCTGCGCGTCTGCATGGTCGACACCGGCGGCGCTGAGCCCGTGCAGGTCGTCTGCGGTGCACCCAATGCCCGCACCGGCATGAAGAGCGTCTTCTCACCGCCCGGCACCTATATCCCCGGCAAGGACATCACGCTCGGCAAGGGCGTCATTCGCGGCGTCGAGTCGAACGGCATGCTCTGCTCGGCTGCCGAGTTGCAGCTCTCCGAGGATCATGACGGCATTCTCGATTTGCCTGAGGATGCGCCCATAGGCCAGTCCTATGCCGCCTATGCCGGGTTCGACGATGCCGTGATCGAGATCGCGGTGACGCCCAACCGGGCCGATGCGCTCGGCGTCGCCGGCGTCGCGCGTGACCTCGCCGCCGCCGGGCTCGGCGGCCTCAAGACGCCGCAGGCCCAGCCTGTGCGCGGGACTTATCCCTGCCCGGTCAAGGTGACGCTCGATTTCGCCGAGGCGGACAAGGGCCTTTGCCCGGTCTTCGCTTTGCGGCTGGTGCGCGGCGTCAAGAACGGGCCTTCGCCCGAATGGCTGCAGGCGAGGCTGCGCGCCATCGGGCTCAGGCCGATCAATGCGCTGGTCGACATCACCAATTTCATGACCTTCGACCGCAACCGGCCGCTGCACGTCTTCGACGCCGCCAAGGTCAAGGGCGATCTCACGGTGCGCCGCGCCAGGGACGGCGAGACGATCCTGGCGCTCGACGGCAAGAGCTACACGCTGACCGGCGAGCAGGTCGTCATCGCCGATGAGCATGGCGTCGAGTCGCTTGCCGGCATCATGGGTGGCGAGGCCTCAGGCTGCGACGAGACCACCACCGATGTGCTGGTCGAGAGCGCGCTCTGGGACCCGCTCAACATTGCGCGCTCCGGCCGCGCGCTCGGCATCAACTCCGATGCGCGCTATCGCTTCGAGCGCGGCGTCGATCCCGATTTCGCCCGTCCGGGCCTCGATCTCGCCACCGCGATGATCCTCGATCTCTGCGGCGGCGAAGCCTCCGAGATGGTGTTCGAGGGCGATCTGCCCGAGAGCGCCCATGCCATCGATTTCCCCTGGTCCGAGGTCAAGCGCCTGACCGGGCTCGATCTGCCGCAGATCGAGATGAAGGTTGCGCTGACCTCGCTCGGCTTCCACGTCTCGGGCGCCGGCGAGCGCGTCAAGGTCGCCGCTCCGTCCTGGCGTGGCGACGTTGCCGGCAAGGCCGATCTCGTCGAGGAGATCGTGCGTATCGCCGGGCTCGACCGCGTCGTCTCGACGCCATTGCCGCGCATCAAGGGCGAGGTGGTGAAGCCGGTCCTCACCGTGCTGCAGAAGCGCACCCGCGCCGCCAAGCGCCTGCTCGCCAGCCGCGGCCTCGTCGAGGCGGTGACCTGGTCCTTCATCTCGCATGACGCCGCGACTTTGTTCGGCGGCGGCGCGCGCCAGCTCGTACTCGCCAATCCGATCGCGGCCGATCTCTCCGACATGCGCCCCTCGCTGCTGCCGGGGCTGATCCGCGCCGGCCAGCTCAACGCCGATCGTGGCCTCGGCGACGTCGCGCTGTTCGAGGTCGGGCAGGTCTTCAAGGATGATACGCCCGAGGGCCAGTTCATCGCCGCGGCCGGCCTGCGCCGGGGCACGGCGAGGCTCGAAGGCGTCGGCCGCCATTGGGACGGCGCGGCCAAGCCCGTCGATGTCTTCGACGCCAAGGCCGATCTCATGGGCCTGCTGACGGGGCTCGGGGTTCCGGTCGGCGGCTTGCAGATCGTCGCTGGCGGCAGTTCTGCTGGTGGTCCTGCCTGGGCCCATCCCGGCCGTTCGGCCACGCTCCAGTTCGGCCCCAAGGGTGTCATCGGCGCCTTCGGCGAGGTGCATCCCAAGGTGCTGAAGGCGCTCGACGTCAAGGGCCCGCTCGTCGCCTTCGAGATCCATCTCGATGCGCTGCCGCTGCCGAAATACAAGCCGACCAAGGTCAAGCCGAAGCTGGCGCTCTCGGGCTTCCAGCCGGTGACGCGCGATTTCGCCTTCATCGTCGAAAAGAAGGTCGCGGCCGGCGACATGATGAAGACCGCGCAGAACGCCGACCGGGCCCTGATCGCCGATGTCGCGGTTTTCGACCTCTATGAAGGGCAAGGCGTCGAGGCCGGCAAGAAGTCGGTCGCGCTGGCTGTGACCCTGCAGCCGGTCGACAAAACACTGACCGAGGCGGAGATCGAGGCAGTCGGCGCCAGGATCGTCGCCGAGATGGCCAAGCGCTATGGGGCGGCGCTGCGGGGCTGACCCTCTACGTCATGGTCGGGCTTGTCCCGACCATCCACGTCTTTCTTTGGCGAGGGCGGTGTTCAAGACGTAGATGCTCGCCACAAGGGCGAGCATGACGGCTTGCCGCTCCCGGCACATGCTTGCCTTGAGGCTCGCCCGCTATTGATCAGGATTGTGTAATAATCGACGCGCGCAATCGCTCGAGAAGCAGGCTATCGGCTACCGATTATTGCAACCACGCGGCCCTGATGATCGTCACTGAAGTTCCCGTCCAGGACAGCCTCTTCCCCGGCTTCCGCCTGCTCGATGTCGCGACATCGGGCGCGCGCATCCGCGTCCGGACGGGCGGGGAGGGGCCGCCGCTCCTGCTGCTCCATGGCTATCCGCAGACGCATGCGCTCTGGCACAGGCTCGCCGCGCATTTGCGGGACCGCTTCACCTTGGTCTGCGCCGATCTGCGCGGCTATGGCGACAGCGACAAGCCCGCGAGCGATGCCGAGCATGTCCCCTATTCCAAGCGCGCCATGGCGCTCGACATGGCGCAGGTGATGACGGCGCTCGGGCATCAGCGCTTCGCCATCGGCGCGCATGATCGCGGCGCACGCGTCGCCCATCGCCTGGCGCTCGACCATGCCGAGCGCGTCACCAAGCTCGCGACCCTGGACATCGCGCCGACCCGCGAGATGTACGCCAACACCAGCGACGCCTTCGCGCGGGCCTATTGGCACTGGTTCTTCCTGATCCAGCCTGCGCCCTTCCCGGAGCGGATGATCGGGGCCGATCCGGAGGCTTACTGGCGCAAGAAATGCGGCTCCGGCTCGGCCGGGCTGACGCCCTTTGCGCCTGAGGCCCTGGCGCATTACCTGCGCTGCTTCAGCGATCCACAGACCATCCATGCGAGTTGCGAGGATTATCGCGCCGCCGCCACCATCGACATCCGCCATGACGATGAGGATGGCGGCCGCAAGCTGACCCAGCCCTTGCTCGCGCTCTGGGGCGGTAACGGCATCATCGGCAAATGTTTCGAGCCGCTTGTGCTGTGGCGGCAGCGCGCCGAGAACGTCCAAGGCCGTGCCTTGCCGGGCGGGCATTATCTGGCGGAGGAGATTCCCGATCTCGTCGCCGCCGAATTCACGGCCTTCTTTGGAGAAAACCCATGAGTGGGACCAATCGCGTCTATCGTATCGCCGTCATCGCCGGGGACGGCATCGGCAAGGAAGTCATGCCCGAGGGCCTGCGCGTGCTCGAGGCGGCCTCGAAGAAATACGGCTTCGAACTGCGCTTCGACGAGTTCGATTTCTCCTCCTGCGATTATTACGAGAAGCACGGCAAGATGCTTCCCCACGACTGGAAGGAGAAGATCGGCGGCCATGACGCGATCTATTTCGGCGCGGTCGGCATGCCGGCGCAGGTGCCCGACCACATCTCGCTCTGGGGCTCGCTGCTGCTCTTCCGGCGTGAATTCGACCAGTATGTGAACCTGCGCCCCGTGCGCCTGATGCCGGGCGTTCCTGGTCCGCTCGTCGGCCGCAAGCCCGGTGATATCGACTTCTTCGTCGTGCGCGAGAACACCGAGGGCGAATACTCCTCGGTCGGCGGCAAGATGTTCGCCGGCACCGAGCGCGAGATCGTCATGCAGGAGACGGTGATGAGCCGCGTCGGCGTCGACCGCGTGCTGAAATACGCCTTCGAGCTGGCGATGCGCCGTCCGCGGAAAAAGCTGACCTCGGCGACCAAGTCGAACGGCATCTCGATCACCATGCCGTATTGGGACGAGCGGGTGAAGGAGATGGCCAAGAACTATCCCGGCGTCGCCGTCGACCAGTACCATATCGACATCCTGACCGCGCATTTCGTGCTGAATCCCGACCGCTTTGACGTGGTCGTGGCTTCCAACCTGTTCGGCGACATCCTCTCGGATCTGGGCCCGGCATGCACCGGCACGATCGGCATCGCGCCGTCGGGCAACATCAACCCGACCGGCGACTACCCCTCGCTGTTCGAGCCGGTCCATGGCTCGGCGCCTGACATCGCGGGCAAGGGCATCGCCAATCCGATCGGCCAGATCTGGTCGGGCGCGATGATGCTGGATCATCTCGGCGAGATCGAAGCCGCCAAGGGCATTGAGGCCGCAATCGAGCGCGCGCTTGGCGACGCCCGCACCCGCACCCGCGACCTCGGCGGCACGCTGGGGACGGAAGCCGCGGGCAAGGCTGTCGAGCAGGCGCTGGGCTGAAGTCCGGCCCCAAGATTTTGGCACCCAAAACTCCGGTGCCCAAGACCCCGGAGGCGCGACAGCGCCGCCGGGTTAACTAAAAACCGAGCTGACGTTGCTGGAAGGGCTGGCTTTGATGGATCTCTCCTCGATTTCCTTCGTCGATCCCCTGATCTGGGGAAAACTGGCGGAGATCATCGCGCTCAACATCGTCCTCTCCGGCGACAATGCCGTGGTGATCGCGCTCGCCTGCCGGGCGCTGGCGCCCGCGCAGAGGGCCAAGGGCATCGCGCTCGGCGCAGGCGTCGCGGTGGTCCTGCGCGTCGTCTTCACCGTGCTGATCGCCTCGCTGCTGAACGCGCCTTTCCTGCATATCGTCGGGGCGCTGCTGCTGGTCTGGATCGCGGTCAAGCTGATCATCGAGGATGGCGAGAGCGACGAGGATTCGATCACGGCGAGCAGCAAGCTCTGGAAGGCGGTCCAGACCGTCGCCATCGCCGACATCGTCATGAGCCTCGACAATGTGCTGGCGATCGCCGCCGTCGCCAAGGATTCGATCCCGCTCCTGATCGCCGGGCTCGTGATCTCGATCCCGCTGATCGTGCTCGGCGCCTCCCTCATCACCAGCCTGCTGACGCGCTTCCCGATCCTGGTCTGGGCGGGCGCTGCGCTGCTCGGCTGGGTCGCCGGCGAAATGTTCGACAGCGATCCCTGGCTCATCACCCGGTTCGGCGCCGATACGCTGCATCGCCTCGAATATCCGGCCGCTGCCCTGGGCGCGCTTCTCGTGCTCGCCCTTGGCTATTGGCTGAAACCACGCCGGCCAGATCCGGCCCTCTGACACAGGGACTGACCGACCTATGGATTTTTCATCATCCCAATTCTGGGTGTCGTTGCTCCAGATCATCTGGATCGACCTGCTCCTGTCCGGCGACAACGCGGTCGTCATCGCGCTCGCCTGCCGCTCGCTGCCGGAAAACCGGCGCAAGATCGGCATCTGGCTCGGTGCCGGCGCGGCCGTCGGCCTGCGCATCGTCTTCGCGCTCGTGGTCAGCTATCTGCTGAACGTGCCCTTCCTGAAGGTGGTCGGCGGCGTCCTGCTGTTCTGGATCGCGATCAAGCTCGCCATGGGCGAGGAGGAAGCCCATAACGATATCGAGGCGAGCGACAATCTCTGGCGGGCCGTGCGCACCATCGCGATCGCCGACGCCGTGATGAGCCTCGACAACGTCATCGCCATCGCGGCGGCCTCGCGCGGACATCCCGAACTGTTCATCTTCGGCCTGCTGCTCTCGATCCCGCTGATCATTATGGGCGCGCAGCTCCTGACCACGATCATCGAGCGCTACCCGATCCTGGTCTGGCTCGGCGCGGCCCTGCTCGGCTGGATCGCGGCGGAAATGATCATCGGCGACATCGCCGTGCTGCAATGGCTCCAGGTCAAGATGCCGAGCTGGGTCACCCCCGTGCCGACAGATGTCAGCGCGCTCGGAATCGGTCCGGCCGCCACGCCGCACTACGTCTCCTCGGCCATCGGCGCGGCGCTCGTTTGCCTCGTCGCCTATGTGCTGAGGAAGAAGCGGGCTGGAGAGCCGGGCTAAGGCCTCGCTCAGCCGAGAACCACCACCGCGGCGGCCAGGCTTTCCTGGCCGCCGTTTTCTTTGATGCGGCTCATGCCTAGATTTGCGTGCGGCCACTCCGGATCGCTCACGCTGAAGGCTTCCTGCGAGGCAAGCGTGACGGCAAAGCTCTCGGGAGAGCGGGCGAAGCCGGTGCCGAGCGCCTTCACATAGGCCTCCTTGGCGGCCCAGAGCCGTGCGAAGGCCAGCGGCCGTGCCGGCTCGGGCAGGGCGAGCAGCGCCTTGCGCTCCTGCGGGTGCAAGATCACGAGCGGCGGCGCGGCCAGGGGCTCGACCTGCTCGACATCGACCCCGACAGGATGCCGCGCGAGCGCCAGCGCGACGACGCCCGCCCGCGTCGCGAGCGAGAGATGCAGCCCCGTCCCGGCCGGCCGAGCCAGCAGGGGCCGGCCTCGTTCATCGTGCTCGATCGTGATGACCTCGATCGGCAGGCCAAGCTGAGCGGCGATGATTCTCCGCGCTGTCTCGCGCCGCAAGGCCGAGCGCTCAGCGAGGTTGGCCGGGCTCGCGCCGGTCGCGATCAGCCAGGTCGCGGGCAGGGCAGGGGCGGCGATGGGAGAGGTCAGCCAGTGCATGGCGCGAGGCTAGCACGGGACTGGCTCTTGTCCCGCCCTGCGCAGGCCTCATGCGCAGTCGGTGCTGCCATCCGTTGACCGCCTCGGGCGTTAGCGCTCTTGAAGAGCCATGACCGCTTCACCCGAACCGACCGCGGAGCCTGCCCGCCCCTTGCTCACCATGCAGGGCGTGCGCCTGGGCGTCCGCAGGGTCTCCGTGCTGCTGCCGGGTATCGTCGTCTTCGCGATCGCCTTCGGCGCGGCGGCCGCGGCCAAGGGGCTGAGCCTGCTCGAGACGGTCATGATGAGCGCGCTGGTCTATGCCGGCGTGGCGCAGCTGGTGGCGATGGAGCTGTGGCGGCCGGAATGGAGCTGGGGGGCGATTGCCGGGCTTGCCGTCGTCACCGCGACGGTGAATGCGCGCATGGTGCTGCAGGGGGCTTCGCTGCAGCCCTGGTTCGCGCCTTATCCCAGGGCGCTCAACGCCGCGCATCTCTTTCTCTTCACCGATGCGAGCTGGCTGGTCGGCGCGCGCTACCATGGCGAGGGCGGGCGTGATCTGGGCGTGATCATCGGCGCCGGCATCACGCTTTGGATCGTTTGGGTTGCGACGACGATCCCGGGATATCTGCTCGGCGCGCTGGTGGCCGATCCGCGCCAATACGGCATCGATCTCGTCATGCCGATCTTCTTTGCCGCGATGATCGTGCCGCTCTGGCGCGGCAAGCGGGCGGCCGTGCCCTGGGTCGTCGCCGGGCTCGTCGCCTTGGTCACGGCGAAGCTGATCGAGGGCTACGCCTTCATCATCGTCGGCTCGCTTGCCGGCGCGCTCACAGGGGCGTTCAGCGATGACCGTGCCTGATCCCGGCCCATGGGGCGCCGTTTTTGTCATCCTCGCCATGATGCTGGCGACCTATCTTTGCCGCATCTCCGGCGTGATCATGATGGGCTTCATTCCGCTGACGCCGCGCGTCCGGCGTGGGCTTGCGGCGCTGCCGGGCTCGATCGTGGTCGCGACCGTGCTGCCGCTGATCGAGCGGCTGGGTTTCGCCGCCGCGCTCGCACTCATCGCGGCGATCGGTAGCATGGTGCTGCGGCGCAGCGAGTTGCTGGCCTTGGCGGTCGGCATGGCGACGGTCTCAGTGGCACGCGCGCTCGGCTTCTGATCGATCACGGCTTCCGATCGCTTCCATCACATCCCGTCATCGCTTGGCGGCCTGCGCCATGTTGACGTCGGCGATCTCTGGGCAGACGGTGTCTGTCAGCAAAACTGACCAAATTGGAGCGCCGCTATGGCATGGTATTCTCAGACGTGGAGCTGGTTCGACGGTGCCTGGCACGAAGGCAACCCCGGCCTGGTGGGTCCACGCAGCCATGCGCTCTGGCAGGCCTCTTCGGTTTTCGACGGCGGCCGCTATTTCGATGGCGTCGCGCCCGATCTCGCCGCCCATGCCGCCCGCGTCAACCGCTCGGCCGTGGCGCTCGGCCTCAAGGCCACGGTGACGCAGGACTTCATCATCGAGAAGACGCATGAGGGCGTGAAGAAGTTCGCCCCCGGCACGGCGCTCTACGTCAAGCCGATGTATTGGGGTGAGGCCGACGGGCCCTCGACCATCATGCCCGACCCGGATTCGACGCAGTTCTGCCTCTGCCTGTTCGAGGCGCCGATGCCGCAGCCAACCAACGGCTTCTCGGTGACGCAGGGTGCGTTCCGCCGCCCGACCATGGAGACGATGCCGACCGACGCCAAGGCCGGCTGCCTCTATCCCAACAACGCCCGCATCCTGCGCGCCGCCAAGGCCGCCGGCTTCGACAATGCGCTGGTGCTCGATATGCTGGGCAACGTCGCCGAGACCGCGACCTCGAACATCTTCCTGGCCAAGGACGGCGTCGTCAGGACGCCGGCTCCCAATGGCACCTTCCTGAACGGCATCACCCGCCAGCGCGTCATCGGCCTGCTCAGGCAGGACGGCATCCCCGTCGAGGAGATGAGCCTGCGCTACAGCGATTTCGAGCAGGCCGACGAGATCTTCATCTCGGGCAACTATTCCAAATGCATGCCGGTCACCCGCATCGACAACATCACGCTGCAGCCCGGCCCGATGTTCCGTCGCGCTCGCGAACTCTACATGGACTTCGCCCACACCAAGGCGGCGTGAGATCGTCTCATAGCCGGTCGTTTATTCTCGGAACTGTGGTGTCATCCTGGGCGCCCGAAGGTCGTCCCGGGATCCATCGTAGGGCTCCGGGACTCTACGATGGATCCCGGAGCCGCGCGGCTTACGCCGCTTGTCCAGGATGACGCGGTGGTTCCGTGTCAAACAAGCAATGCTAGCGCAGTAGCCTGCCAACTCCGCTGAGCTTGAGCCCCAGCGCGGCGATCGCGAGATAGATCGCCGCGGCCACGGCCCCGACGCAGGCGAGTCCCGCGAGCCTGGGTTGCAGCGGAAACCACGCTGTCGCTGTGAGCAGGGAGGGGGCGGACAAGCGCGCCGCCAGGCCCGCCATGACCGCTGCCAGCACGACGATGGCGGCAAAGCCCGACAGCCCCCGCGCCGGCCGTGTCCAGCCGCGCTGCACGCCCAGGACGAACAGCGCGCCGACATTGATCCAGGCTCCGGCCGCGGTCGCCAGCGCCAGGCCCGGCGCGCCCCAGTCGCGCCAGAGCAGCAATTTCAGCGCGACATTCGCGGCAATGGCCGCCAGCGAGACCAGCATCGGCGTCGTCGTGTCGCCGCGCGCCTGGAAGCTCGAAACCTGGGTACGGATCATCACGATGGCCGGCAGCCCGATCGCATAAGCGAAGAGCACGGCCGCTGCTGCCTGGCTCGCGGCAGCGTCGAAACGCCCGCGCTCGAACAAAGCGGAGACGATCAGTTCGGGAACAGCGAGGAATGCGGCGGCGAAGGGGGCGGCCGCGATCAGCGTCAGCGCGACGGCCCGGTTCTGCGCCCTGTCGGAGCCGGCGACATCGCCTGCCGCGAGCAGGCGGCTCATCGTCGGCAGCAGGACCGTGCCGACGCCGATGGCGATGACCCCGATCGGCAATTGGTAGAGGCCGCCTGCGTAGTAGAGCGCGGAATAGGCGCCGGCCGGCAGCAGCGAGGCGATGATCGTATCGGCGAAAAGCGCGATCTGGACACCGGCCGAGCCGATGACGGCCGGCCCGAACGCCTTCAGGAAGGCCTTGACGTCGAGATCGATGCGCGGCCGCACCACGGTCGCCGCGACATTCGCCCGGCGCGCCGCGAGCGCCAGCACGAGCCATTGCAGGAAGCCCGAGACCACCACGCCCCAGGCGGCGGCATAGGCCGCATTGGGGAACAGGAAGGCAACGGCAAGCGCAGCGATCAGGCAGAGATTGAGCAGGATCGGTGTTGCCGCCGCTGCCGCGAATTTGTCGACGGCGTTGAGATTGGCCGAGAGCAGCGTCACCAGCGTGATGAAGAGCAGATAGGGAAAGGTGATCCGCGTCAGCGCAACCGCGAGTTCGAAGCGCTGCGGATCATGCGCGAAGCCGGGCGCGAGCAGGCGCACGACCTCGGGCATGAAGGGCAAGGCGAGCCCGAGCAGGACGATCTGGACGATCAGGTTCAGGGTGAAGACCCGGTCGGCGAAGAGCGCGGCGGCCGCCTGGCCGGCCTGCTGCCTGACCCGGGCATAGGCGGGAATATAGGCCTGGTTGAAGGCGCCTTCGCCGAAGATCGCCCGGAAATGGTTGGGCAGGCGCAGCGCGACCGAAAACGCATCCATCAGCGGGCCTGCGCCGAGTATGGCCGCCAGCACGATGTCGCGCACGAAGCCCGAGAGGCGCGAGAGCAGCGTGAAGCCGCCGACGGAGAGGATTTTTCTGAACATCGCGTGCCTTGGGGCGGCCTGGAACCTCAGCCCTCGTCCTGAGAAGCCGCATAGCGGCGTCTCGAAGGATGGTCCAGTGCGGCCACGCAGCTTGGCCGTCTACCGGATCAAGGGCGGCAGGGCGTCGCCGCGCGGATGGTCGACGGTGCGGGCGTCGAAACCGACGCGCTCGCCGATCAGATAGAGCGGCCGGCGCTTCACCTCGGCGAAGATGCGCCCGACATATTCGCCGATCATGCCCAGCGAGATCAGCTGGATGCCGGAAAAGAACATGATCGAGACGATCAGCGACGGAAAGCCGGGCAGGTCGGTGCCGAAGAAGACCGTGCGCAGCAGGAAGAAGGCTGCCGAGAGCGTGGAGATGACGGCAATCACGACGCCGGCCCAGGTCGCGATCTTCAAGGGCACGGTCGAGAAAGAGGACAATCCGTCGAAGGCGAAGCTGAACAGCTTGCCGAAACGGAACTTGGTCTCGCCATGCTGGCGCTCGGCGACCTCGAAGGTCACGCCGATCGAGGGAAAGCCGACCCAGGCATAGAGCCCCTTGGAGAAGCGCGCCCGTTCCGGCAGGGCACGCAGCGCGTCGACCACCTTGCGGTCGAGCAGGCGGAAATCGCCGGCGCCCTCCGGCAATTCGGTTTCGCCGAAGCTCGCGAACAGCTTGTAGAACGCCCTGGCGAGATTGCGCTTGAGGGCGCTCTCGCCGGCCCGGCTGGCGCGTTGGCCGTAGATGTTCAGGAAGCCGGCGCGCCATTTCTCCAGGAAGACCAGGATCGTCTCCGGCGGATGCTGCAGATCGGCGTCCATGATCACGACCGCGTCGCCCGAGGCATGGTCGAGCCCGGCCGCGATGGCGATCTCCTTGCCGAAATTACGGCTGAACGAGACGGCGCTGATCCGGGGATCGCCGGCGCTCAGTAGCTTCAGCACGGACAGCGTGCCGTCGCGGCTGCCGTCATCGACGCAGACCAGTTCCCAGGACGATACCGCACCCGCCAGCACCGTCTTGAGCCGCTCGACCAGGATCGGCAGATTGTCAGCCTCGTCATGGACGGGCACGACGATGGACAGCTCCGGCCGGCTGGCCCGGGCGCGCGAGGCTTCCGCCCCGGGGCTCAGGACTTCCGAAGGGGAGATGGGCGACGTCTCGGACACGAACAGAACCTCTCAGGCGTAGATCTGGACAAGCACTTGCTCGATTGGGACTTGCTCGACGAGGCTTTGCGGCTCGCTGCCCGATGAGGGGTGACGCTTACCGCACAGAACCGTAAAGCTGGCGTGCTCACAAGGGCGGTCAGAGCAAGCCCTGCCAGCCTCCGCCCCGATTGTTCCGGGTCGGCTCGCCGCGCGGCCTTTATCCGATCGCAGATGAACCTGGGATGACAGACGAGATGACGACCGGCTTCGTTCTCTGCGCCGACGATTTCGCCCTGACGGAGGGAGTCAGCCGCTCGATCCTGTCCTTGCTGGAGGCCGGCAAGCTGTCTGCGGCGGGCGCGATGACCAACCGCCCGCATTGGAAGCCTTTCGCCGGAGCTTTCGCGGCGCAAGCGGGCAGGGCGGATCTCGGCCTGCATCTGAACCTGACCTGCGCCGCCCCGCTCGGCGCGATGCCGCGCCTGGCCGCCAATGGCGTGCTGCCGAAGCTGGGCGATCTGGCGCGGGCCGCGCTCCTGTCGGGAACGGCGCGCGCTGAGATCGCCGCCGAGATCGCACGTCAGCTCGACGCCTTCGAGGATGCGATGGGGCGTGCGCCGGATTTCCTCGACGGGCACCAGCATGTCCATGTCCTGCCCGGCGTACGCGGCGCGGTGCTGGCGGCGCTGCAGCAGCGCTACCGGGAGGGCGCGGTCTATCTGCGCGATCCCGCCGACACGGCCGCCGCGATCCGCCGGCGCGGCGTCGCGGTCAGCAAGGCGCTGGTCATCGCCGGCCTGGCGCGGGGCTTGAGCCGATCGGCCTTGAGGCGCGGCATTCCGGTCAATCGCGGCTTTTCCGGTGTTTCGCCCTTCGACCCCGCTCGCGACTTCCGGGCCGATCTCGCGCGCTTCCTGGTCGTACCGGGGCCGGCTCATCTCGTCATGTGCCATCCTGGCTTCGTCGATGAGGAGCTGGAAGGGCTCGACCCGGTCGTCGCGACGCGGCCATTGGAGCATGCGGCGCTGATGAGCTTCGTGCCGCCCCCGGGGCTGGCCATGGTCCGTTTCTCGGAACTGGGCCTCACGCCGCCTTCGCAGCCTGCTCTCACTCCTTGATGAGAGCCGGCTCGGCCGGCGAACAGCGTTAAACCTCTTCTTCACGCAAGCTATTCTTTACCTCGTTCCTTCATGCTGCGTGCTCGGGGATCGCAGTGGGCTGCGCGCCTAGCACGCGACAGCGGGGAGACATCTGCGCAATGAAGTGGTTCAAGCGGGCCGGCATGGCGGCAACCCCTGCCCAAGCGCTCGCGACCAGGGAAGGCGTCACCAAGTCGCTGGGCAGCCAGATCGCCGGCGCGGCGGTGGCTCTCGTCGCGATCGCCATCGTTTTCGTCGTGGTCGCGGTTGCGCGCTATAATGACACCAAGACGCGCGGCGACCTCGAACAGAAGATGACGGCGCTGACCACCATGGTCGTCAATGCGTCGCCGGCGCTGATCCTGGCGCGCGACACCACCACGCTGGGCTACATCCTGGAATCCCTGCGGCGCGATCCCGATTTCGATTCCGGCATCGTGGCCGACGATCTTTCGATCCTGGCGAGCGCCGGCCGCACCGAGGAGGCGCGCCTGTCGCTGACGCCGCGCGCGCTGACCGCCGCGCTCGGCCGCGCGCCCTGGGACGTCATGGCGGGCGTGACCTCGACCGAGATCGAGGATCAGACCTTCGTCACGAAGCTGCATGTGGTCAAGGTCGGCGGAATCGAGAAGCAGATCGGCTATATCGCGATCCGCTTCGACAAGACGCGCCTGGTCGCGAGATCCAACTGGGAACAGGTCGCGACGATCGGCTTCGGCATCGCCATTTTGCTGGTGCTGGGGCCGCTGCTCTGGATCTCGCTCTCGCGCACCATGAAGCCGCTGAAAAGCATGACGCAGGCGATCGTCAGCATCTCCGACGGCAAGCTCGACACGCCCATCGACGCACTCGGTCGGCGTGACGAGATCGGCGCCATCGCTCATGCGCTCGGCATCCTCAAGGTCCGGCTCGGCGAGCGCGCGGTCCTGCAGGAGAAGCAGCATGTCTCGGAAGCAGAGCGCCGCCAGCACCAGCAGCGCGTCGATGAGGCGATCGCGCTGTTCCGCGCCGAGGTCGGCGTCGCGCTGGAAGCCTTCAAGAGCAATGCCGACCGGATGAGCGAGGCCTCCGACGGCCTGGCCCGCGTCGCGGCGGAATCCTCGGGCCGTGCGGCGCGCGCCGCGCAGAACTCGCAAGGGGCGTCCGTCAATGTGGAGAACGCCGCCCAGGCGGCAGAGGAGATGGGCGCGGCCATTCGCGAAGTCGAGTTCCAGGTCCGGCGCGTCCGCGCCGAGATCGTCGAGGCGGCCTCCGTCTCGCGCGATACGGCAAGTTCGGTGCGTGCGCTCGACGAGACGGCACGTGCCATCGGCGAGGTGGTGAATCTGATCCGCGACATCGCGGCCCAGACCAATCTCCTGGCGCTGAACGCGACCATCGAGGCGGCCCGCGCCGGCGAGGCCGGGCGTGGCTTTGCGGTCGTCGCTGCCGAGGTCAAGAGCCTCGCTTCGCAAACGGCTGATGCGACCGACCGCATCGTTGCCCAGGTCGGCGCCATCCAGGGCGCGACCGGCGAGGTCGTCGGCGCGATCCAGAACATCGCCGAGCGCATGGGCGCGATCGAGAGCTTCGCCAATTCGGTCGCGACCTCGATCGAGCAGCAGGCTATCGCGACGGGCGAGATCGCCAGCGGCGTCGCCATGGCGAGCTCCTCGGCCCTGTCGGTGTCGAGTGATCTGAGCGTGCTCGCCGACAGCGTCGAGGAGACAGGGCAGTCGGCAGAGCAGGTCAGGGGCGCGGCGGGAGAGGTTGCGGCCCAGGCTTTGCGCCTGCGCGCCACGGTCGACCAGTTCCTGCACAGCGTCGCCGCTTAGAGCAGGTTTTGCCCTTAGCCTACAAGAAACGGGGCCCGCGAGGGCCCCGTTTGCATATCTGTCTCAAGCTTCGAAGGCTTCAGGCCTTGGCGCCGTCATAGAGCTCGGCGACGTAGTCCCAGTTCACCAGGCTCTCGAGGAAAGCCTTGAGATAGTCGGGCCGCCGGTTGCGGTAGTCGATGTAGTAGGAATGCTCCCAGACGTCGACGCCCAGGATCGGGGTCGCGCCATGGACCAGCGGGCTCTCGCCATTGGGGGTCTTGGATATGGCGAGCTTGCCGCCCTTCACTTCCAGCCAGGCCCAGCCCGAGCCGAACTGGCCGACGCCGGCGGCGACGAAGTCTTCCTTGAACTTCTCGACCGAACCGAAGGAATCGACGATCGCCTTTTCCAGCGCGCCCGGCAGCTTGCCGCCGCCATTGGGCTTCATCCACTTCCAGAAGTGCAGGTGGTTGTAGTGCTGGCCGGCATTGTTGAACACGGCGGGGTTCTTGCCAAACGAGGCCTTGACGATCTCCTCGAGCGACTTGCCCTCGAATTCCGTGCCCTTGATCGCGTTGTTGCCGTTGGTGACATAGGCGAGATGATGCTTGTCGTGGTGGAATTCCAGCGTTTCCTTCGACATGAAGGGCTGGAGCGCGTCATGGGCGTAGGGCAGATCGGGAAGGGTAAAGGACATTGTTGCCTCTCCTTGGGCTGTCAAATCGCTTGAACTGAGAATGGCTTTCCGGTGAACGGTTTGAGCCGGGACGCCTTGGTGAGCGGCCCGCCATTCCATACGCTAGTTAAGCCTCCGCCTCGCCATGGGCAACCGCTTCAGCCGGGGACCGGGCCATGTCTTGAGAACGGGCGCGCCTCATTGACGCCCGATTCATCGTCCTATCCGGGCGCGTTATCGAAACTCTCTCTTATTCAATGTGTTAGAAGATGGCTGGAATGCCTGTGCCATCGTCGGTCATTTTGGCCGTCTTGTCAGGAATGCTGCTTTGATCACGATCTTCATCTTGCTGGGCCTTGCTTTCCTCGGCGGCGGCGCTGCGGCCATCGTCGATGGCTGGCCCTATCTGGTGCTCGAGCGCGGTTTCACCGAGGTGATCATCGGTGCGATCGCCGCGACGGCCGGCCTGCTCATGCTGATGCTGGCCTGTGTGCTGGTCGAGATCCGCCGTGTCAGGACGAGCCTGTCCAACGCCGTGCTGGCGGCATCGCTCGCTTCGATGGCCGGCGGAGAGCCGGTTCCCGCTGAAGGCGCCGCCCATCGGGGCCAAGGGACTGTGGGGGGGACCGCGGGAGCGATTGCGGGGCTTGGCCTGGCGGCCGGTGCCGGCGCGGCCGTGATCGCCGGCAGCGCCGCGCATGCGGCGCAGCCCGACGTCTCGCCCGAGGCGGAGCCGGCTGCCGAGCACGAGCCGGATTTCTTCGGCGAGTTGCTGGCGCATGAGGAAGCGTCATCGTCGTCGGCGGCAGCGGCTGCCGCCTCAACTCCATTGGACGAGCCGAAAGCGGCCGAGCCGTCGAAAGCGGAGCCGGGGGCGGCCGAGGAGGAAACGAAGGAGCCTGCTCCCGAGGCGGCGGATGCGGACAAGGCCGAATCGACCGCAGAAGCGGCGGTCGAGCCCTTGCAGGCCAAGGCCAAGGCTTCGATCGAGACCGAGGCCGAGCCGCATGGTCCCGCGCAGAGCTATCTCGAAAGCTCTTTCGAGGAGTTGTTGCACTGGCCGGAGTCGGAGCCACCGTCCCACGAATCTGCCGCTTCGAGCATGACGGGGCTGGATGACGAGTTCGGCGCCTTGCGTGACAGCCTGTCCAAACGCCTGCAGCTCGGCGAGCCGGATGCGGCCTCCGCGCCGGCCGAGACGGAGACCCCGCTATCGGCCGCTCGCGATCCCGAAGCGACCGAATCCGCCGCGGCATGGATGGCGTCGCCCTTGCGAAAACACGATTCCTGGTTCCCCGATGATGGCGATGCGCATGATTCAGCCCCGCCTCCGGCCGAGGCGCCGCAGGCTGAGGGCGAGCTGCCGCCATGGCCGCCTGTGACGCATGGTGTCGAACCGTCGGTGCCGGAGCATGAGGCCGAGCCGGCTGCGGCTGCGGCGGGCGAGCTGCCCGAAGATGAGGCCGGCCAAAACGAGGCCGACCAGGACAATGCCGCATCAGTCAGGCTCGGCGAGGAAGCTCCCGAGGAGGAGGCTTCCGCCGCCGCGCCGCCGGCCGCCTCGGAGGAGGGCATCGTCGGCGCCTACCAGGTCGGCGATGCGCATTTCACCATCTTCGCCGATGGCTCGATCAAGGCGCGCACGCCCGATGGCGACTACAACTTCGCCTCGATGGACGAACTGAAGATCTATCTCGCCAGCGAGAAGAGCCGTCTCGGCGTCTGATCAGGATTCCGGCCCGCTAGAGCCGGATGATTTCAGATGGTGTACGAAATGATCCCATCTGAAATCTGAATCCATCTCTCATCCAAGAGTGAGGGCAGGATCAATCCGAAAAGCCCGTGCTCGCTTTTTCGGATCCTGCTTTCGCCTTGGGCCAGGCCTCTCCGACTGCCTGGATCGCGAAGGCGTAGGAGAGGGCGGTCTCTTTCAGGGAATCGAAGCGCCCGGCCGAGCCGCCATGGCCGGCTTCCATATTGGTGTGCAGCATCACCGGGCCACCGCCCGTCATGGTCGCGCGCAGCCGCGCCACCCATTTCGCCGGCTCCCAATAGGTCACGCGCGGATCGGTGAGGCCGCCCATCGCCAGGATCGGCGGATAGGCCTGGGCCTTGACGTTGTCATAGGGCGAGTAGCTGCGGATGGTCTCGAAGGCTGCGACATCGCGAATCGGATCGCCCCATTCCGGCCATTCCGGCGGGGTCAGTGGCAAGGTGTCGTCGAGGATCGTGTTGAGCACGTCGACGAAGGGCACCTCGGCGAGGATGCCGGCGAAGAGGCTCGGAGCCATGTTGGCGACGGCGCCCATCAGCATCCCGCCGGCGCTGCCGCCCTGCGCCACGATGCGCCCGCGCGTCGTGAAGCCCGCTTCGGCGAGCGCCTCGGCGGCGGCGATGAAATCGGTGAAGGTGTTGGTCTTCTTGTCGCGCTTGCCGTCGAGATACCAGCGCCAGCCCTTGTCGGTGCCGCCGCGCACATGGGCGATGGCGTAGACGAAGCCGCGATCGACCAGGCTCAGTGGCCGCGTCCGGAACGAGGCCGACATCGCCGAGCCATAGGAGCCATAGCCGTAGAGCAGGCAGGGCGCCGAGCCGTCGAGCTTCGTATCTGCCCGGTGCAGCAGGGAGATCGGCACCTTGGCGCCGTCTTTGGCCGTCGCGAAGATGCGGCGCACGCGATAGGCCGCCGGGTCATGGCCGGACGGCACCTCCTGCCGTTTCAGCAGGCTGCGCTCTCCGGTCGCCATGTCGTAATCATAGGTCTCGGCTGGCCGCGCCATCGAGGCATAGATGAAGCGCAGGCTGTCGGTTTCGAATTCATAGCCGGCGTCCAGGCCCAGACCATAGGCCTCCTCATCGAAGGCGATCTGGCTCTCGCTGCCGCTGGCGAGGTCGCGGATCACGATGCGCGGCAGGCCCTCCTCGCGCTCGAGCCGGATCAATCGGCCTTCGAGGCAGAGATGGCTGAGGATCAGCGTTCCCTGCCGGTGCGGCACGAGATCGCGCCACTGCTCGGGCCCGGGCGAGGCGAGGGGGGCGGTGACGATTTTGAAGTCCTCGGCGCCGTCAGTATTGGTCAGGATCAGGAACGCGTCGTCGTGGTGCTCGACGCTGTACTGGCGGCCCAATTGGCGCGGGGCGATCGTCACCGGCCGTGAATCGGGCAAAGCGAGATCGACGACCCGGATCTCCGAGGTCTCGTGATCGCCGATTGAGATCAGCAGGAAGCGGCCCGACTGGGTTTCGTCGATGTCGACGAACATGCCGGCATCGCTTTCGTCATGCAGCAGCTCATCGCTCGCAGGATCCGTTCCAAGACGGTGCCGGAAGACCTTGGACGGCCTGTGATCGGCATCGAGCCGGACATAGGCGAAGGAGCGTGAATCGCGCGCCCAGACCATCTCTCCGGTTGTATCGTCGATACGGTCTTCCAGGTCCTGGCCCGTAGTGAGATCGCGGACCCGGATGCTGTGCAGCTCCGAGCCGGCCTCGTCGGCGCTCCAGGCGAGCAGGTTGTGGTCGGGGCTGTGGCTGGCGTCGCCGAGGTCGAAGAAATCCTTGCCCTCGGAGAGGGCGTCGGCGTCGAGCATGACCTGCTCGCGCGGCTTGCTCCCGGCCTTGGCGCTGCGCGGCTTGCGGCAGATCAGGGGATGTTCGCCGCCCTTGCGGTAGCGCGAATAATACAAAAACGGGCCATCAGGCTGCGGCACGCTGGCGTCGTCTTCTTTGATCCGCCCGCGCATTTCCTTGACGAGCGCGCGCTGCAGCGGGCGCGTCGGGGCCATCAGCGTCTTGCAATAGGTATTTTCGGCTTCGAGATAGTCTCGAATGTCCTTCGGCAGCGCGTCCGGGTCACGCAGCACATCTTTCCAATTGGTGGCGCGCAGCCAGCCATAGTCGTCGCGAAGTTCCACACCGTGGACGGCCTTCGTCTGCGTGCGGATCTCGGCCCGTGGAGGCATGATTCTCCGCCGCGACGAAGACGTTAAAATGTTTTCTGAATATTTCACTGCGCTCATTGAAGGCACCATGATCCTCTGTCGCCGATGACTGGTAGAGATGGTTGTCATACCTGACAAGACAACCATGACGAGCGCTAATGCACGTACCTGCACAGTGCCGAGCGTCATTGCATTTAGGCTCGCTGTGATATTGCTTGCCTGCGACCGTATTCGCGCCGCTTCATTCACTTGCGGTGTCGTTGAGTATCGACTACATGACTATCTGATCGATCCGCTTGGGATGATTCTATGGCCGCAGGTTCTTGACCAACCGCAGGCCGTTATCAGCGTAGGCATCAGCGCCTTGACCGGCGTGGGCGATCAAGCAAGGCCTTGGTCCAAGAACACATAAGGAGTGATGCTATCATGGCTGATAATGACGGTTCGGATTTCATCGAGCTGACGGCTGACATCGTGTCGGCCTATGTCTCGAACAATTCTGTCCCTGTGTCCGAATTGCCTGCTCTGATCAATGATGTGCATGCTGCGCTGAGCCGCGTTGTTGGCGGTGCCGCTCCGGTCTTGCCGGCCGAGGCGCCCAAGCCCGCGATTCCGGTCAAGAAGTCGATCACGGCCGATTACCTGATCTGCCTTGAGGACGGAAAGAAGTTCAAGTCGCTGAAGCGCCATCTGCGGACGCAATACAACATGTCCCCGGAGCAGTATCGCGAGAAGTGGGGTTTGCCGCCTGATTATCCGATGGTTGCCCCCAACTATGCCGAAGCGCGCTCGCAGCTCGCCAAGAAGATGGGCCTGGGCCAGCAGCGCCGCAAGCGCCGCTGAGACGACACACACGGCAGCGCACCGGTTGCGCGCGGGCGCATGGCGCTCGCCCTGGAATTCAGAAGGCCGCCGGCTTGCCGGCGGCCTTCTGCATGCCGGCACCGGCGAGGCGAGCACGGAGAAGACGAGAGTTATATTGCAACGCCTTGTTCCACGACGTGTTTCAAGATCGGCAATGTCGAGCGCCAATAGAACTCGACATGCCTGAAACCCGATTCAGGCCCGATGGACCAGTCCTTGCCATGACGAAGCGGCGAGGGCGGCACGTCCTGCTCGACCTCCAGCAGAACTTGGTCGCCTTCCGGCACGATCTTGAACGTGATCGTGGAGTAGGATGACGGAACATCCGGAAGGCCGGAGATGCGTGACCAATAGGCGTATTGCAGCAGGTCGTATGGCTCGACGCGGATGACGCGCCCTTTGTCCCTATAGCGCTTTGCCCCGATCCTCGCCGTTATCGCGATCGGGCTGCCGATTTGCCAGTCGGTCTCGAAGTCGGCGTTGCGCCATGTTTCCCCGGCCCAGGAAGCGACCAGGGCAGCCCAGACCTTCCCAGGGGCTGCGGTGATGCGGATCGATTGATGAACCGTGTGACGATTTCTTTGGGAGGCGTCTTCGGCCATGGCTTGGGGGTTCTTCGTGGGCGTGAGCTCATAGAGGCCGGCATATATTGAGAGAATGGCCGGATCGACCTCGACGCTCATCCGGGCGAGCGGATGAAAATCCGGCCAGCCATAGGCCGACACGACCCTGGCGATCGATATAAGGCCTCATCGGCGTTCAGCCTGAACGGATACATTCAGGATGTCCGTCGCTCGCGCCACCAATCGGCGAGCTGATAGCTCCAATAGGTCGCCTGGACTGCGGCCGTACCGAAAGGGCCGCCGTTCCAGACGAGGCCGAAGGGCTCGAACAGGGTGTGGCGGTCGCTTGTGCCCAGAATGCCCTCTGCGACGACGCGCCCGCCGATTGCCGTCGTATTGAGGCCGTGCCCGCCGAAGCCCATGCAATGCCAGACACCGGGCCCGAGCCGGCCGATCTGCGGCATCAGATGCCGCGCATAGGACATCAGGCCCGACCAGGCCATCTCGATCTTCAGGTCCGCAAGCTGCGGATAGGTGGCGATCATCGTCCGGCGTAGCAGCGCTGCGAGATCGCGCGGCTCGCTGGTCCGGGTGGTGATGCGCCCGCCCCAGAGCAGGCGCTGCCCGTCCTCGACCAAGCGGTAGTAATCGCCCGCGCGGCGGTCGTCGCTGACGGCGGCGCGCGTGCCGATGACCTGCGCCAGCGCATCGGGCGCGGCTTCGGTCGTCAGCACATAGGTTGCGATCGGCAAATGGCTGGCGCGCAGCTTCGGCACCAGCCCGTCGGTGTAGCCGCCGCAGGCGATCACGACATTCTTCGCTGTGACCGATCCGCCCGCGGTGGCGACACGCTTCTGCGCGCCCGACAGATCGGCCGAGACGACGCGGGCATCCTCGATGACCAGCCCGCCCAGCGCCTCGATCGCGTCAGCGAGCGCGCGGGCATAGTTCAGCGGATGGATGTGAAAGGAATGAGGATCGAACAGGGCCTGATGATAGCTCGGCGAGCGCAGCACCTCGCGAACCTGGTCCCGGGGCCAGAATTCCACCTGGTAGCCGAAGTCGCGCGCCAGCCGCTCTGCAGTGCGCCGCAGCCTGTCGCCACTGTCGTAACGTACGGCGGCCACCTTGCCCGGAAGGGGGGCGACGCTGTCCGTCACGCCGAGGTCACGGATCGTGTCTGCGACGATGCGCAGGCCCTCGATCGAAAGCCTGTGCAGAGCGCGGGCCTTGTCTTCGCCGATGGCGCCGGCGATCGAGGCGTAGCCGCGCGAATAGCCCGTGCCGACGAAGCCGCCATTGCGCCCCGAGGCGCCCCAGCCGACGGCTTGCGCCTCCAGCACCGCGACCGAACGCCCGGCGCGGGCGAGTTCGTACGCGCAGGTCAGCCCGGCCAGCCCGCCGCCGACGATGCAGGTCTCGACCTCGACAGGTCCGCGCAGGGGAGGCCGGTCGTGCCTCGTCGCAATGGTGCGAGCGTAGAAGGTGTCGGGATAGCTCGGCATGAGGGTGCCGGTGCTCCTGTCGCGGAAGGGGGCCGCTCAGGCGGCCGGGCTGCGGTCGTCGTCGGTTTTGAGGCGGCACTCGAGGAAGCGGCTATTGAAACCCATGTCATAACTGAACACGGCATAGACCGCCGCCGCGAAGGCATAGCATTCCATCGGATGCTCATATCGACGAAATGTTATCCCCGGGATAGCCGCGTGCCCACCGGAAGTCCTCGCCGGCGAAGGGCGCCCGATCTCGCTCGCTCCTACCCAGCCAACCTTTGCCCAGCCAAGACCTCTTCTGCCGACCTGTAGGGCTTCTGAAGGCTCGCCGCGACCGGAGCATTCGTGATGTTCCCGCGATGGACATTGAGGCCGGCCGCGAGATGAGGATCGCTGCGAATGGCATCGAGGCCTTTCGAGGCCAGGGCGAGCCCGAATGGGAGAGTGGCGTTGTTCAGGGCGTAGCTCGAGGTGAGCGGAACGGCCCCTGGCATGTTCGCGACGCAATAGTGGATCACGCCATCGACCTCATAGGTCGGATCGGCATGGGTGGTCGCGTGCGAGGTCTCGAAGCAACCGCCTTGGTCGATCGCGACGTCGACAAGCACCGCGCCGCGCTTCATGCCCGACAATTGTGCTCGCGACACGAGCCTCGGCGCCGCGGCACCCGGGATGAGCACGGCCCCGATGACAACGTCGGCGGCGAATATCTCCATCTCGATCGCGTCGAGCGTCGAGAAGCGCGTGCGCACCCGGCCGCCGAACAATTCGTCGAGTTGCCGCAAGCGTGGAAGCGACCGATCCAGGATCGTCACGTCCGCACCGAGGCCTGCCGCCATGCGCGCAGCATGCGTTCCCACGACGCCGCCTCCGATCACGACGATGCGCGCCGGGGGCACGCCGGGCACGCCGCCGATCAACATGCCACGTCCTCCTGCATGGCGCTTGAGAGAAACCCCGGCAGCCTCGATCGCGAGCCGCCCGGCAACTTCGCTCATCGGCGCAAGAAGAGGCAGGCCGCCGAAGCGATCCGTGACGGTCTCATAGGCTATGGCTGTAACGCCGGATTCGACCAGACCGGCGGCCTGCGCCGGATCGGGAGCGAGATGCAGGTAGGTGAACAGGATCTGGCCTTCTCGCAACTGCGCCCATTCGCCTGGCTGCGGCTCCTTGACCTTCACGATCATGTCGGCCTCGGCAAACACCTCGGCCGCGCTCGCCACGATGCGAGCGCCGGCGGCCTCGTAGGCAGCGTCTGACGCCGAAATGCCAGCCCCCGCTCCCTTCTCGATGATCACGGCGTGGCCGGCGGATACGTATTCTCGCACGGCTTCGGGCGTCAGCCCGACGCGGTACTCGTGAACCTTGATTTCTTTCGGAACGCCGATGCGCATATCACCCCTCCCATTGGTTTATGGGTTCAGCATATTGCGCTTCGCCACGGCGTTTCCTGCGTTATGTGTCGATTTTTCAGTAGGCGGCGCGTGATAACGGCGTAGCATGGGCGAAAGCTGTTGCTTTCCTGCGCAGAGCTGCACTTCAGGTCCAGAATCTCATGCCCCTCGATCATCTCTCCCGCGCGTTGCTGAAGGAGCTCGTCCGAGATGGTCGGACGAGCCATGTCAAACTTGCCGAGACGATCGGGTTGTCGGCGACGGCCGTTGCGCGCAGGCAGCGCACGCTCGAAGAAGAGGGAGTCATCGTCGGCTATCACGCCCGCCTCAGTCAAAAGGCTCTCGGACTGGGGGTCACGGTCATCGTTCGGCTCGCTTTGGACAGTCAAAGCGAAGAGGCGCTCGCCGCTTTCGAGAAGGCGGTGGCACGCTGCCCGTCCGTGCTGCGGTGTTTTCTAATGTCCGGTGCCGACGACTATCTGCTCACAGTCGTTGCGAGCGATGTCGAAGATTTCGAGAATGTGCATAAATCCCAGCTCTCTCGACTGCCGCATGTCGCGCGAATTCAATCGAGCTTTGCCCTGCGGCAAATCATCGACCGGCCCGTTCTGCCGTGAGGCTGCAGGCCCAGCCTTCTGAAGGGCCAGCCTTCTGAAGGGTCAGCCTCCTCAAGCTCAGCCTCCTCAAGCTCAGCCCTGGGCGGCGGCGCGCGCGTCGGCCTTGATGCGCTCCATCATGGCGCGGACGCCGTTCGAGCGTTGCGGCGTGAGATGGGCTGCGAGGCCCAGGCGTTCATAGATGGCGAAGGCGTCGGTCGAGAGGATCTCTTTCGCGGTCCGGCCCGAATGGATGGCGAGCGCCAGCGCCACCAGCCCGCGCACGATATGGGCGTCGCTGTCGCCGCTGAAATGCAGCACGCTGTCGGGGCCGGCCGGACCTTCGCGCCGCGCCGCGAGCCAGACCTGGCTGGCGCAGCCGCGGACCTTGTTGGCGTCGTTATGGTCCGCCTCGGGCAAGGGCGTCAGGCCTTTGCCGAGCTCGATCAGATAGCGATAGCGGTCGTCCCAATCGTCGAGCAGCTCGAAATTGGCGATGATCTCGTCGAGGTTGGTGCTCATGTCCACGCTGCGCAATGAGGATGCCGGCTCCCGTCGTCCGGGACGTCGTCCAGGAAGTCGTCCAAGAACCTGGCAGACAGCGTCTTCGGCGCGTCCCCCTGCGTCGTCAAGCGTCGGCGTGCCGCAGGCGCTCTGCGTCTGTCGATCCTAGAGCATTGCGCGAAAGAACGGGCACCGGTTTTTCGTATTCGGACGGAACCGTCCGAATACGACATCGCCTAGCGCGAGGCGGCCCTGCTGTCCTGCTCGGAGGTTCCGGGGCGGGCGGTGGCTCCCGGCAGCGCGAGCGACAAGACGCGCTGGCGCGTGTCGGGATCGAGCCCGGCAAGGATCTGCGCGGCCTCGCGGGCGGCGGTGAGGCTTTGCATGGCACTGTGGGTGTTGATCCCTGCCGCGGATTTCGCGACGCCGCGCGCCGCATCGACGGCGCTGCCCGCCATCGACTTCCCGTCATGGACCGGCGAGTTCAGCGCGATCACGCCGATCACCGCCAGGCTGCGCAGAATATAGGCCATGCTGCGTCCCCGTTCCCGCATCTCTCCCGAACCCACCGGCACCATAGCCTGCGAACCCAAAAGATCGCGTCATCCCGAAGCCGCGCATTTGAAGCAAATGCGCGCTGCGATCTTCAGTTTCCGTTCACCCTGCCAGCAACATCGTTATCGCGCGGCGTAGCTTTCCGATTTTTCGCAAGCTGCTGAAATCAATCGAAATATTCGCTGATCTGCGGCGCCGGGCTGGTCTTGCTGGGCAGTGGCCTTAAGCCCCGCTTAAACCGGCGGTGGCGAGGATCGCTGCAACACGGGCGAACCAGCCCTCAGAAAGTCAGGCGTTTGCGATTTCTCATGACGATGTCTGCGATCAGGACACAGGTGGCGGCGTTGGTGCACGCATCGGTGCTGCCGAACTCGCTCGAGCGCATGCGGCATGAGCGCTTCATCCTGACGCGCCTTGTTGTCGGCGCCGTCGCGCTCGGCCTGGCGCCGGCCTATCTCGCCTGGCGCGGAACCTTGGGCACGCTTGAGGCCCTCATCATGATCGCTGCCGCCCTGCCGCTCATCGCGGTCGTCACGCTCTCGCGCAGCGGCCGGCTCGACATCGCCCATTGCATCTCGGCCAGCGCGCTGGCGCTGTTCATCGCCGCGCTTGCCGGGATGACAGGCGGCGCGGGGTCGCCCTTGCTGCTCTGGCTGGCGGCCGTGCCGACCGAGGCGATGTTCTTCGGCTCGCGGCCTTATGTGGCGCGCGCCAGCGCCATCGCCGCCATCGCGCTCGGCAGTGTCGTGATCTTGCAGCAACTCGGCGCCTTCGCGGCATCAGCACCCTGGACCTCGGGCATGATGCCGACCTTGGTCATGATCGCGATCCTGTACGCGATGGCGGTCGCCATCGGCTTCCTGCGCCGGCGCGACGACGAATTGCGCGAGCATCGCGCCTCCGATGCGCGCGCCCAGCTCCTGCTGGACAATGTCGGCGATCTCGTCACCTGGCACGATGCCGGCGGCTCCGTCCTGTTCGCCAATGCCGCGGCCAAGGCGCTTGCCGGAGCCGACCCGCAGGATCTGCGCGGCCGCGGCCTGTTCGAGCGGGTGCACATCGCCGACCGGCCGCTCTTCCTCAAGGCGCTGAGCGACGCGGCCCATGGCGGCGGTGCGGCCACCGCCTGCTTTCGGACGCTCTTCGTACCGCGCAGCGGTGATGCCAACGGCAGGACGCCGGTCTCGCTCTGGCTGGAGATGCGTGCGCACCGGATCGAGCACGCAGGCGCCAAGGACGGCGTGGCGGTGGTCTGCGTGATGCGCGACATCACGGCCCGCCAGGCGCTGGAAGAGGAGCGCGCCCGTGGTCATGCCGAGGCCTTGAAGGCCAGCGACGTCAAGGGCCAGTTCCTCGCGACCGTCAGTCATGAACTGCGCACGCCGCTGAACGCCATCATCGGTTTCTCCGAGATGCTGAGCAACGATGCGCAGGAATGGCTCAACGCCGAGAAGCGTCAGGAATACGCCAAGATCATTCACGGCTCGGGGCATCACCTGCTCGATGTCGTCAACACCTTGCTCGACATCTCCAAAATCGAGAGCGGCGCGATGACGATCGAGCAGGAGCCGATCGACATCGCCGCCGTGGCCCAGGATTGCTGCGCGCTGATGGCGCTACGCGCCGAGGCGAGCCAGGTCTCGCTGGAGCGGGTGCTGGGGCCTGATCTGCCACCCGTCCTGGGCGATCGCCGCGCCTTGAAGCAGGTCATGATCAACCTGCTCTCCAATGCGGTGAAGTTCACGCCCGTCAATGGCCGCGTCGTGCTTGCGGTGGTCCGCGACGGCGATGTGATCGATCTTTCGGTTGCCGATACCGGGATCGGCATCGCCGCCGCCGATCTGCCGAAGCTGGGCGATCCCTTTTTCCAGGCAGGCGGCAGCTACGATCGCAATTACGAAGGTACGGGCCTGGGCCTCTCCGTCGTGCGCGGCCTTGTCGGCCTCCATGGTGGCAAGCTGACGATCGAGAGTGCGCCGGGAGTTGGCACGCGCGTCGCCGTCAGGCTGTCGGTCGGCGGCGTCGCTGCGAGCTCCCTGCCGGTCAAGATCACGACCTTCGCCCGCGCCCCGCGCCGCGGCCTCGAATCCAAAGAACCCGTCCGTCTGACCGCCTGATCAAGAGCCAAGCATGTCCGCAACGATAGCCGCCCGCGCCCGCTCCGGTTCCACTCTGACCGCGCCGATCAAGCGCGCCGCACCGCCGCGCCGCAAGGCGCCCTGGCTGTCGCGGATCTGGCGGGCCGTCGGCCGCCGCCCGGGCCGCGCCTTCGTGCTGCTGGTCTTCACCGCGGTGGCGGCCGCGATCCTGGCCAATGCGATGCTGATGCAGAAGGTGCGCCATCCCGCTCCGATCCTGTCGGCTCCGCTGCAGGCGCCTTATGCGCGCTCGGTCGAGCGCCGCACCGAGACGCCCGCTGCCGCTGTGACGCCCGCCGCCCAGCCCGCATCGGCCCAGGCCTCCACGCAGGGCTTCGTCCCGCCGGCCCGTCCGAGCGATCTGACGCAGCTCATCCGCGAGACCACGCAGCCCAGGCCGCCCGCCGCCGTGACCAACGTGCCGCGCACGGCTCCGGCCACTGCGGCCCCTGCGCCCGCGCCGGTGACCCGCAGCGCCGCCGTGCGCGACCCGATCGCCGATCTGATCAATGGCGGGGATATCAGACCTCCGGCCGATATTCGCGGCGCCAAACCCTCGCAGCGCTGAGTCTTCTCAGCGCTAAGCCTCCGCGCTCGCGGCGCGGCTGGACAGGGCCGCAAAGGCGCTCTAGCCGGAACCGACATCCATTCGGGGCTTTCGATCATGGCGCGCCTCACGAGCGATTTCTGGGTCTCGGCCTATCTGCGCCAGGCGGCGCATGATGGGCTGGTCGCGGTGTTGCGCCGGCGCGGCGCGAGCGAGGCCGGCGCGATTTTCGTCAAGCTCGATCGCCTCGACGGCACGTCGGCGCTTTATGGCCCCGCGCCGCAATCGCTGGCTGATGACGAGGGTAACCGGCGCTTCCAGCTCATTCTCGATGCGGATCCGGCCACGATCGAGGAGCGCGTCGCCCGCGAGCGGCGCTTCGATTCCGATCTCTGGCTGGTCGAGATCGAGAACCGGCAGGGCGACCCCAGGCTCGATCTCGTCGAGGCCTGATCTGGGCGGTCAGCCGTTCTCGCGCCGCAGGCCGAGCTTGCGCATGACGTCGGAGATGAGCGTCTGGCTCTCCGGCTTGGCGGCGCCGCTGCGATTTGGCGAATTGCTCGGATCCATCGCCGGCTGATGCCGGCCCTTGCGGCTGACGACCGGCGCACGCACGCCCGCGACCTGCATGATGATCTTGAGCGCCACGGCTGGCCTCACCAGGCGCATCAGGGCGACGAGGGCGAAGATGCGGTCGACCGAATGGGCCGCTTCGTCGCCGAGCCTGATCATGAAGCGCGTCGCGTCCTCCACGCTCGCCCCGGCCGCCGTCAACGCCAGCGCCGCGAGATCGCGCGATGCGTCGGCGGCCATCGCTTCCGCCAGGGCCTGCCCACCGCCGACATAGCTCGCGATCGCACCGAATGCGCCGGCAGGGTCGTTGCTGGCCGTGGCGAGCCAACCCGCGAAGAGGTCTGGCGCGAGCTGCGGCCGCCGCTCCGCCGGGGCGAAGGACTCCAGCGCCGTCAGCGATTCGATGATCGCGGTTTTCCGCTGGGAGCCAGCCTGCAGATAAAGCGGCGCCAGGTCCGCGCTGGCGATATCGGGCCGGGCCAGCAGGAGTTGGGCGTAGGAGGGCTCGGTGCGTGAGCGCGCGAGCAACTGGTCGAGCACCATGTGGGGCAGGGGCAAGGCGGCATTGGCGATCAGCGCCAGATCGACCGGGCGCAGGTCGCGATCCACCAGGATCAGGGCCGCCGTCGCGGTCAGATCCGCGCGCTCCGCGATGGCGAGCGCGATCTCGTCATCGCCCTGTTCAGCCAGGGCCTCGATTTCCGTGGTCGGGAGCGGCATGCCATGGCGCAGGAGCGCAACGACGACCGTGCCGCCGCGCGACTTCAGGGCCTGCAGCACGGATGCAGGTGCGTAGCGCCAGCCGGCCAGTTTGCGCGCCAGGATCACGGCCGTGGCCTCGTCGATGGCGGGAATCAAAGCCTCCCCCATCTCGCGGAAGGCGTCGAGATCCTCCAGCGGCGGCCTGGGCAAGGACATCAGCAGATCGGCCTTCACCCGCAGCGAAACCTGGCTGAGATCGAGCCCGCCATCGCGCGCAAGGCGGGCGAGCTGGGCAAGTTCGGAGGTGATACGCGAGGGCATGAAAGGAACTCTGTGCGGAATTTCGATGGTCCGGCCATCCTAACCCGCGAGGCTTTAAGAGGGTGTTAACCATGTCGAGGCCTGATGCGGACAGGAGGGCCTAAGCGTCGATGCGGGTTCTGCCCCGTATGGCTCGAAACCCTGCTGACAACCGCGATCCGGAGCGGGTGCTAAGGCGGGGAATTCGGTTTTCCGCAAGAGAGCCCGCTTCCGTTTCCAAAAGCTCAAGGCGCCAGACAAGGAGGCGCGTCACAATGGCCGATGTCATTCCGTTTGCGTCTCGCACCAAGGCAGCGCCGACCTCGTCGCACAAGGCGGCGCCGATCTCGCAGGAGAGCCCCCCGGCTCGCGGGACGGCGATGATCCTGTTCTTCACCGGCGTGCGCTACGAGCGCCAGGCCGAGGCCGCCGCGATCGACCGGCAGGCACCGCGCAAGCGCCGCGCCACGCCGCGGCAAGGCCGCGCGAAAAGCGCCGGACAGCCGGTGTGAGGACCGCTTGCCGAAGCCTGGCCTTGCTGCTCGCCCTGGCGGCAGGCGCCTGCACGGGCGATCTGGGACGTCCGCGACCGAATCTCTGGAGCGATACGATCGCGCCGCAGGTCGGTTTCTGGTCGGCGACCTATCGTGGCGAGGCGGCTTCCTACTTCAGGATGACCGATGACGAGGAGCAATTGCGCGACAGGGCCTGGCGGCTGGTCATGCCGGCGCATGAGCGCAATTTTTTCGAGCGTCAGGTCTCCGATCTCGCTCATGCGCGCATCCTGCCGGTCGCGGCGCAGTCGAACGCGGCATCCGACTATTTTCGCGGCCTGACCGGCGGCTCCTATGCCTCGCAGGCCTCGCGCTACAACAGGCTCGCCGAGGATGCGAATGCCGACCGCCTGCTGGTCACGCCGTTTCGCGGCAATGCGGCGCGCGTCGTGGCGGCGGATCGCGTGCGCATGCGCACCGTCGAAGGCTCGCCTTTGGTGCCGCCCGAGAAGGCCGACCCCGCCATGGCCCGCGTCGTCGAGAATGAGGGGCTGATCCTCTGGGTCTGCGAACGCGTCGGCTTCCGGATCGAAAGCTACCGCTACGCGCTGGCGAACCTCGTGGTCGAGATGCCGTCGCGCGAGGCGATCAAGGCTGAGCGCAGCATCATGGCGCTGGAGGCGGAAGCCGGGCCGCTGTGCAAGCTGCCGCTCATCGGCGCCTTCGGCGGGGCCGGGCGGGGGGGCGTACAGGAGCCTACTGAGCGGGCTCCAAGGCCGCCGGTCGTCTACAAGGGCTGATCATTCTGCTAGCCCGCAGGCGACGCCGGTCGCCAGCGCCTCGGCGTCTTCGCGGTCGGATGGATGTTTCGCCAACACGCGGGCGACGATCAGGCCCTGCATCGTGTCGGAGACGATACGCAATTCACGTACGGCCTCGCCCTCCTCGTCGCGTGCAGCCCGCTCGTCGCGCTGTTCCTCCGTCATCACCAGGAACTCGACCACGCCGCGGATCGCGGCGCGGTCGGTGATGGCGTAGAGCACGCCGCCGCCGCGCCGGTGCAGCGTCAGCCCGAGCGGCAATGTGCCGGTGCGCGCGACGACGCGCATCGGGCCGGCGGAGAGATCGTAGCTGCAGATCGCGGTCACGGCCGCAGGATCGGCCTCGCGCGGCACGGGCAGCCCGCTGTCGGCGTTGCGCGGCGAGACCAGCTCGGCGTGGCCACTAGTGCCCAGCGAGAGATAGGCGCTGGTGGCGTCGCTGTTCGAGAGGGGCGGGATCAGCAGCACCGTGACGATATGGACGATACCGGCGAGCACCAGCCCCGCGATCGTTCCATACGCGAGGCGCCGCGCCGCACTGAGGATCCGCATGGGCCAACGCCGCCGCGGCGTTACGGCGGCCTGGCTCGGGAGCACCGGGGCTGTCTCGCGTTCGCGAGCCTGATCGAGCGTCGTCATCAGCAGCCGAGCCGGACGATGCCGGGCAGGACACCGGGCCGCAATTCACCGGCCTGGCTCGAAATCGGCGTGTCGTAGAGCCGCAGCCGGAGTTGGAAACGCCCGCTACCCGGCAGCGGCAGCCAGTTGCCGGTCTGCGGCTCGGCTGCCGCCGTGATGCGCAGGATGCCGTTCTCCTCGCGGACGACTTCCGCATCGGTGAAGCCGCTGCGGTCGAGCGGCAGGCGGAACGGCCGCCCATCCATGTCGCTGACGCTCAATGACCAGCCACGCGTCGTCGGCGTCGCTCCCGAGACCAGATAGCGGCAACGCCCGTCGAGCGCCTGGCCGCGATCGTCGCGGTTCGCGATCAGTTCGAGGCCTTCGCCCGCGCCCAGCGGCACATGGACGCCGCGCGCCAGATAGGCGCGCATATAGGGGTCGACATCGCGCCCGCCGCCGCGCGGCCAGGCGTCCCATGGGCCGATCCGGACCATGCCGAGCAACGGCCTGCCGGCGACGGCGAAATGGGCCGAGCCGAGCCCAAGCCCGGCGCCGAGTGCGATGACGTAAGCGAGATCCAGCGCGCGCATGGCCTTGCTGTCCGAACCGGCTGACGACAGGCCGGCGGCCGGAGTTGAACCAGCCCGGCCCGCTGCGTCAACCTGGGCCCGGCGACCGGCAACCTATGTCAGCGCAGGCGCGTCTCGCGCCCGGGCGAAGAGACCTCGCGGATGCCGACCTGAATGGATGTGCCGCGCGCGCGGGAGGCCTCTATCGTCTTGAACATGGAGCCGACCGCCGAGAGCACCTCGAAGGATTGTCGCGGCATATGGCCGGCGCCGGGGCCCGAAACCGGAGCAGCGTGCGACATCTCCGGACCGCCCGCTTTGGCGATCGTCATGGCCTTGGGGTCTGGGGGGGTGACGCCCGGGATCGGTTTCAGCTCGAGCCCCTGATGGGCGAACTGCATGATCTCCTTCCAGGCCATCGCCGGAAGGGAGCCGCCGGTCATGTTCGCGGTCTCGGATGAGTCGTCATTGCCGAACCAGACCGCGCCGACGAGGTTGCCGGAGAAGCCGACATACCAGGCATCCTTGTAGCCGTTCGTGGTGCCGGTCTTGCCGGCGGTCACGACGCCGTCCAGCGCTGCGCGCCGGCCGGTGCCTTCGGTCGGCACCTTGGAGAGCATGAAGTTCATGTCCTGCGCCACCTGCGTGCTCAGGACCTGCTCCGGGGCCGGCTCGTCGCGGTCGTGCCGGTAGATCTCCTCGCCCTGCGAGTTGCGGATCTCGATCGCGACATAAGGTTTTGCCCGCTTGCCGCCATTGGCGAAGACCGAGTAGCCGGCTGCCATGTCGATCACCGTGACCTCGGCCGCGCCGATAGGCAGGGACACCGTGTCGGTCAGCGGCGTGGTCAGGCCCATGGCCCGGCCGGTCTCGATGATCTTCATCCGGCCGATGCGAGCGGCGCGGGCCTCATGCGTCTCGCCGGTCGCCTTGCCCATCGCAATCGACATCTGCACCGGGATCGTATTGATCGATTTCGCCAGCGCCACGGTCAACGGTATCGAGCCGGCATAGGAGCGCCCGTAATTGTTCGGGCACCAGTTGCCGATGCAGATCGGGCGGTCGGTGACGATGGTGTTGGGCCGGTAAAGGCCTGACGACAGCGCCGCCGCATAGACGAAGGGCTTGAAGGACGATCCCGGCTGCCGCAGGCTCGACGTCGCGCGGTTGAACTGGCTGATGCCATAGTCTCGTCCGCCGACCATGGCCCGCACCGCCCCGTCCGGGTCCATGACGGTCGTTGCGGCCTGCTTGACCCGGTAGGCGGGGCCGTTCTGGCGCAGGACCTGCTCGATCGCCTTTTCCGCCTGTCCCTGGATCGCAGGATCGTGCGGCGTCTTCACGGTGAGCACCCGGTCGGAGCCGATCTTGCCCTCGTCGGCCAGGTGTTTGATCTCGTCGAAGGCCCAGTCGAGATAGTAATCCGGATTGGAATCGCGCTTGCGGTCGACCGGCGTGGCCGGGTTGCGTTTGGCGCTGTCGATCTGGCCCGCCGTCAGGAAGCCGGCATCGACCATCGCGTTCAGCACGTCGCCGGCGCGCGCGCGGGCGGCGGGCAGGTTGACATGGGGGGCGTATTTCGTCGGCGCCTTGAACAGCCCGGCCAGCATCGCGGCTTCCGCAAGCGACACGTCCTTGACCGATTTGCCGAAGTAATACTCCGCCGCCGCCGCCACGCCGAAGGTGCCGCCGCCCATATAGGCGCGGTCGAGATAGAGCTTCAGGATCTCGTTCTTGCTCAACCGGGCTTCCAGCCAGAGTGCCAGGAAGGCTTCCTTGATCTTGCGGTCGAGCGAGCGCTCATTGCTGAGGAAGAGGTTCTTGGCGAGCTGCTGCGTCAGCGAGGAGCCGCCCTGGACGACGCCGGAAGCGCGCGCATTGACCGTCATGGCCCGCAGCGTGCCGAAAACGTCGATGCCGAAATGGTCGTAGAAGCGCCGGTCCTCGGTCGCCAGAACCGCCTTGATCAGATGGTCGGGCATCTCCTCGAGCTTCAGCGAATCGTCATGGCGCGCGCCGCGATGGCCGAGCTCCGAGCCATAGCGGTCGAGGAAGGTCACGGCGAAGACCTGGTTCTTCAGCGCCTCCTCGCGGCCTTCTCGGAAGGAGGGGATCGCCAGGGAGAGCATCAGCAGGCTGCCGACGATGCCGAGATTCAGGCCCTCGCTGGCGAATTCGGCGGCGATGCGCTTGCCGCCGGTGGCGGTGAAGCGGTCGGCGAAGCTGCGGATGCGCTCATAAATCTCGCCGGCGCGGCGGCCCAAGCCCCAGAGGCCGGCACCGACCCAAGCATCGACGCCGAGCGCAAAGCGCTTCAGACGTGTCCCCCAGCCTGCCTTCCTGAACTCCATCGCCGTTCTGGAACTCCACGAGAGAGCTGCCGTCCGAAAGATCGCGTTACCGTCCTGCCGCGACGCGATCGCCTTGGCAACGCAATCTGCGACAGCAAACACATATGCGCCGCTTTGTCTCCAGGTAAGGGAGGAAAGCGCAGCCGCGATCGTTGTCCGCAGATTTCGGGCCTGCCGGGCTCCGTCCCTTTTCCCAACCACTCCGTAAAGATTATCGGGGGGAGCCTCGTTTGGATGCGCGCTTGCGTCAGCTTCCCTCGCGCGGCGGGGCGGCGCATAAGCACAGGCATGACCGAGAAGTCTCCCCCGACCGAGCCTTTCTGGCGCACGACCTCGCTCGAGGAGATGAGCAAGGAGCAATGGGAATCGCTCTGCGACGGTTGCGGTCGCTGCTGCCTGATCAAGCTCGAGGATGAGGATAGCGGCGAGATCCTCGCGACCAATGTCGGCTGCCGCCTGTTCGATGCCGGCTCCTGCCGCTGCAAGGACTACCCCAACCGCTCCAGCATCGTACCCGACTGCATCACATTGACACCGGCTACGGTGCGCACGCTGCGCTGGCTGCCGCCGACCTGCGCCTACCGGCTGGTCGCGACGGGGCGCGATCTGCCCTGGTGGCACCCGCTGGTCTCGGGCGATCCGCGCACCGTGGTCGAGGCGGGCGTGTCGGTGAAGGGGCGCGTCTCCGGCAGCGAGGACGAGGTCTCCGAGGATGACCTCCCGGAGCGGATCGTCGCCTGGCCGTTGCGCTGGCCGCGCGCGGCAAAGCGCAACCCGGGCTGAGCCGATGGCTTCCATCCTGGGGTCCGCTCATTGATTGTTCAGCTGCTTTTAGGCATGACCACGCCGTCCCCGTCGCGCGCTGCATGGCGCCCGCGGCGCTTCGCTGGAAACTTTTGGATCGCCGTCGCGTTGCCGCGGTTGGCTGGATGAAGAGGCATTGGTGATGGCAGGCGGTAAATGGGTCTACACCTTCGGCGACGGCAAGGCCGAAGGCGAGGCGGGTATGAAGAACCTGCTCGGCGGCAAGGGCGCCAATCTCGCCGAGATGAGCAATCTGGGCCTGCCGGTGCCTCCGGGCTTCACCATCACCACCGAGGTCTGCACCTGGTATTACGACAACGGCAAGCAATTCCCCTCCGAGCTCGACGGCCAGGCCAAGGCGGCGCTGGCCGAGATGGCACGGCTGACCGGCAAGGTCTTTGGCGACCCCGCCAATCCGCTGCTGGTCTCGGTGCGTTCGGGCGCGCGCGCCTCGATGCCGGGCATGATGGATACGGTGCTGAATCTCGGCCTGAACGACGTCACCGTCGAGGCCGTCGCCAAGGCCTCGGGCGATGCCCGCTTCGCCTGGGACAGCTATCGCCGCTTCGTCACCATGTATTCCAACGTCGTGCTCGATGTGGACCACGGCCATTTCGAGGAGGCGCTCGAGGACTACAAGGAGCGCAAGGGCCTGCATCTCGACACCGATCTGAGCGCCGAGGATTGGAAGGTGCTGGTCGGCAAATACAAGGACATCGTCAAGAAGGCGCTCGGCTCGGAGTTCCCGCAGGATCCCGTAGCCCAGCTCTGGGGCGCGGTCGGTGCGGTCTTCTCCTCCTGGATGAATGCGCGCGCGATCAAATATCGCGAGCTCAACAACATCCCGGCCGCCTGGGGCACAGCGGTCAACGTCCAGTCGATGGTCTTCGGCAATATGGGCGACACCTCGGCGACCGGCGTCGCCTTCACCCGCAACCCCTCGACCGGTGAGAACGCGCTCTATGGCGAGTTCCTGATCAACGCCCAGGGCGAGGATGTCGTCGCCGGCATCCGCACGCCGCAGGACATCACGGAAGTCGCCCGCAAGGAGGCCGGCTCCGACAAGCCTTCGATGGAGAAGGCGATGCCCGAGGCCTATGCCGAGCTCGTCCGCATCTATGGCATCCTGGAGCGGCACTACCGCGACATGCAGGACATGGAGTTCACCATCCAGGAGGGCAAGCTCTGGATGCTGCAGACCCGTTCCGGCAAGCGCACGGCCAAGGCCGCGCTGCGGATCGCGGTCGAACTCGCCAAGGAAGGGCTGATCACGGAAGAGGAGGCGGTCGGCCGCATCGAGCCCGGCGCTCTCGACCAGCTGCTGCACCCGATGATCGACCCCAAGGCCGAGCGCCGCATCCTGACGACCGGCCTGCCGGCCTCGCCGGGCGCGGCGGCCGGCGAGATCGTCTTCAACTCCGACGATGCCGAAGCGGCGAAGAAGGCCGGACGCAAGGTCATCCTGGTGCGCGTCGAGACGAGCCCTGAGGATATTCACGGCATGCACGCGGCCGAAGGCATCCTGACCACGCGCGGCGGCATGACCTCGCATGCGGCGGTCGTGGCGCGCGGCATGGGCAAGCCCTGCGTCTCCGGCGCCGGCCAGATCCGCGTCGACTACGCCAAGGGCACGCTGACGGTCGGCGCGACGACACTGAAGGCCGGTGATTTCATCACCATCGACGGTGCGGCCGGCCAGGTCATGCTCGGCGAGATCAAGATGCAGAAGCCCGAGCTCTCCGGCGAGTTCGGCACGCTGATGGGCTGGGCCGACAAGGTCCGCCGCCTGAAAGTCCGGGCCAATGCCGAGACGCCCGACGATGCCCGCACGGCGCGCGATTTCGGCGCCGAGGGCATCGGGCTGTGCCGCACCGAGCACATGTTCTTCGACGAGGATCGCATCCAGCCGATGCGCGAGATGATCCTGGCCCATGACGATGCCGGGCGGCGCTCGGCGCTGGCGAAACTCCTGCCGATGCAGCGCCAGGATTTCGTCTCGCTGTTCACCATCATGCACGGCCTGCCGGTGACGATCCGCCTGCTCGATCCGCCGCTGCACGAATTCCTGCCGCATGGCGAGGCCGAGATCGCCGCCGTCGCCAAGGCGCTCGGCGTCACGCCCGAGGCGCTGAAGCACCGGGCCGCCGAGCTGCATGAATTCAACCCGATGCTCGGCTTCCGCGGCGTGCGTCTGGCCATCGCCTATCCCGAGATCGCCGAGATGCAGGCGCGCGCCATCTTCGAGGCGGCTGTGATTGCCGCCAAGGAGACCGGCAAGCCTGTGATCCCGGAGGTGATGGTGCCGCTGGTCATGGGCGTGGCCGAGTTCGACCTCGTCAAGGCGCGCATCGACGCCATGGCCAAGGCGGTGATCACTGAGAGCGGCGTCGCTCTGACCTATCAGGTCGGCACCATGATCGAATTGCCGCGCGCCGCGCTGCGCGCCGAGGAGATCGCCAAAAGCGCCGAGTTCTTCTCCTTCGGCACCAACGACCTGACCCAGACCACGCTCGGCATCAGCCGCGACGATGCCGGCTCCTTCCTCGGCTCCTATACGGCCAAGGGCATCCTCGCCAACGACCCCTTCGTCACCATCGACCAGGAGGGCGTCGGCGAATTGGTGAAGCTTGCGACCGAGCGCGGCCGCAAGGCGCGCCCCGACATCAAGCTCGGCATCTGCGGCGAGCATGGCGGCGATCCCGCCTCGATCGGCTTCTGCGAGAGCGTCGGCCTCGACTATGTCTCCTGTTCGCCCTTCCGCGTGCCGATCGCGCGGCTTGCCGCCGCCCAGGCGGCGCTCGGCGCGGTCAGGGCCAAGGAAGGCTGACAGGGAAGGCTGAGGAGAACGTGCGGGGCCGGTTTCTGCCGGCCCCCCCCCGGCTCCTTGCGTTCTAGGGCGTGATCAGGATCGCGCCCTTCACGCTACGCGCCTCCGCCGCCTCATGGACCCCAACGATCTCGTCCAGGATGAAGCGCGCGCCGATATCGACCCGCACATGGCCCTTGGCGATGGCGTCGAACAGGTCGGCGGCATTGGCGCGGAAAGTTGCGGCATCGGCGTTGTGCGGAAAGATCGAGGGGCGGGTCAGGAACAGGCAGCCCTTCTTGTTGAGCAGCTCCGGGTCGATCGCGGGCGCCTTGCCCGAGGCCGCGCCATAGCTGACGACGAGGCCGAAGGGCGCGGCGCAGTCGAGCGACTGCAGCAAGGTGTCCTTGCCGACGGCGTCATAGACCACCCTGGCCTTGCGCCCGCCTGTTGCCGCGAGAAAGGCGGTGGGCCAGTCCGGATCGGTCAGGTCGATGACGGCGCTGCATCCGGCGGCCAGCGCCGCCTCACGCTTCTCCGGCGAGCCGGTCGTGCCGATCACGGTTGCGCCGAGCGCGCTCGCCCAGCGCGTCAGGATCTGGCCGACGCCGCCGGCGGCGGAATGGACCAGCAGCAGGTCGCCTGGCTGGACCGCATGGGTCTTGCGCAGCAGGTACTGGGCGGTCAGCCCCTTGAACAGCAGGGTCGCCGCCGCCTCGTCGCTGACCGTGTCGGGCAGCGCGACCAGCTTGTCGGCCGGCACGTTGCGTCGGTCGGCGTAGGCGCCGACGCCGGCATTGATATAGGCGACCCGGTCGCCCGGCTTGATGCCGGCGACATCGGCACCGAGCGTCTCGACCACGCCCGCCGCCTCGAAGCCGAGGCCGGTCGGCAGCGGCAGCGGATAGATGCCCTTTCGCTGGTAGATGTCGATGAAGTTGAAGCCGATCGCCGTCTGGCGCAGGCGGACCTCGCCTTGCGCCGGCGGCGGTAGTGTCTGGACCGCGACGGACAAGACGTCCGGCGACCCGAATTCGCTGATGATGGCGGCGCGTCTTGTGGTCATGCGGGGTTGCCTCCAATGATAGGGGCGCAATGACGCATGGATTAAGGTACGATGCAAGACGTACCTTTAGCAGGACATGCCTGGAGCGAATTGATGCCTGACGACAGCGGCCATCCCGCGCTGGAGGAAATGGAGATCGGGGCGATCTTCGCCGCGCTCGCCGACCCGATCCGCCGCAAGGTCGTGCTCGCGCTCGCAGCCCGGCCGGATACGATCCGCCATTGCAGCTCCTTCGACCTGCCGGTGACGAAGGCGACGCGCACGCATCATTTCCGTGTGCTCAGGGAATCGGGGCTGATCCGCCAGGTCGATCTCGGCAACAGCCGCACGAATGCGCTGCGCCTTGCCGAATTGCGGCGGCGTTTTCCCGGACTGGTCGATCTTTTGATGGCGGAAGCCGCGGCAGCGTCTGGGCTCGTCGAGGCCGAGCCGGTATCGTGAGAGCATGCAACGCAGTCTCACCACCATCGGCTTCGATGCCGACGATACGCTCTGGCAGAACGAGCAGTTCTTCAAGCTGACCGAGGCGCGCTTCGTCGCGCTGCTCGGCGAGCATGGCGAGGCGGCCGAGATTTCCGGCCTGCTGCTGGAGGCGGAGCGGCGCAACCTCGCCTTCTACGGCTTCGGCATCAAGGGCTTCGTGCTCTCGATGATCGAGACCGCGATCGAGGTCACGAAAGGCCAGGTGCCAGCGGCGGTCATCGGCGAGATCCTCACTGCTGGCCGCGAGATGGCGGCCCATCCCGTCGAGACGCTGCCGCATGCGCGCGAGACGCTCGAGGTGCTCGCCGGCGACTACCAGCTCGTGCTGATCACCAAGGGCGATCTCTTCGACCAGGAGCGCAAGCTCGCGCAATCGGGCCTCGGCGACTTCTTCGACGCGATCGAGATCGTCAGCGACAAGACGGTCGCGACCTATCAGCGGATTTTTGCGCGCCATGGCGATGGCGCCGAGCGGGCGATGATGGTCGGCAATTCCCTGAAGTCGGATATCTGGCCGGCGCTTGAGGCCGGGGCCTGGGCGGTGCATGTTCCCCATGAACTGACTTGGGCGCTGGAGCATGCGCAGGAGCCGCAAGGGCAGGCCCGCTACAGCAAGCTCGCCGATCTCGGCGGTTTGGCTGCCCTCATCGCTGAACTCGCGGAAACTGGCCCGCGCTGACGCTGGGTTCTCGCTGTCGGGTGCTTGTGGTGGTGGCGCTGCATCCCCCACCTTGCTCAGGCTGCTGAAACGGCCGCTCCCGGCCTTGCAGAGGCTTGCCGCGCGCCTCCCCGATCTGGCTGTGGCGGGGTTGGCGGCGATGCTCGCCAGATCGGGGAGGGGCGGCGGTCGTCCCGTGCTCCCGCCCTCCACCCGGAGTCGAGCGCTGGACCCGGCTTGCAAATTATGCTAGCCCAACCCACGTAAGACGAGATGCGGCCGGGTTCTGGCCAATCCTCCGCGCGGGCTTCCCCGGTCGGCGGGCACGATTCAGATCCACCACACATCGACTACAAGACCGGAGCGAGGCGTCCGCGCGTCGAGCTTTGGGCCTCATTGAATACGCGGATCTGAAACGTAAGGACTACCGTCTATGAACAAGGGCACCGTCAAGTGGTTCAACACCACCAAGGGCTATGGCTTCATCACCCCTGAGAACGGCGGACAGGACATCTTCGTCCACATCTCCGCTGTCGAGCGGGCCGGCCTGCGCGAGCTGGTCGAAGGTCAGGTCGTGTCCTACGAGCTGATCGCCGATCGCAAGACCGGCAAGTCCTCGGCCGGCAACCTCGCCGTCGCCTGAGACTGACGACCATAGACCGGGCAGGCGCGTATCGCGCCCGCCCGGCTTTCCAAAGACACCCAAAAAGACCCCTTCCGGCGCTGTGGCTTAGCGGTTCGCCGGCAGGAAAGATCCAATATTCAAGGCCGGACGCAATCCGGCGGCACAGCCGATACCCACATGTGCCCCTTGCGTCGCGGCGTCCGGAAAGACCTATTTTGACTCAATTCACTGACCTCGGCCTGGCCGAGCAGCTTCTCAAGGCGCTCGCCTCCGAAGGTTACACCACGCCCACGCCGATCCAGGCGCAGGCGATTCCCCGCATTCTCGAGGGCCGCGACCTTCTCGGCGCCGCCCAGACCGGCACAGGCAAGACGGCAGCCTTCGCGCTGCCGCTGATCCATCGCCTGCTCAACCAGCCGCGCCGCATGGACACGCGCTCGGTGCGCGCGCTGATCCTGTCGCCGACCCGTGAGCTCGCTGCCCAGATCGAGACCTCGATCCGCGCCTATGCCCAGTTCACCACGATCAAGTCGACCGTCGTCTTCGGCGGCGTGCCCGTCGGCAAGCAGATCCGCGCGCTCGGCCAGCATGTCGATATCCTCGTCGCGACGCCCGGCCGCCTGCTCGATCTGGTCGATCAGCGCGCCGTCTCGCTGCGCGAGATCGAATATCTCGTCCTCGACGAGGCCGACCAGATGCTCGATCTCGGCTTCGTCCATGCGTTGCGCCGGATCGCCACGCTGATCCCCAAGAAGCGCCAGACGCTGCTGTTCTCGGCGACCATGCCCAAGCCGATCCGCGAGATCGCCTCGGCCTATCTGACCGATCCTGTCGAGGTCTCGGTCGCGCCTGTCGCGACCACCGCCGAGAAGATCGACCAGCGCGTCATCTTCATCAACCCCGGCGAGAAGCCGGCGCTGCTGGCCAAGACCCTGAGCGTTCCCGAGATGGAGCGCGCCATCGTCTTCACCCGCACCAAGCACGGCGCCGACAAGGTCGTCCGCCAGCTTGAGATCTCGGGCATCAAGTCGGCCGCGATCCATGGCAACAAGAGCCAGGGCCAGCGCGAGCGGGCGCTCGGCTCCTTCCGTGACGGCGAACTGCGCATCCTGGTCGCCACCGACATCGCCGCCCGCGGCATTGACGTCGATGGCATCAGCCATGTCGTTCAGTTCGACCTGCCTAACGTCGCCGAGACCTATGTCCACCGCATCGGCCGCACCGCGCGCGCCGGCGCGTCGGGCGTCGCCATCGCCTTCTGCACGCCCGAAGAGCGCGGCGATCTCGCCGCGATCGAGAAGCTGACCCGCGTCGCAATCTCGCCCATGGGCGATGTGCCGTACTGGGACGGCCGCACGCCCAAGAAGCCGCCGCAGAACCAGGGCCGCGGCGGACGCGGCCAGCAGGGCGGCGGCGGTCGCGACCAGGGCCGGCCTCAGGGTGACCGTCAGGGCCGTCCCCAGGCTGCCAAGCCGGCCGGCGGCGGTCAGCGCTCGGATGCGGCGCGTCATGACGCTCCCCGCAACGACCGCCCGCAGCGCAGCGAACAGCCTGCGCAGCGAAAAGACGGTGGTTCCGCCAAGGAAGGGCTTGGCGGCGTCGCGTTCTTGCAGCAAAGAACAGATCAACGACGCACCAACGGCGCCCGGCGACGCGCGAACTGACGCGCAAACAGCCAGAGCCGGATCGGACCAGCGCATGACGCCGGTCCGGTCCTTGCGCCAAAGGGCACACGAAGGACGACAGTATGGCTAAAGAAGAACTGCTCGAATTCGACGGAACGGTGGTCGAAGTGCTGCCCGACGGCAATTATCGGGTCAAGCTCGACAACGAACACGTGATCCTGGCTTATGCGGCCGGCAAGATGAAGAAGAACCGCATCCGCACCATCGCGGGCGACCGCGTTGTGGTCGAGATGTCGCCTTACGATCTCGATCGCGGCCGCATCAACTTCCGCCAGAAGACGGCCGGCCCGGGTCCGGGCGGTCCGCCGCGCAATCAGAACTTCCGTCGGCGCTGACCGGACACGATGCGCTTCACGCGGGTCGAGTTTATCTTCATCGCTCTCGGCGCGGCGCTCGGCGCCATCGTCGCATTCGCTGCCAAGGCGGGCTGGGTCGGGGCGTCCTCGGCTCTCCCGCCTTTCGTCTTGGTGCTGCTGGGCTTAGGCGTCGTCGAACTCGGCGTCGGTCTGGCGACCAAGAGCTCGCCGGGAAGCCTGATCGGCATGCCCGCGCGCATGCTGGCCTTCGTGGTCGGCGTTGGCGTGCTGGCCCTGCTCAATGGGGGGCTGGGCTGAGCGGGCGCCGTCCTTCGGCTCTCACTCTTTGATCCGAGCCGAAGCGCCCGAAACCCAGGCCACTGAAGCTATCCGGAAGGCGCTGCGATCGCGGCGCCTTTTTGCGTTCAGGGACGCTGCCTACGCTCGGAAACACCGCGTCATCCCGGCGCTCCGCTTCGCTACGGCCGGGATGACGGCGCGGTTCCGAGCATCAATCGCCTTGCTCCCGCTCCAGCGGATCGCCCCGCAGCAGGGCCGCGCTCCCGCCCAAGGCATCACCGCATAAAAAAAGACCCCGGCCGAGGCCGGGGCTTTGAAGTGGTCTTTTCCGTGATGAAGAAGTCTACCTAGAACCTAAAAAACTCAGTAGCCGGCGCGCTCCCAGCGCTGTGAGCCGGGGCTCACCATGACGCTGCGCTGGCGGGTCGCGTATTGCGCGGGCCGCGTCTCATGGACGACCTGCGTCGGCCGCACCATCACCTTGCGCTGGCGCTGGGTGTAGACGGCGGGGATGGTCTCATAATCGATGGTGGGAGGCGTAACCTCGACGGTGCGCTGCTGGTAGCCATATTGCGCGGGAACCTCGACCCAGCAGCCCGTGGTATTGCCATAGGCGTCGCGGGTCACTTCCCAGCGCCTGCTGGCGGGCGAGATCATCACCTTCTCGGAGACGCTCTGATACTGCGCCGGGCGATGATGCGGGATCTGGCGGGGCGGCTGGATCATCACCGTCTCGGTGACATAGTCATACTGCGCCGGGACGACGCGGGACTGGGTCTGCTCCGGGCGGATTTGATAGCTCTCGCTGAGCGTGTCGTAGACCGGCGGCGTCTGCACGAGGTTGTAGCAGGCCGAACCGCGGCAGGTGGGCGCCGGGCGGCAGCCGTAGCCGCCGCAATCGCCCGCCTGGGCGGCTTGCGCGCCAAGCAGCAGAACCGCGCTGAATGCCGAAGTGACGAAAACCTGACGCATCTGTCCGAACCCACCAACCCCGCGGCATCACCGTGCCGCTTGTGGGATCAGAAAGCCTGCTGAGTGTGATGAACGCAAGGTAAACGCTCAAACAAGGTAAAATTAACCAAGTCGAGCAGGCCGGCCGCGTTCATGGGTGTTGAAATGGCGTGAAGCGGATCGCTCGAATGCGAGGGAATGCGGGCTTGGCTGTGGATAGCGGGGGCTCCCGGACCGTGACGATCCGGGAGCTGAAATGGGTGATGGCCGGGCTTGACCTATGTGGGCGAAGGTGACGCGAAGCACCAAGTGAAGGGCGCGGGGAACCCTTCTCCCGGATAGGAGAAGGGGAGGGATGAGGGCCCGCCGCTGATTGTTGAGGCGCGACCGCGCCGCAGCGCCTCCTACTGTAACGGCACACCCTCACTCCTACCCTCTCCCATCCGGGAGAGGGGTTCCCGCGCCTGTCCCCTCTGTCACCGCCCGCTGGAAAGCCTTCAATGAGGGGAGCTTTTCGATCGGGTGCTCGCGGCGAACCGGATCGTCGTGGGGTGAGTCTGGGAATGACGACCTCCGATGGATTTTCGGGTCTGTGCTGCGCTTACCCGGAATGACGGGGGACGAGGGCGGGCCGCGTCTTGCGGCGGGGTGGGGGCGGCTTCATCCTCTGGTTGAGCTACGTGCCTGAGACGGGTGCGCTGTTCGCCTGGGGACGATCGAGATGGTCGAGCCAAGTTATCAGGCGGGCGGCGTGCAGGACATTAAGCGGGTGCGGGAAGTCGTCATTTCATGCGATCGATAAACACGAACTTTTTCACGAGAGAACAATGCCAATATTCTGGATATCGGCGCTCATACTGACCGATATGGCGCGGATTGAACTCGCGCCCAATAGCTTGGTGGTTTTTGTCGGAGCCAACAATTCCGGCAAATCTGCGGCCCTTAGAGGGATCCGTGAGCTACTTTCCACCCTCGGAGCAACGTCGAAATCAGCAATTGAGCAGGTGGTTCTACATCGTGCCGGTAGTTTGGACGATTTGCGGGAGTATATGGCTCCATTCCTCAAATTGGATCACTACATGGTGGAAGCCGGTGGTGTGCACGTCACTTCGCTGGCAAGCTACTGGTCGTCGACAGCCCCCTCCCTGGGCGCATTGTCAACGGCCATGGTTTCCGACCTGAGCACTGAGGTAAGGCTCGGCGATTGTCAGCCGGCTCAGACCATCAACTTTCGAACGGACAATGTGCGTCATCCGTTTCAACGAATGTGGCTCGACCGGCACCTGGAAAACGCAACGTCGAGCATCATTCGCCGAGCTTTCAATTGCGATCTCGTAATTGATCGGGGCGCTGGCGGTATAATTCCGGCGTATGTAGGCGATCGCCCCGAACGGATGCCTGACGAGGAGCGAGGTGATCCCTCATATACAGATCGGGTTCAGAAGCTGCAGCCGCTCGAAGAGCAGGGCGACGGTATGCGAAGTTTTGTGTCCATTGTGGCTCGCGTTCTAACCGAGGCGCGCCCGGTGCTGTTGATTGACGAGCCAGAAGCCTTTCTGCACCCTCCGCAGGCTAGATTGGTTGGACGGCAGTTGAGCGTCGATGGCTATGACCGGCAAACCTTCATAGCAACCCACAGCAGTGAAGTTTTGCAAGGACTTTTGGGAGGTGAGCGAGGGGCCTCCGTCACGGTCATTCGTTTATCGAGGGCACCGGGATCAGCAAAGGCGGTCTGCTTGCGACCGGAACAAATCGCTGAGCTCTGGAAAGATCCGATATTGAGGTTCAGCACTATTTTGGACGGACTTTTTCACGACGGCGTTGTCGTGTGCGAAAGCGATGCCGATTGTCGGTTCTACGAGGCGATGATCGATGCAGTCGGGAACTCGGAAAAGCAACCCGATCTCCACTATGTGTACAGCGGCGGAAAAGATCGGCTGCACATTGTCGTCAAGGCACTCGCCGACTTAGGGCTCCCTGTAAGTACGATAGTAGATTTCGATGTCCTGAATAACGAGGCGACCCTCAAGCGCATTCTCGCGGCGCATGGGGGGGATTGGGAGGAAATCCGCGCCGATTGGCAAACTGTGAAAACCGCAATTGAGCAACACTCGGCGTTTCTCGGCGGGGATAAATTTGTCCAAGCAGTGAACATGGCACTAAAACGCTGCAAACAGGGCGAAGCCGTCCCAAGAGAGGTCCTCTCCAACGTCAGAAAGCTGACGCGTCAAGCTTCGCCATGGGATTTTTGCAAAACCGCCGGACTGGCAGCCATCAGCTCTGGTGAGCCGCAGGTTGCTGTGCGTCGACTGCTCGCTAACTTGATGAAGACGGGCATATTTGTTGTTCCCGTGGGAGAGATGGAAGGTTTTCAACGATCGGTTGGCTCGCACGGTCCACGTTGGGTCGAAGAAGTTTTGCGCGCGGATTTGGCGAATGACCCCAATCTTGAAGAAGCCCGCTCATTCGCTCGCGCCATAACGCTCCGGTTCGCATAGCGCCCAACTGGCGCGCCTAACGATTGGCAGGGGATAGGGTCCATGTGTGGTCGTTTTTCACAGCACTACACGTGGCAAGAAATCCAAGCCTTTAGCCAGCCGCTGGCGAACGCTCTGCCGCCAGAGCAAGGCAATCTCCAGCCACGATACAACATCGCTCCGACGACCAATGTGCACATGATTCTGCCGGCCGAGGGCGGCCGGGAGCTGCGCAGCGCCCGCTGGGGCTTGATTCCCTCTTGGTTCAAAGGGGCCAGCCCCAAGGAGTTCAAATTCGCCACGTTCAATGCGCGGGTCGAGGATTTCGACCAGAAGAGCAGCTTCAAGAACGCATACAAGAGCCGGCGCTGCATAATCCCAGCCTCGGGCTTCTTCGAATGGACCGGCCCCAAGGCCGATCGCACGCCGCACTACTTCTCCGCCGCCAATGGCGACCCGCTGGGCATCGCGGGCCTATGGGAGAGATGGAAGAGGCCCGAGGGCGAGGAGGTCACCAGCTGCACGATGGTGGTGCGCGACGCTGATGAGTGGACCGCCCGCTATCACGACCGCATGCCATCGTTCCTGCAGCCCGACGATTTCGACGCTTGGCTCTCGGGCTCGGCCGGCAAGGAGCTGCTGCGCAAGACCCCGCCGAAGCTACAGGAGTGGGTGGTGGACAAGCAGGTCAACAAGACCGGAGCGGGCGATAGCGATCCGGCGACAATTCAGGCGATCAGATCGTGACAGCAGAGAATCCCATAGAAGCCGAAGTTCAAGGTACTTGGAGCCCTGTGGGCCCTGTGCTGGTGCGATACCCTACCTTCGAGAAACTCCTGAGATTCGTTCCCAATTGGTCGTCGATGCAGGCCATCGGCCAGTCACCAGTAATGAAGCTCACGATTCTCGCTCCATTTATCGGAAGTTTGGTGCTGTTCAACCGGCATATTGTTGAATTCCTGCAGCTACACGCGATGGCTGGCCACGGATCAGCGGGCCGCCTGGAATTTCTCTATTTCGGGCTGCTCATGTTGGGTTCGGGTTCAATTGCTTTTGCACTTCGCTGCCCGCCTGACCTCAAGCGCAGCCCCTCTGTCGGCGAGTATGTTGCTCAGGAGGAGTCGCTTCTGACGCGGCCCTGGATGGGCCTCATCTGCAAGCTCGTTATAGAGAACTACCATCGCAACCTAGTTTTGGACGAGCACGCCATTTGGGGTTGCCGCCCCTGGCAGCCGGCTTATCCATCGGAGCATGCAGACTTGTTTGCGGAGGTTATGGGCGCGCTGGGAGCCAAGGTTTTGACCGGCGAAGGCTGGGATGAAGGGCACCCGGCGCCAATCGACGGATTCGGCCCATTCGGCGTATTCGATCACCTAGGAGGCCTGAACGTGCCGCGCTTTGCTGAGCTGATGCGCCATGCGCCCACGGCACTCAGGGTTCTTCCGGTGACGCTCGCTAACGAAGCGATGGGTCACACGATCGACCTGTTAGCGCTCCGCTACAATGATTTAAATCACTCTCAGCCTTATTGGCGACTGATGGTCATCGCGTTCTATGGCGTGGGCTTCGCGCTTCTGGCGGTCCCCACGATCTGGACGGTGATAGCCGTCTTCAAATCGCTTCTCTGAGTTTTCGATCTGTTGCCATTTGATCGTTCGTTCATTGCCACCTGACCGTTCGCGCCCCACGCCCCCTCAAGTCTGCCCAGGCCGCAGCTGGTAGAAGACGTGCTGGCCGATCGTGTCCATCTTCTTCAGCTTCTTGGCCCAGTAAGGCCTGACGTAATTGGCGTGGTAATGCGTGGAGCCGCCGACCTCTGGCAGATAGGTCGTGCCTTCATAGACCTCGCGGGCGATGCGAACCGCGTCGTGCCAGGGCGCGGGCTCGGTGATGCGCAGCGATTTGCCCTCGCAGGCGAAGGTGAACTGGCAGGCGAGGTAGCGGCTGGCGTTCTGGTAGACGACGCCGCAGACATTGTCGGGATAGAGCCCGCTCTTGACCCGGTTGAGCACGACCTGCGCCACGGCGGCGCGGCCCTCATTCGATTCCGAGCGCGCCTCGAAATAGACCGCCTCGGCCAGGCAGCGCTGCTGGCGCGCCATCTCGCCCGCTGCGATCAGGCCGGCATAGCTGATCTGCGGGCCGGGATCGCCCTTGCGCATGGTGCTGGTCGCGAGCGGCGCCTTGGCGACGAGGTTGGGCCGCGTCAGCGCCGCAGGCGGCGCGGGTGTGACCGGCGTGGCGAGCGTCGCGACATTGTAATGCACCGATGGCGTCGCGGAACTGCTGGCGGCGCGCCCGGGCACGGAGGGCGTCGAGCCGTCGATGCTCTCCAGATGCAATTCGGCCTGGCGCGGCGAGGTGATCAGGCGGTGCTGCGAGCTCGGTGAGGCGTCCGCCATTGCCGGGTCGGTCAGCCCTTCCTCGTTCGCCGACGGCTCGAAACCGATCTGCGGCCCGTCGACGGCTTCCGCCGCGCGCTGGGCGTCGAGCGAGAAGCCGCCCGAGATCAGGCGGGGCTGGGTGTCGCCGAAGACGACGCGTTCGAGCTCGCCCGCCGGCAGCGTCGAGAGGCCTGGCCGCAGGCCGGGCAGCGGATCGCCCTTGGCGGTGCGGTCGACCTCCGGGAAGCCCGAGACCGAATGCTTCATGTCGTCGCGCGGCTGGCGCGGATCGATCGCGACGAGCCGCTCGGGATCGTCGAAGGAGAGATGCGCCTGCCGGATGGCCGAGGACAGGGAAAGACCCGGCAACCGGAAGGCGCTCCCCGCGACAAGCAGCGAGGGGCCTTCCTCGAGCGCCGAATCGAAAGCGGGTGCGGCGCGCTGGATCGATGAATAGGGCAGGGAATCGGGGCCGTAATTTTGGCCGGCCGAGGCAGTGAAGGAGACCAGGACGCCGGCCGAAAGCGCCCATGGCGCCACCGTGGCCAGGGCCCATTTCACCCCGAGCGAACCGATCCGCCTCGTACGCCTGCGCAAACGCACCTGACCTGCTACTCCACACGACCCCGGAAGACAGCGCGCATTCGCGCCATGCCGTTATCGCCCCGGTAGGGTTGAGCAGCGGTTAATGAGACCCGCAATGTTCGGATTTTGCCCGCTCGCCCATGCAAGGCTGTGATGCGCAACGCCACGAAAAGGCGTTGTTGCGCCGCGTGGATCGGCGATATCGTGCAGTCACACGATCACAGAGCAATGCTCTCAATCTTCAGAAGCGCTCGTTCGCAGAGACCGCCGGAGACCGACCATGAGTGCAGCCCCCGCGCGCAGCTACGCTCCGGAGGTGATCGTCGCCGCCGGTTGCCTGATCGCCCTGATCACCTTCGGCCCGCGCGCCAGCGCAGGCCTGTTCCAGATTCCGATGACGCTGGAATTCGGCTGGGGCCGCGACACCTTCAGCATCGCAATCGCGATCCAGAACCTGCTCTGGGGCCTGGGCGCGCCCTTCGCCGGGGCGGTGGCGGACCGTTTCGGCACCGTGCGCGTGCTCTGCTTCGGCGCCGTGCTCTACGCGCTCGGCCTCGTCGTGATGGCCTATGCCGCCACGCCGCTGGCCTTGCATCTGGGCGCCGGCGTGCTGATCGGCTTTGGCCTCTCGGCCTGTTCCTTCAACCTCGTGCTCGCCGCCTTCGGCAAGCTGCTGCCGGAATCCTGGCGGCCGATGGCCTTCGGCGCCGGCACGGCGGCGGGCTCCTTCGGCCAGTTCCTGTTCCCGCCGATCGGCAATATCCTGATCGAGCAGATCGGCTGGCATCAGGCGCTCGTCGTCTTCGCCGGCTCGGTTTTGCTGGTGATGCCCTTCGCCTTCATGCTGGCGACGCGCAAGGACGGCGTGACCCAGCCCAGCGCGACCGCGAATCTGCCGGGCCAGTCGATCAAGCAGGCGCTGACGGAGGCCTTCAAGCACCGCTCCTATGTCCTGCTCGTGCTCGGCTTCTTCACCTGCGGTTTCCAGCTCGCCTTCATCACCGCCCATATGCCGGCCTATCTCAAGGATGTCGGCATGGCGGCCTGGGTCGGCGGCTGGACGCTGGCGGTGATCGGGCTCGCCAATGCGGTCGGCTCGCTCTGTTCGGGCTGGCTCTCGACGCGCATGCCCAAGCGCCATCTTCTGGCCTGGATCTATCTCGGCCGCTCGGTCGCGATCGCCGCCTTCATCCTGCTGCCGCCGAGCCCTGCGACGGCGCTGGCTTTCGGCGCCGTCATCGGCCTGTTCTGGCTCTCCACCATCCCGCCGACCTCTTCGCTGGTGATGCTGATGTTCGGCACGAAATATATGGCGATGCTCTATGGCTTCGCTTTCTTCTCGCATCAGGTCGGCGGCTTCCTCGGCGTGCTGCTCGGCGGCGTGCTCTACGAGGCGACCGGCTCCTATCAGATCGTCTGGTGGCTCTCGATCGCGCTCGGCATCGCCTCGGCGCTGATCAACCTGCCGATCATCGAAAAGGCCGTCGAGCGGCCGCTGGCGCAGCCAGCCTGAGACGGGACTGACCAAAGGCGCACAGGCTCGCCGCTTGCGGCGTAGGGCGCGGCGGGTCATTCATCCATCGAAACCGGGCCACCACCTCAGCCCTCATCCTGAGGAGCGCGCGATTACGTGCGTCTCGAAGGATGCTCCAGTGGTATCTGAGCCTCCTGGATCATCCTTCGAGACGCCGCTTCGCGGCTCCTCAGGATGAGGGCTGGGGGGAGGCTTCTGTCGATTGGAGGAAACGCCGCATGTCCACGTTCAAGGCCCTTGTCGCGACCAAGGGCGAGACCGGCCCCGACCTCGCCTTCACCGATTTCGCCGAGGGCGATCTGATGGAGGGCGACGTCACCGTCCGCGTCACCCATTCCACGGTGAACTACAAGGACGGCCTCGCCATCACCGGCAAGGCCCCGGTGGTGCGGCGCTGGCCGATGATCCCCGGCATCGACTTTTCCGGCCGGGTCGAGACCTCCGACCATCCCGACTTCAAGCCGGGCGACCTCGTCATCCTGAATGGCTGGGGCACGGGCGAGACGCATCTGGGCGCCTATGCCCAGAAGAGCCGGGTCAAGGGTGATTGGCTGGTGCCGCTCCCGGCTGGCATGAACCCGGGCGAGGCGATGGCGATCGGCACCGCCGGCTACACCGCGATGCTCTGCGTGCTGGCGCTGGAGAAGCATGGCCTGAAGCCTGCGGACGGTCCGGTCGTGGTGACGGGGGCTGCCGGTGGCGTCGGTTCGGTCGCGACTGCGCTGCTCGCCAAGGCGGGCTGGCATGTCATCGCCTCGACCGGCAGGCCCGAGGAAGTGGATTATCTGAAGAGCCTGGGCGCGGCCGAGATTATCGACCGCAACGAGTTGTCGGCCGCGGGCCGCCCGCTCGGCAAGGAGCGCTGGATCGCCGGCGTCGACGCGGTCGGCTCGCACACCCTCGCCAATCTGCTGTCGATGACCAGATATGGCGGCGCCATCGCCGCCTGCGGCCTGGCGCAGGGCATGGATCTGCCGACATCCGTCATGCCCTTCATCCTGCGCGGCGTCGCGTTGCTTGGCGTCGATTCGGTGATGTGCCCGAAACCGCGCCGGCTCGAGGCGTGGCTGAGGCTCGCGACCGACCTCGACCGCGACGCGCTGGCGAAGATCACCACGACGATCCCGCTGGAGAGCGTGATCGAAACGGGCAAGGCGATCATCGAGGGCAAGGTGCGCGGGCGGGTCGTGGTCGAGGTGGGTTGAGAGCCTAGGCCGTCATTGCGGGCACCCGGGTCTTGCCTTCGGCAAGCCCGAGTACAGGCTCCGCGAAGCAATCGAGGGGGACGTCGAGCTCTGCCGCTCCTGGATTGCTTCGTCGCTTTGCTCCTCGCAATGACGGTGTGGTTCAGGCCAAAATCGTCCCCTGAGCATTGCGCGCGAGAAACAGGCACCCGTTTTTTCCTGGCAAGGCTCCAGCTCAGGCCAGGGCTGCAGCGGCGCGCCGCGCGATCTGCTCCCGCTCGCTCTGCCATTTCGCCGCGTCCTGCGTCACGGCGGCGACCAACTCGGGCGGAGCGCTCGCAGGCGAGCCGCCGGGGAAGGGCGGCTGCGGGTCGTAGTCCATCTGCAGCTGGACCTTGCGGGCCCGCTCCTCGCCGAAGATATCGGCCATCAGGCTGAGCGTGGAACCGGGCTCCTCACCCCGTCCCCTCGATCAGCCCGCGCTTCTTCGCCAGTTCGTTGCCGCAGAAATCCATGAAGGCGCGCACCCGCGGCGCATGCCGGATATCGGGATGGGTCAGGATCCACAGGCCGGTCGAGAATTCCGGGTCGGGCGGCATCAAGCGGACGAGGCCCGGTCGCTGGTCGGCGATGAAGCAGGGCAGGGGGCCGATGCCGAAGCCCTGCTCGACCGCCTCGGTCATGCCCAGCACGGCCGAACTCTTCAGCGCGATCCGCTCGGGCGCGACGCGCTCGCGGACATAGCGGGCAGCCTTCACATAGCCGAGCTGGTCGCCAAGCGCGACCCAGTCACGCTGGAAGAGCGCTTTCGGGTCGGCCTGCTCGGCGGGCGTCAGCCCGTCCTGGGCGCGGCCGTAGATCGCCCAGTTCAGGGTCGCGAGCCGGCGCCCGACCAGGGTCTCGCCCGGCGAGTCATTGGCGCGGATCGCGACATCGGCATCGCGCTTCGACAGGTTCAGCGTCTGGTTGCCGACGACGATGTCGAGGCGGATCAAGGGATGCGCCTGGCGGAAGGCCGCGAAGATCGGCAGCAGGACGTTGAGATAAAGCGTGTCGGTCGTGGTCACGCGCACCTCGCCCGACGGCGCGACATCGCGCCCCGCCAGGCGCAGGCCGAAGGCGGTGACGTCCTCATCCATGCGGTTCGCGAGCGCCGCCATCTCGGTGCCGGCGACGGTCGCGACATAGCCGGTCTTGCGGCGCTCGAACAAAGGCAGGCCGAGCTGCTCCTCGATCTGGCCGAGACGGCGGAAGACCGTGGAATGATTGACGCCGAGCGCATTCGCCGCGCCTGTCAGCCCGTCATGGTCGGCGATCGCCTTGATCAGGCGGAAATCGTCCCAGGCGAGATTGGAATTCATTGGCGGCCTGTCCCCTTGGAGACAGGGCTATCGCATTTAGCCCCACAGCCCTCACCCTGAGGAGCGCTTCCGCAGGAAGCGCGTCTCGAAGGATGCTCCAGAAGGCGTCTCTGCTGCAGACTGGAGCATCCTTCGAGACGCCGCTTCGCGGCTCCTCAGGATGAGGGCTCAAAAAACCAATGCGATTTCCCTGCCTTGGAGAGCGGACCCAAGCCGATATCTTGCAGCTTTGCAAGATGGTGCTTGTTGACTTCAGCGCGGCGCGGCGGCGCGCTGCAGCCGGTCGTTGATCGCCTCGCCCAGCCCATGCATTGGGATCGCCGCGATGGCGATGGTCGCCGGCGCGGCCATGTCGAGCTGGCGCAGATAGCCGAAGAGGTTCGCGGCTGCTTCCATGAGATCGCCCGCCGGGCTGAGATTGAGTTGGAGCGTCGCGGGCGACAGCGTGGTCGGCTCAGGCCCGAAGCCGAGCCAGGCCTCGCCGTCACGCGGCCCTTCCGCGTCGAGCCTGACGCCGGCTGCCGGGGCATAATGTGAGGCCAGCAGACCCGGCGAGATCGGCGCGGCGCCCGATTCGCCGGCAAGCACGAGCGAGCGCCCGATCACGCCCTCGATCGCGACGCTCGGCACGCCGCCGGGGCGCAGCAGGCGCGGCGCGCCATCGAGGCAGGCGACGATCGTCGATTCGACGCCGACCTTGGTCGGGCCGGCATCGAGCACCGCATCGATGCGCCCGTCGAGATCGGCCAGCACATGCGCGGCGCTGGTGGCGCTGACCCGGCCGGAGCGGTTGGCGGAGGGGGCGGCGATGGGCCGCCCCGCTGCTTGCAGGATCGCCTGTGCGACCGGATGGGACGGCACGCGCAGCGCCACCGTCGCAAGCCCCGCCCGCGCCAACTCGCTGACGCTGCAGCCGCTCGAGACCGGCACCACCAGCGTCAGGGGCCCCGGCCAGAAGGCGCGCGCCAGGGCCAATGCATTGGCGTCGAACAGGCCCTGCCGCTGGGCAGCAGCGAGGTCGGGCAGATGCGCGATCAGCGGGTTGAAGCTCGGCCGCTCCTTGGCCGCGTAGATGCCGGCGACCGCAGTACCGGAGGTCGCGTCCGCCGCCAGCCCGTAGACCGTCTCCGTCGGCAGCGCCACGAGCTTGCCCGCGCGCAGCAATGCGGCCGCAGTGGCGATGCCGGCTGCGCTGTCGTCCAGCCGCTGCGTGACGCGTTGATCGGGCACGATTGACCTCAATTGGTTTATATATAAACTATATCTGCAGCAGGCCATGGGCGCAGGTAAGTGACGAAGGTCGCGCTCGCCTGCGCGTGGCGTCGGGGATAGTTCCTCGCTAACATCGCGGCAACGTCAAAAGCAGACCCTCATCCGCCGATCAGGCAGGATATGCGGGCTTCCAGGGAGAATTTCATGAGCTACCGCGCCCCGGTCGAGGACATCATCGCCACCTTGCGCCATGTCGCCGGCCTCGACGGGCTGATCGCGGAGGGGCTCGCGCCGGAGCTCGATGGCGGCCTCACAGATGCCGTGCTGGAGGAGGCGGCGAAATTCGCCGGAGACGTGATCGCCCCGCTCAACCGGGTCGGCGATACCCATGGCTCGACCTTGAAGGATGGCGTCGTCACCACGCCGCCGGGCTGGAAGGAAGCCTACAAGGCCTGGGCGGAAGCCGGCTGGAACGCCCTTCCGGGCCCGGAGATCTATGGCGGCCAGGCCCTGCCGACGCTGCTGCAATCGGCCTGCACCGAGATGTGGAACTCGGCCTCGCTCGCCTTCGCGCTCGGGCCGCTGCTGACGATCGGTGCGATCGAGGCCGTTCACGCCCATGGCTCCGACCATCTCAAGCAGACCTATCTGGCGAAACTCGTTTCGGGCGAGTGGATGGGCACGATGAACCTGACCGAGCCGCAGGCGGGCTCCGATCTGAATGCGCTACGCTCCAAGGCCGAGCGCGCCGGCGACGGCACCTACCGCATCACCGGCCAGAAGATCTTCATCACCTATGGCGAGCATGGGATGACGGAGAACATCATCCATCTCGTCCTCGCGCGCCTGCCCGATGCCCCTCCCGGCACGCGCGGCATCTCGCTCTTCCTGGTGCCGAAATACCTCGTCAATGCCGATGGAACGCTTGGCGCCCATAACGACCTGCGTTGCTCCGGCATCGAGCACAAGCTCGGCATCCACGCCTCGCCGACCTGCTCCATGGCCTATGGCGACCAGGGCGGAGCGGTCGGCTGGCTGATCGGCGAGGAGAATCGCGGTCTCGCCTGCATGTTCACGATGATGAACAATGCTCGCCTCAACGTCGCGCTGCAGGGCGTCGCCATTGCCGAGCGCGCCTATCAGCAGGCGCTGGCCTTCGCCGGGGAGCGCCGCCAGGGCGCGGCGCTCGACGCACCCAAGGGTTCGGCCAAGGGTTCGGCAATGAGCCCGATCATCGTGCATCCCGATGTGCGCCGCATGCTCATGGACATGCGCGCCAAGACGCAAGCCGCCCGCGCCATCTCCTACATGGTCGCCGCCGCGCTCGACCGCAGCCATCGCGAGACCGACGAGGCCAGGCGCAAGGCGGCCAGCGAGCGCGCCGCGATCCTCACCCCCGTCGCCAAGGCCTATGCCACCGATATCGGCATCGATGTCGCCTCGACCGGCGTGCAGATCCATGGCGGCATGGGCTTCATCGAGGAGACCGGCGCCGCCCAGCATCTGCGCGATGCCCGCATCTGCACGATCTATGAGGGCACCAACGGCATCCAGGCGATCGACCTCGTGCTGCGCAAGCTGCCGCTTTCCGGCGGCGAGGCGGTCAAGGCGCTGATCGGCGAGATGCGCGGCGTGGTCGGCGAGGTCGAGGGCGCCAATACGCCAGGCTTTGGCCACAGCGCAGCCCGGCTGAAGGCCGCAGTCGACGCGCTGGAGCGCGCCACCGACTGGATGCTGGCGACGATGGGCGCCAAGCCGGGCGAGGTGCTCGCCGGTGCGACGCCCTATCTCAAGCTCTTCGCCTTGGCGCAAGGCGGCACCGGCCTCGCCCGGAAGGCGCTCGCCATGCGCTCCGAGGAGAACGGCGCAGCGGCGGTCGCCACGGCCCGCTTCTTCGCCGAGCACGTCGTCACCGAGGCCCCGGCGCTGGAATTGGCGGTGACGGAAGGCGCCGGCGCAGTCGAGGACGCCGACGCGGTCTTTGCGGCGTGAGCGAAGCCCCGCGCGCGCTCGCAGGCCGCATCTGCCTGGTCGCGGGCGCCTCGCGCGGGCTTGGGCGCGGTATCGCCAGGGCGTTGGGCGAAGCCGGCGCGACCGTCATCGTCACAGGCCGCTCAAGCGAGGCCGGCCCCCGCACCGATCAGCGTCAGGAGACCTTCGAGGATACGGCGCGCGAGGTCGAGGCCGCCGGCGGCAAGGGCCATCCCTATCGCTGCGACCATATGCAGGAGCGCGAGGTCGATACGCTTGTCTCCTGGGCCTTGCGCCGCTTCGGCCGGCTCGACTGCGTGGTCGATGCCGTCTGGGGCGGCAATGAGGGCTATGATGGCGAGCGCTATCCCGATGGCTCGCAATTCGGCGCACCGTTCTGGCGCAGGCCGGCGGCAAGGCTCGGCCAGAATTTCGAGAGCGGCGTCTATGCGCAACTGCTGCTGGCGCGGGCGGTCGCGCCCGCCATGGTGCAGATGCGCAAAGGCCTGATCGTCACGGTCAGCTTCGACACGGCCGGCGGCTATCTCGGCGATGTCTTCTACGATCTCGCCAAGACGGCGATGAACCGCCTGACCCTGGCGATGGCCCATGAGCTCAAGCCGTTCGGCGTCACGGCGCTGGGCCTGTCCCCCGGCCATGTCCTGACCGAGCGCGTCGCTGACGCCGGCATGGCGGCGGAGACGACCGAGAGCCCGCTCTATGCCGGCCGTGCGGTCGCGGCGCTTGCCGCTGATCCCGATGTCGCCCGCCATGCCGGCCAGGTGCTGCATGTCGCCGATCTCGCCCGCGCCTATGGCTTCACCGATCGGGACGGCACGCAGCCGGACCGCTTCACCATTCCAGCCTGAGGGAGGTCAGTCATGTCGCTCAAGAACAAGACGCTGTTCATCACTGGCGGCTCGCGCGGCATCGGGCTCGCCATCGCGCTCAAGGCCGCGCGCGACGGCGCCAATGTCACCATCGCCGCCAAGACGGCCGAGCCGCATCCCAAGCTCGCGGGCACGATCTATACCGCCGCCGCCGAGATCGAGGCGGCCGGCGGGCAATGCCTGCCGCTGATGGTCGATGTCCGCGACGAGGCGAGCGTGGCCGGCGCCATCGCCAAGACGGCGGAGCGCTTCGGCGGCATCGACATCGTCGTGAACAATGCCAGCGCGATCTCGCTGACCAACACGCAGATGACCGACATGAAGCGCTTCGATCTGATGCAGCAGATCAACACGCGCGGCACCTTCATGGTCTCGAAATACGCGATTCCGCATCTGGAGAAGGCGGAGAACCCGCATATCCTGATGCTCTCGCCGCCGCTCGACCTGGCGATGCGCTGGTTTGCGCCGCATCTGGCCTATTCGATCGCCAAATACGGCATGAGCCTGTGCGTGCTCGGCCTCGCCGGCGAGCTCGCGCCGAAGGGCATCGCCGTCAACGCGCTCTGGCCGCGCACGACGATCGCGACCGCGGCGGTGCAGAACCTGCTCGGCGGCGACAAGATGGTGCAGGCGAGCCGCACGCCGGAGATCCTCGCCGACGCCGCTCATCTGATCTTCGGCAAGCCGGCGCGCGAATTCTCGGGCCAGTTCCTGATCGATGACAGCTTCCTGGCAAGCGAAGGCGTCACCGACTTCATGCCCTATCGCGTCGACCCCTCCGTGCCCTTGATGCCGGACTTCTTCGTGCCGGCCGCGAGCAAGCCGCCCGAGGGCGTCAAGGGCGGGATGTGAAGGACGCGCGCGCGGGCTGTCATCGGTTTGACATGATGGAGCGCTTGGGGTTCTTGCGGCGCAGCAAAGGGCTTGCTCGCCGCAGCTGAAAGTCGCCTGCCATGCTCCTGATCCACAATGTCTGTCCCGATCACGGCGACCGCCTGATTCGCCGCACATTGACGACGGACGAGCCGATCCCGAAAGGCGCGGTCTGGATCGACCTGCTCAAGCCGACCTCGCTCGAGGACAAGAAGATCGAGGCCCATCTCGGCATCTCGATCCCGACCCGCGAGGAGATGCACGACCTCGAGCCCTCCGAGATCATCTATACCGAGAACGGCGCGCATTACATGACGGCGCGGGTCATCTGCCAGTCGGAGACCGACGTCCCCAAGCTCGCCGACGTCACCTTCATCCTGACCGAGGCGGCGCTGGTCACGGTGCGCTATGACGAGCCCGGCGCCTTCGGCATCTTCCTCAACCGCGCGACCAAGCCCGATGGCTGCGGCATGGAGCCAGCCGCCGTGCTGGAAGGGCTGATCGAGGCGATCGTCGACCGCGCCGCCGAGGTCCTGCGCGGCGTCGGCGACAGGATCGACGCCCGTTCGCGGCAGATTTTTGACGGCAAGAGCTCGGATGTCGAGCAGGGCGGCGCCTATCAGGCCGTGATCCGCAAGATCGGCCAGTACGAGCACCTCATCTCCAATGTGCGCGAGAGCATGGTCTCGGTGGAGCGCGTGCTGTTGTTCCTCTCGGCCAATTTCAAGCGCTCCAAGAAATCGGCCAGCGCGATCACGCCGGAATGGCGCTCGGCGATCCGCGACGTCCAGGCGATCGAGGAACACGCCACCTTCATCTCCAGCAAGCTGCAATTTATGCTCGATGCGACGCTCGGCCTCGTCGGGCTGGAGCAGAACAAGATCATCAAGCTGTTCTCGGTCGTCGCGGTGGTGCTGATGCCGCCGACCCTGATCGCCTCGATCTACGGCATGAACTTCAAGGCGATGCCGGAGCTCGAATGGGCCCATGGCTACCCGATGGCGCTGGCGATGATGGTCGTCTTCGCGATCCTGCCCTACCTGTTCTTCCGCTGGAAGAAGTGGCTGTAGCGAGGCCGTCCTTTCTTGGAGGGTGGTTGAAACCTCCCTCAGCCCTCATCCTGAGGAGCCATGCCTTAGGCATGGCTCTCGAAGGATGCGCGTCGAGGCTCCAGAACCTCCTGAACCATCCTTCGAGACGCCGCTTCGCGGCTCCTCAGGATGAGGGCTCAAGTCTCAATTGGCCTCTTTGAAATGCGCCATCATCCCGGGCCTCCGCGCAACCAGGACAGCCACGCAAGCAGCATCCTTGCAAAGATTCGTGTTGACGCCGGCCAGGCGTGAGCTTGTGCCCACGCGCTTGCATGGCAAGCGTTGCCGCAGCTTCGCGCGCTGTGGCGGAAGCCAAGAACGATTCGGACGAGTTTATGAGAATGCTTCTGGCCGCGGCCGCTCTGTTGAGCCTGTTCGCGACGAACGCCTGTGCCCGCAATGTCGCGGTCCCGGACAAGAATCCGGCTGTGACGATCACGGTGCCCGATAGCTGGGAGACCGATGCGATCACCTATGGCTATTCCGCCCGGTCTCCGGACAAGGACATCTTCTTCTCCGTCGAGTTCGCCAGCGCCCGTGATGTCGGCAGGATGATCGACAACAACGCGGCCTGGATGAAGGAAAACAACATCAAGGATGTGCCGCCCAAGAAGGTGGAAACGCCCTTCAACGGCATCCCGGCGACGATCTTCCAGTTCGAGACGAGCGACGATAGCGGCCCGACCACCGTCGAGCTCATCCTGCTGCCGGCCGGCAAGAACCGCGTGATCATGCTGACGCTCTGGGGCTCGGACGCGGAACGCACCAAGCATGGCGCGGCGATCGATACGATCATGAGCAGCGTCAAGGCCATCCAGTAATCGCGCTAGAAGCGTCTTCTTCACGCGAGCCGGTGTCGGGCTTCGCTCGAAGATGCGCTATCCGAGCACGCGCGCCATCACGTCTTTCAGGCCCGCATCGCCCCGCTCCAGCCAGGCCGGCGTCGGCAGACCCTTCGAGCGCAGGAAATCGGGATTGAACAGCTTCGACTGATAGCGCGTGCCGTAATCGCAGAGGATGGTCACGATGGTGTGGCCAGGGCCCATCTGCTTTGCCAGCCGGATCGCGCCGGCGACATTGATGCCCGAGGAGCCGCCCAGGCACAGGCCCTCATGCTCGAGGAGGTCGAAGACGACAGGCACTGCTTCGCTGTCGGGGATCTGGAAGGAAACGTCGATCGGCGCGCCCTCCAGGTTCTTGGTGATCCGACCCTGGCCGATGCCCTCGGTGATCGAGGAGCCTTCCGATTTGAGCTCGCCGGTGGTGTAGAAGGAATGCAGCGCCGCCCCGAGCGGATCGGCGAGGCCGATCGTGATCTTCGGGTTGAAGCCCTTCAGCGCGATGCCGACGCCGGCCAGCGTCCCGCCCGAGCCGACGGCGCAGATGAAGCCGTCGACCTTGCCCTGCGTCTGCGCCCAGATCTCCGGGCCGGTCGTCTCGATATGGCCCTGGCGGTTGGCGGTATTGTCGAATTGGTTCGCCCAGATCGCGCCATTGGGCTCGGTCTTCGCCAGCTCTTCGGCGAGGCGGCCCGAGACCTTCACATAATTGTTGGGGTTGACGTAGCCGACAGCCGGTACCTCGACCAGCGTCGCGCCGGCCAGCCGCAGCATGTCCTTCTTTTCCTGGCTCTGCGTCTCCGGGATCACGATCACCGAGCGGTAGCCGAGCGCATTGCCGACGAGCGCGATGCCGATGCCCGTATTGCCGGCCGTGCCCTCGACGATGACGCCACCCGGCCGCAACGTGCCGCGCCGTTCGGCGTCGCGGATGATGGCGAGCGCGGCGCGGTCCTTGACCGACTGGCCGGGATTCATGAATTCGGCCTTGCCGAGGATGGTGCAGCCGGTCTCGGCCGAGGCGCGCTTCAGTTTGATCAGCGGCGTATTGCCGATCGCCTCGATGACGCCGTCGCGGATGCTCATGTCGCGATTTCCCTGTTTGCCTCCGACCTGATAGGCGAAAGCGACGCTCAGGTCACCACGAGCCCACGCGCTCGGACAAGGTTGGAAGAATGCTCGCCGGAAGGAAGCCGCAGGAGAAGGAAAGCGCTGCAGGAGGGCTGGCGATGAATGAAACGCTCCTGATCGACCATCTCGGCCAGAAGGGCGACGGCGTCGCGAAGACGGCCAATGGGCCGGTCTTCGTGCCCTATGCGCTGCCGGGCGAGACCGTGCGCGTCGTCCGCGACGGCGATCGCGGCCAGCTCGTCGAGATCATCGCACCGGCGCAATCCCGCATCGCCGCGATCTGCCCGCTCTTCACCCGCTGCGGCGGCTGCGCTGCCCAGCATATGGAAGAGGGTCTCTACCGGAGCTGGAAGCGCCAGCAGGTCGTCACCGCGCTCGAGCGCGCCGGTGTCACGGCGCCCGTCGCCGATCTGGTCGACGCCCATGGCGCGGGCCGCCGTCGCGTCACCTTCCATGCCAGGCGCGAGGGGCCCGGCATGATGGTCGGCTTCATGGCGGCGCGCAGCCATGATCTCGTCGCGGTCGAGGCCTGCCCGGTCCTGGCGCCCGGCCTGGCGCGGGCTCCGGCTGTGGCGCAATTGCTGGCGAACCGGCTCGGCGGTTCCAACAAGCCGCTCGATCTGCAGGTCACCGCCTCGGATACCGGGCTCGATGTCGATATTCGCGGCCATGGCCCGGCCGGCGACAAGCTCCGGCTTTCACTGACGGAGGCGGCCGAGCGGCTCGATCTGGCCAGGCTGTCGATGCATGGCGAGATCATCGTCGAACGCCGATCCCCGCTCCAGACAATGGGCAAGGCGATGGTGGCGCCGGCTCCCGGCGGCTTCCTGCAGGCGACCACTTTGGGCGAGGAGAAGATTTCGGAGTTGGTCGTTGGGGCTCTGCCCAAGGCCAGGCGCGTCGCCGATCTTTTCGCCGGTTGCGGTCCCTTCAGCTTCCGCCTCGCTGGGAAGGCGCAGGTCCATGCCGTCGAAAGCGAGAAGGCGGCGATCCTGGCCCTGACGCGCGCGGCCGGCGCGACGCAAGGCCTCAAGCGGATCACCTCGGAAACCCGCGATCTGTTCCGGCGGCCCTTGCTGGAGCATGAGCTGAACGCCTTCGACGCAGTGGTGCTCGATCCGCCGCGCGCCGGCGCGGAAGCGCAGGCGAAGCGGCTTGCGGCCTCGAAGGTTGCCAGCGTCGTCTATGTCTCCTGCGATGTCGGCAGCTTTGCCCGCGACGCCGCGATCCTGATCGCGGGGGGATATGCGCTGGAGGGCGTCACGCCCATCGACCAGTTCCGCTATTCAGCCCATATCGAACTCGTCGGCCTGTTCAGGCGCGCCGGCAAGCGTTGAAGCCTGGAGACCTCATGAGCAGCGAAATCCTGGATCGGATGTCGGCGATTGTCGGCGCGAAGAACGTCATCACCGACGCTGACGCGATGGTGCCTTATCTCAAGGAATGGCGCGATCTGTTCCGCGGCAAGGCGCAAGCCATCGTCCGGCCCGCCTCGACCGACGAGGTCGTGGCGCTGGTCAAGCTTGCGGCTGCTACGGGTACGACGCTCGTGCCCCAGGGCGGCAATACCGGCCTCGTCGGCGGGCAGATCCCGGTGGCGGAGGGGCGCGAGATCATCCTCTCGCTGCAGCGCATGGACAGGATCCGCGCCGTCGATCCCGACAGCGACACCATGACCGTCGAGGCCGGGCTGACGCTGCAGAAGGCGCAGGAAGCGGCTGAGGCGGCCGGCCGGCTCTTCCCGCTCTCGCTGGCGTCTGAAGGCAGCTGCACCATCGGCGGCAATCTCTCGACCAATGCCGGCGGCACGGCGGTGCTGGCGTATGGCAATGCCCGCGAGCTTTGCATGGGGCTCGAGGTCGTGCTCGCCGATGGCCGGGTCTGGAACGGCTTGCGCCAGCTCCGCAAGGACAACACCGGCTACGACCTGAAGAACCTCTTCATCGGGGCGGAAGGCACGCTCGGCATCATCACGGCAGCCGTTTTGAAGCTCTTCCCGCTGCCCGCCGCGCGCGCCACGGCCTTCCTCGCCGTGCCCTCGCCCGACGAGGCGCTGGCGCTGCTCAACGCCGCCAAGGCCGGAGCCGGCGGCACGCTGACGACCTTCGAGATCCTCTCGCGCACCGGGCTCGATTTCGTGCTGCGCCATGCCTCGGGCGCGCGCGACCCGCTCTCGGAGCCCTCGCCCTGGTATGTGCTGATGGAGGTCTGCGCCCAGTCGGCCAGCGGGCTCGACGAGGCGGTCGAGACCTTCCTCGGCGAGGCGCTGGAAAAGGGGCTCGTGACGGACGCCGCGCTCGCTGGCTCCCTCAACCAGCGCAATGATTTCTGGAAGCTGCGGGAGATGCTCTCCGAGGTGCAGACCTATGAGGGCGGCTCCATCAAGCACGACGTCTCGGTGCCGCTGCATGCGGTGCCGGCCTTCATCGCCCGTGCCTCGGAAGCAGTTGTCGCGATGGTGCCCGGCTGCCGCCCGGTGCCTTTCGGCCATATGGGCGACGGCAACATCCACTTCAACGTCAGCCAGCCGGTGGGCGCCGACAAGCAGGCCTTCATCGACCGCTGGAGCGAGGTCAACCAGGCCGTCCACGCCATCGTCAGCGAGATGCATGGCTCGATCTCGGCCGAGCACGGCATCGGCCGCCTCAAGCGCGACCTGCTGCCGGGCGTCAAGGACCCGGTCGAACTCGCCTTGATGAAGACGCTGAAGGCGACGCTGGATCCGCAAGGGATCCTGAACCCGGGCGCGGTGGTTTAGGACGCTCTTCTCCGCTCGCGCGAGAAGAGAAAGAGCGCATCGGCAAGCGCGGGGAACCCTGTCCTTGCAAGAAGAGGGCAGGGTGAGGTGTAGGCCGTTTGACGCTTTGGCCGTGAGCTCACCGCTGCTTTGCCGTGATGTTGGCGCTCGACTGGTCCAGGGGCTACACCTCACCCCTGCCCCTCTCCTTACAGGAGAGGGGTTCCCCGAGCCTTTCTTGTCCCTCGACCACCCCGCTATTGCAAATCAGCAAACGCGTCCTGCAGGCGTTCGACGGCTTCGGCGACGACGGCGCGCGGGGTTGCGAGGTTGAAGCGCAGGTAATTATCGCCGCCCAGCCCGAAGCTCGCACCGTGATTGGCGGCGATCCGGGCCTGCTTCTCGACGCGGGCGATGAATTCGGCCGGGGTCATGCCGGTCCCGCTGAAATCGACCCAGCCGAGATAGGTCGCTTCCAGCGCCATCGCGCTCAGGCCGGGAACCGCGCTGACGCCCTCGTCGAAGAGGCGCCGGTTGCCGTCGAGATAGGCGACCAGCGCATCGACCCAGGCCGCGCCCTCGGGGCTGTAAGCGGCTGTCGCCATGGCCATGCCGAAGGAGTTCGGGGAGATGCCGAGCGCATTCATCCGCGCCTGGAAGGGGCCGCGCAGCGCCTCATCGGGAATGATGACGTTGCCGATATGGCTGCCGGCGAGGTTGAAGGTCTTGGTCGTCGCCGTCATCATCACCAGGCGGTCGAGGATATCCGGTGCGGCGAGCGGCATCGCCGTATGGCGCTGCCCGGGCATGACCAGATCATGGTGGATCTCGTCGGAGACGAGGATGAGGTCGTGACGCTTGCAGAAATCGGCGATGGCGCGCAACTCGTCTGATGTCCAGACGCGCCCGCCCGGATTATGCGGCGAGCACAGGATCAGCATGCGCTCGCTGCCGGTCATGCGCGCATCCCAGCCGGGGATGTCGAGGACATAGCGCCCGTCCGCGAGCGCGAGCGGGCATTCGACGACGCGCCGGCCGGCAGCAGTGATGATGCGGGCGAAGGCGTGGTAGACCGGCGTCATCAGCACGATGCCGTCGCCGAGCTTGCTATAGGCCTCGACGCAGAGCGCGGTGCCGTTGACCAGCCCATGCGTGGTGAAGATCGCCTGCGGCTCGACCTCCCAGCCATGGCGGTTTTTCATCCACCAGCGGATGGCGTCGCGATAGGCCCGGTCATCACCGAAATAGCCGTAGACGCCGTGCCCGGCCATCGCCTCGACCGCCGCCTGCACGCAGGCCGGCGGCTGGAAATCCATGTCGGCCACCCACATGGCGATGCCGTCGGCGGCAGCTACGCCGAAATTCGCCTCCATCATGTCCCATTTCGCCGAATGCGTGCCGCGGCGGTCGATCAGCAAGTCGAAATTCGGCGTGGTCATGATGGGTCCCGGAGAAGAATTTGTTCGGATTGGCGGTGTAAGCGATTATAAAATTCTACACAGGCGAAAATTCGTAGACAGTTTATCTAGATGATGCGCGCGGAGTCACGGCCCGGCTGCTGAAACGGGCGGGGCGGGGGCATGTCGGCGACGCAGGGCGGCTGGTAGGGGAGTGCCGAATGACCCTTTTCTTGCCGAGATAGGCGCGGGGAATCCTCTCCCGTAGGGAGAGGGCAGGGTGAGGGGTCGGCCGTCTGACGCTTTGGCTATGACCTCACCGCTGCTCCATCGTCATTGCGAGCGCAGCGAAGCAATCCAGGAGGGCTCGCTCTACGTCCCCTGGATTGCTTCGCTGCGCTCGCAATGACGGCAATGACATCACGCAACTGGTCCAGGGGCCTACACCTCACCCCTGCCCCTCTCACTGAACCCGGGTATACCCGGGTTCAGCACTTGGAGTGTCGAAGTCGGGTATACCCGACTTCGATGCAGGAGAGGGCTTCCCCGCGCCCTTTCGTTATGGTCGAGCTTGTTCCTACCATCCACGTTTTGAGCCCGAATACAGGCCTTCAACGGTTCCGCCTGTCATCCGCGCCGTAAGACTTGGATGGTCGCCACAACGGCGACCAGGACGGGGAGGCTGCTTTCGACCCGAAGCGGACTCGGCGACAGTCCCCTCCCTCACACCGCCACGACATACCCATCCCGCCGCGGATCGGCCGCCCCGGTCAATACTCCGGTCTCCGGATCGCGCGCGACCGCCTGCATGCCGCCGCAGCGCATCGTCCAGCCGACATCGAAGGCCTCGATCGCGTGGCCGCGCCGCTGCAGTTCGGCGATCGTCTCCGGCGCGATGCGGTCCTCGGCCTGGATGAAGCGGCCGTCCCAGAGCCTGGCGCGCGGCGCCTCGATCGCCTCCTGCAAGGGCAGGGCGAAGTCGAGATATTGCACCATCGCCTGCGCTTGCGTCTGCATGATGCCGTAGCTGCCGGGCGTGCCGAGCGCGAGCACCGGCTTGCCGTCCCTCGTCGAGATGCTCGGCGACATGCACATCGGCAATTCCGAGCCGGCTTTCGAGCGGTTGGGGCTGCCGGTCTGGACGTCGGCCCAGTAGAGGAAGTTGTTGAGGCAAAGCCCCGTGCCCGGCACCACGATGCCGCTGCCGAAGGGCGCGCCCAGGCTGTTGGTGATGCAGATCAGGTTGCCATCAGTGTCGCCGACCGAAAACGAGGTGGTGTGGGCCGGGTCCTCGCCCTCCTGCGGCGTCCATTGCTCAGTCGGGCCGGTGATCGGTTTGCCGTCGCGCAGGCGCACCCGCAAGTGTTCGACGAAGGCGTCCGACATGATCTCGACGAGCTTTTCGGGCGAGGGGTTGTTGTGGGCGATGCGGATGCCGGCCGCGAGCCGGATGGCGCGATAGACCAGGTCGAGATGCTCCGGCCCGTCCTTGGGCAGGCTGGCGAGATCGAAGCCCTCGAGAATGCGCAGGGAGAGCAGGAACTGGAAGGCCTCGCAGGTCGGCGGCGGCACATGGATGTCCAGGCCGCGATAGGAGGCCGTCAACGGCTCGCGCCAGCGCGGCGCGACGGCCGCGAGATCGGCCATCGTCATCGTGCCGCCAAGCGAGGCGAGATGCGCGACGATGCGCTCGCCGAGCGCGCCGCGATAGAGATGGTCGGGGCCCTTCGCCGCGATCTCGGAGAGGGTGCGCGCCAGGTCGGTCTGGCGCAGCAGCGTGCCGAGCTTCACCGGGGCGCCATCGGGCAGATAGGCCTGGGCGAAGGCCGGATAGAGCTCGGGCCAGGCCTTGAGCACCGGCGCCTGCTCGTTGAACTCATCGACGCCGAACTCGGCGAGCGGGAAGCCGCCCTCAGCGAGTGCTATGGCCGGAGCCAGGATGTCACTTAGCGGCCTGCGGCCGTATTTCGTGGCGATCTCGCACCAGCCGGCGAGATTGCCCGGCATGGCGACGGAGAGCGCGCCGCGTTCGAGATCGGAGCGTTTGCTGAAGCGCTCGGCCGGGAAGCTCGCCTGGATCGGCGGCACGAAATCGAGCACCCGGATGCGGTTCTCGGCCGCGACCCACATCGTCGCCGAGCCCATGCCGAACAGGCTCGACATGAAGGGCTCGACCACGTTGAGCGCCGCTGCGGTTGCGGCGATGGCGTCAAAGGCGTTGCCGCCCTGGGCGAGCAGGCGCGCGCCGGCCTGCGCCGCCAGGGGATGGGCGGCGGCGACCATGCCGTGGCGGGAGCTCATCGTCGGGCGGCGGCCATGCATACGCATCATCCTTAGCTTCGTCACTGCCGGCGATCGGCTGTCTGATCAGACCACAATTCGCGTCCTAGAACAGGCTGCCTTGCCCCTCGTTTTCGGGGTTGCGAGTCGCCTTGCGCGCATGGCGCGCGGGGGCAGGGGTGGGCGCGACGGTCGAGGCGTCGAACGGCTCCTGGACCTGCGGGCCGTCATTGACGACCTTGTTCACGGCGGTGCCGATGCGCACCATCTCCAGCAGGTCCTCCGAGGGCGGGCGCAGCAGCGTCGCGGCCTCGTCGGGCGTGGCGGCAGGGTCGAGCCAGGCGTCATGGTCGCGGGGATCGAGGATCACCGGGCAGCGGTCATGGATCGCCGACATCAAGCCATTGGCCGGGCCGTTGACCAGGGCGACGGTGTCGATCTCCGAGCCGTCGGGCGAATGCCAGGTCTCCCAGAGCGCCGCAAAGGCGAACAGGCCGCGATCGGGTCGGCGGAACAGAAAGGCGTGGTTCTCCGATTGGCGGCCCTGGCCGGTGCGGTGCCATTCATAGAAGCCGTCGGCCGGCATCAGGCAGCGCCGGCGGATGAAGGCCGCGCGGAAGGACGGCTTTTCGCGCGCGCTCTCGCCCCGGACATTGATCACCAGCGGGAAGCTCTTCACATCCTTGACCCAGCCGGGGATGAAGCCCCAGCGCATCAGGATGAACTGGCGCACGCCCCCGTCCAGCCGCACCACCGGCACGGGTTGCGTCGGCGCGATGTTGTAGCGCGGCGGGAAGTTCGGCCGCTCGCCATAGGCGAAGAGCTTCTGCATCGCCTCGGGGGGCAGGGTGATGGCGTAGCGACCGCACATGGGGTGACAGATGTGGCGAGTGCGGCGGGCACGATCAACACTTTATTTGTCTTTGAACACGCATAGTCCCCGCATTCCCGGGGCTCTTGATGACCGTCTCTGCGATGCGAGCGCCGGCTGCTGCCGAGGATGACGTACCGGACATAGCGGCCGGACCTCATCTGTCGACCGACTATCTCAACCGCTACGGCGAAGCGCTGATGCTGATCGAGATGGCGCCGATGGATCTCGGTATCCTCGACGATCTCAAGGATTGGCGCGTCGTCGATTATCGCGGGCATTTCGAAGCGTCGCAATTGCGCTGCGCCGCTTCTGCGCTCCAGGCCTATGAGGCTCTCGATCCCGCGCGCAGACAGGCATTCGAAGAGCTCTGCCGCGCCATGAACCGGCTGATCGCGACGGTGACGGCGCTGCTGGGAGATCTGCGCGACGAACAGGAGGCATCGATCGTCGTCGAGGTCGCCAGCGAAGCGTTGCGCAGCCTGATCGGCCGGGCCACCCGGTTCATCAACGCCAACGGGCAGATCGATCTCGGCGGCATCGATACGCGCGGCCTCCAGAGCGAGATCGACGCGCTATTCGGGCGCTGACAATTACGAGCGCAGCGAAGCGGGGACCCGTCATTGCGAGGAGCGATAGCGACGAAGCAATCCAGAAGGTCTCGCTCGACGGCCCCTGGATTGCTTCGCTGCGCTCGCAATGACGGTTTAAGCCGTATCGACGGCGTGCTAGCCGCGCTTGGCGCCGATCAGGAATTCGCGGTTGCCGTCGCCGCCCTCGATCGGGGAGGGGGCGAGCCCCAGGATCGCGAAGCCGAGCCCTTCCAGCGTGGCGGTGACCTCGGCGCAGACGCGCTCATGCACGGCCTCGTCGCGCACGACGCCCTTCTTCAGCGCCGCCCGGCCGGCCTCGAATTGCGGCTTGATCAAGGCCGCGATCCCGGCCTCGGGAGCCAGCAGCGCAGCGACTGCGGGCAGGACGAGCTTGAGCGAGATGAAGCTGACATCGATCGCAGCCAGCGAAGGCGGCCCCGGCAGGTCCGACGGCGCGAGTTTGCGCACATCCTGCCCCTCCAGGCTGCGCACGCGGGGATGCTCCCGCAGCGAGGCGTGGAACTGCTCGCGGCCGACATCGACGGCGGTGACATGGGCGGCGCCGCGCTTCAGCAGGACGTCGGTGAAGCCGCCGGTCGAGGCGCCGACATCGAGGCAGATGCGGCCTTTGGGATCGAAGCCGAAGGCGTCGAGCGCGGCTGCAAGCTTGAGGCCGCCGCGCGAGACGTAAGGGTGGGGCGCCTCCGCCGTGACCTGCGCATTCGAGGCCAGCATCACCGATGCCTTGCGGACGACCGCGCCATCCGCCGTGACGAGGCCTGCCGCGATGGCGGCCTGCGCCCGCGCCCGGCTCTCGAAGATGCCGCGCTCGACGAGCAACTGGTCGGCCCGGATCTTCATGACGGCGCGCGAAACGCGCTCAGGCCCGTTTGATCGCGCTCGGGACGCCGAGCGCGCCTTCGACGGTGCGCACGATGCCCGCCGCGTCGAGCCCGGCCTGGGCGTACATCGCCTCGGGCTTGTCCTGGTCCTGGAAGATGTCGGGCAGGGTCAGGGTCCGGACCTTGAGCCCGCCATCGAGCATGCCGCTGCGCGCCAGGAGATGCAGCACATGGCTGCCGAAGCCACCGACCGAGCCTTCCTCGACCGTGACGAGGATCTCGTGCTCGCGGGCGAGCCGCAGGATCAGCGCCTCGTCGAGCGGTTTTGCGAAGCGCGCATCGACGACGCTGGTCGAAAGCCCGCGCTGGCCGAGCTGCTCTGCCGCCATCAGGCATTCCGCCAGCCTTGTGCCGAGCGAGAGCAGTGCGACGCGCGTACCCTCGCGCACCACGCGGCCGCGGCCGATCTCCAGCGGCACGCCGATCTGCGGGATCTCGACGCCGACGCCCTCGCCGCGCGGATAGCGCAGGGCGATCGGACCTTCGTCGAAGGCGGCCGCGGTCGCGACCATATGAGTCAGTTCGGCCTCATCCGCTGCGGCCATCACCACCATGTCGGGCAGGCAGGCGAGATAGGCGATGTCGAAAGCGCCCGCATGGGTCGCGCCATCCGCGCCGACGAGGCCGGCGCGGTCGAGCGCGAAGCGAACCGGCAGCTTCTGGATCGCGACGTCATGCACGACCTGATCATAGGCGCGCTGCAGGAAGGTCGAATAGATCGCGCAGAACGGCTTGTAGCCTTCCGTGGCGAGCCCGGCCGCGAAGGTGACCGCATGCTGCTCGGCAATGCCGACATCGAAGGTCCGGCCCGGAAATTCCTTGCCGAAGGCGTCGAGCCCGGTGCCCGAAGGCATGGCGGCGGTCACGGCGACGATCTTGTCGTCCTCGCGCGCGGCCTTGATCAGCGCGTTGCCGAAGACGGCGGTGTAGCTCGGCGCATTGGCCGGGGCCTTGGCCTGCTGGCCCGTGACCGGATCGAACTTGACCACGCCGTGATATTTGTCGGCGCTGGCTTCGGCGGGGGCATAACCCTTGCCCTTCTGCGTCACGACATGGACGAGGATCGGGCCGTTGCCGGCGTCGCGCACATTGCGCAGCACGGGCAGGAGATGGTCGAGATTATGCCCGTCGATCGGCCCGACATAGTAGAAGCCGAGTTCCTCGAACAGCGTGCCGCCGGTCCAGAACCCGCGCGCATATTCTTCCGTGCGCTTGGCCTTGTCGTGGAAGAAGCGCGGCAGCCGCTCGGCCAGATGCTTGGCGACCTCGCGCAGCGAGCGATAGGTCCGGCCCGAGACGAGCCTGGCGAGATAGGCCGACATCGCCCCCACTGGCGGGGCGATCGACATGTCGTTGTCGTTCAGGATGACGACGAGGCGCGAGCCGAGCGCACCGGCATTGTTCATCGCCTCATAGGCCATGCCGGCCGACATCGCGCCGTCGCCGATCACGGCGATGACATTGTTGGGCTTGCCCGCGAGATCGCGCGCGACCGCCATGCCGAGCCCGGCCGAGATCGAGGTCGAGGAATGCGCCGCGCCGAAAGGGTCGTATTCGCTCTCGGAGCGCTTGGTGAAGCCCGACAGGCCGCCGGGCTGGCGCAGCGTGCGGATGCGCTCGCGCCGGCCGGTCAGGATCTTGTGCGGATAGGCCTGGTGGCCGACATCCCAGATCAGCCGGTCGTCGGGCGTATTGAAGACGTGATGCAGCGCGACCGTGAGCTCGACCACGCCGAGCCCCGCACCGAGATGGCCGCCGGTAACGGAAACCGCGTCGATCGTCTCCAGCCGCAATTCATCGGCGAGCTGGCGCAATTCGCTCTCGGGGAGCTTGCGCAGATCCTGAGGCGTCTGAACGCGGTCGAGCAGCGGGGTGAAAGGGCGCTTGGTCACGGGTCTGGGTCTATCGCATCGGCATGGACCGACACAAGGGCGTCAAGGCGCGACGGATATGCACTCCCATTGCCCCTGACAGCCTCGAGCCTTGCCCGAATGCCGCTGGCCTGCAAATTGCGATTGGTGCGAGTGCGTTCGAGCTTTGGGTTCGCGCTTCCCCCGGCGAGAGCCGCCGCTCAAGGAGACGACATGCCGGAAAGCCGTTTTCGTTGGCCATGGATCGCCGCCCTTGCCCTTTTGAAACCGGCCTTGCGCGGCGCGCTCGCCGGCATCGGCTGCGCTCTGCTCGTTCCGCAAGCGGCCACGGCCCAGACTTTGCGCATCGCGATGACCGCCTCGGACATCCCGACCACGACCGGCATGCCCAATAACGGCTTCGAGGGCATGCGTTTCCTCGGCTACCCGGTCTTCGAGAGCCTGGTGCTCTGGGATCTGACGACGACCGACCGGCTCGCGCCGCTGCGTCCGGGCCTGGCCGAGCGTTGGGAGCAATCGCCCGACGACCCCAAGACATGGATCTTCCATCTGCGCCGCGGCGTGACCTTCCATGACGGCACCGCCTTCGACGCCGATGCGGTGATCTGGAACCTGGAGCGCTATTTCAACAAGGACGCCCCGCAATTCGAGCCGCCGGCGGCCGGAATCGTGCGGGCGCGTGCGCCGATCACGACGGGCTACCGCAAGCTCGACGCCATGACGGTGGCGATCACCACCGCGAGCCCGGCCTCCTATTATCCCTATATGGCGGCGCTGATCCTGTTCTCCTCGCCCGCTTCCTTCGAAAAGGCGGGGCGCGACTGGGCCAAGGTCGGGCTGGTCGGGTCGGCCGGAACCGGGCCTTTCCGGATCGGCAGCGTCGCTCCGCGCGAGCGGGTCGAGCTGATCCGCAATGACGGCTATTGGGACACAGCCAAGAAGGCCAAGCTCGAGAAAATCGTGCTGCAGCCGATCCCGGAAGCGAATGCGCGGCTCGCCGCCTTGCGCACCGGCCAGGTCGACTGGATCGAGGTGCCGCCCGCCGACGGCATCCCGTCGCTGAAGCAGGCCGGCTTTTCGATCGTCACCGGCTCCTACCCGCATGTCTGGCCGTGGTTCTACAGCATCGGCGCGACCAACAGCCCCTTCAAGGACGTGAAGGTCCGCCAGGCGCTGAACTACTGCATCGACCGCGCCGGCATCGTCGAACTGCTCAACGGCACGGCCGAGCCTGCGGTCGGCTGGCTCAAGGCGAACGATCCGGATTTCGGCAAGCCGGCGAACCGCTATGGCTTCGACCCCGCCAAGGGCAAGGCGCTGCTGGCGGAGGCCGGCTACACCGCGCAGAAGCCGCTCTCCTTCAAGGTGATGATCTCGACCTCGGGCTCCGGCCAGATGTCGCCGCTGCCGATGAACGAGTTCCTGCAGGCCAATCTCAAGGAGGCCTGCGGCGTCAATGTCGAGTTCGTCGTCTCGGAATGGCAGGTGCTGTTGAACAATATGCGCGCCTTGCCGGACGCGCCCGCCCTGAACGGCTCGCTGAGCCTGAACATCAGCTCGCCCTCATCGGATGTCGCGGTGATGGCGCGCTATTTCGCGGCCGCCGGCGCGCCGCCCAACGGCTTCAACTTCGCACAGTGGAAGGACGACGCCTTCGAGGCGGCCTTCGCGAAGCTGGCCGCCACGAACGATCCGAAGGTGGTCGCCGAGCAGACTGCCATCGCCCATGAGCGGCTCGTCGATAATCCGCCCTGGCTCTATATCGTCCACGACCTCAACCCGCGTGCGATGTCGGGCAAGGTCAAGGGCTTCGTCTCCCCGCAATCCTGGTTCGTCGACCTGACCCTCGTGAGCATGCAGTGATCCCATGAACGACGTCTCGCGCAGCCTCACCGACCTCGCCTTCCTGCCGGCCCATGTGCTGGCCCGCGAGATCGCCGCCAAAAGAGTGTCTCCCGTCGATGTCGTCGATGCGTTCCTGAAGCGCATCGACAAGTTCGAGCCGAAACTCCAATCCTTCGTCGCCGTCTACGGCATGGACGCCAGGCTCGCGGCCGAGGGGGCCGACAAGGCGATCCGCTCCGGCCATGCCGTCGGCCCGCTCCATGGCGTGCCGGTGGCGCTGAAGGATCTGATCGAGCTGGAGGGCCGCATCACCACCGGAGGCTCGGCGCACTGGCGCACGCGCCGCTCGACCGTGACCGCGACGATCGCCAGGCGCATGATCGCGCAGGGCATGATCGTGCTCGGCAAGACCCATACCGTCGAGTTCGCCTTCGGCGGTTGGGGCACCAACCAGCATATGGGCACGCCCTGGAACCCCTGGGACCCCGAACATGCGCGCACGCCCGGCGGCTCCAGCAACGGCTCGGGCGTGGCGGTGGCGGCGCGCCTCGCGCCCTGGGCGATCGGCACCGACACCGGCGGCTCGGTCCGCCTGCCGGCTTCCTTCTGCGGCCTGACCGGCCTCAAGCTCACCATCGGCCGGGCCTCGACCCATGGCATCCTGCCGCTTTCGACCTCGCTCGACACGCCGGGCCCGATGGCGCGCGACGTCGAGGATGCGGCCCTGCTCTACAATGTGCTGCAGGGGCCCGATCCGCTCGATCCCAATACGCGCGGCATCGCGGCGGCCGATCCGCTGCCGACCCTGAAGCGCGGCGTGCGGGGCCTGCGGCTCGGGCGGATGCCGGCCTCCGAGCGCGCGGGCTGCGCGGAGGAGGTGCTGGCGGCCTATGACCGCTCGCTCGAGACGCTGGCCGGGCTCGGCGCCGAGATCGTCGATGTCGTCCTGCCCTTCACCTTCAGCGATTTCACCAGGGCGCAAGCGATCCTGGAGGCGGAGGCCTATTTCAACGACGGCGCGATGGCCGATGACGCAGGCGTGGTGATGGACGATGCCGTCAGGGCCCGCGTGCTCGTCGGGGCCAGGGTCTCGGCCCAGGACTATCTCGCCACCAAGCGCCAGCAGGTCGAGTGCAAGGCCCTGATGGCGGCGGCGATGGCGGGCGTCGACGCGCTGCTGACGCCGAGCACGGCGATGGCGGCGATCAGGCTCGACGAGGTCGACCAGGACATGATGCCTTCGCGCTTCACCCGCTTCGGCAATTTCATGGAGATGTGTGCGCTCTCGCTGCCCAACGGCTTCACCACTGGTGGCCTGCCGCTCTCCTTGCAGATCTGCTGCCCGGGCTATGAGGAAGCGATGGCGCTGCGCATTGGCTACGCGCTGCAGCAGGCGACGGACTACCACAAGCGCGTGCCGGCGATGGTGGCGTAGGGATTACCAACCTAGCTCTGAAACGCGCCGTCATCCTGGGTTTCGCCCTCGGGTCCGATCTTCGATCGGCCCAAGGATAAACTCAGCGAAATCCCGGGCTCCATCGGAGGGCTCGGCGCTCTCCGATGGATCCCGGATCTGCGCCGCTGCGTGGCTTGTCCAGGATGACGCGGTGGATCCGAGGGCATTCTGCTCCCTAGCATGAGCAACCCTCCCTGAAGACAGGAAACGGGTGGGTTCGGCCCCGGCGATGGGCGAGTTTGCGGTCTCCCGCAAGCAGGAAACGCCCCATGTCGTCGCCCGTCCCCATCGCCCTTCTCCTCGCCGGCGTCTCCTCGCAATTTGCCGACAAGCTGGCTCTCGACACGATCTCGCTGGCCGCGACGCAAGGCGGGGCGAGCCCGCGCCTGGTCGGCCTGCTGGTGGCGGCGCAATCGGCGGCCTGGTTGCTGGTCTCGCTGCCGGCCGGCGTCTTCGCCGACCGGATCGCGCCGCGCAGCCTTGTCATGCTTGGCGGCGGGCTGATGCTGACGGGCTCGCTCATGGGGGCGGGGCTGCTGGCGCTGGGCCTGGTCGGATGGCCCCTGGGTCTCTCGACCTTCATCGCGGCTTCGGGGCCGGTGGTGATCGCGCTGTCGATCTTCGTGCTGCTGCCGCGCATGGTCCCGGTGACGACATTGCCGCGCGCCAATGGCCGGCTCGAGCTTGGCCGCGCCTGCTTCAGCCTGGCCGCCCCGCTGATCGCCGGCTGGGCGGTGGCGCATGGCATGGGTGCGCTCGGCCTTGTCATATGCGCGCTGGCAGGCCTCGTCGTGCTCGTCGCCGCCACGCGCCTGCCGGGAGACCGTCCGCCCGCCCAGCCGCGCCAGCCGCTGCATCGCGCCATCGCCGAGGGCGGCGCTTTTGTGGCGCGCCATCCTTATCTGCGGCCGATCGCGCTCTGCGCCATCGGCTGGAACATGGCCTTCTTCGCCTTCCTCGCGATCGTCACGCCTTATGCAGCCCGCGTCCTGCTGCTGGCGCCCGAGACGATCGGCCTTGCCTCCTCCGTCTATGGTGCGGGCCTGATCGCGGGCGCGCTCAGCGGCCCCGTTCTGATCGCAAGACTGCCGACCGGCCTCCTGCTCGTCTTCGGCCCGGCTTCGTCATTGCTCGGAGCGGGATTGCTCGCGCTTGCCTCGGCCTCGCTCGGCTGGCCGGCGCTGGCGCTCGCCTTCTTCCTGTTCGGCTTCGGGCCGATCCTCTGGTTCATCACCCAGACCAGCCTGCGTCAGGCAGTGACGCCGCAGGCTCTGCTCGGCCGCGTCAGTGCGACGCTCACCACGGCGATGTACGGCATGCGGCCGGTGGGGGCGCTGGCCGGAGGTTTGGCTGGCGAATGGCTCGGCCTGCAGGCCGCGATGCTGCTGCCGGTCGGGCTTTTCGCGCTCTCGACGCTGGCGATCCTGGCGTCGCGGATGCCCGGGCTCAGGACCATGCCGGAGGGCGAAGTCGCCGCCACCGTAAGCAAGGCCTGGCTTGCCGCCCGCTCATGACCGGGCGGGGCGCGCCGCCAGCAGCACGCCGGCGACGATGATCGCGATCGAAACCCCTTCCACCACTGCTGGTATCTCGCCCAGGAGCAGGATGGCGAGGAGCGAGGCGGCTACCGGCACCAGCGCGATCATCGCAGCCGCAGCCGAGGAGCCCAGCAAGGCCACGCCGCGATTGAAGCTGATCAGCGCGACGCTGCTCATCAGCACGCCCTGATAGAAGCCCTGGACCGCGATCTCGGCGGTCGGGGCCTGTCCGAGGCGGCTGATGCCGAGGGCGAGATAGACCGGCACGAAGATCACGGCCGACCAGAAGCAGATCAGCGCCGCCGACTGGATTGCGCTCAGGCCGCTGCGGCGCAGGAGCAGGGTGTAGCTGGCCCACATCGCCGCAGCCAGAACCAGAAGGCCGAGCCCGAGCAGGCTCGGTGCGGCCTGCCCGCCATTCGCGGTCAGGACGAGGCCGCCAAGCCCGGTCGCGATGGCGGCATAGCCGGCGAGCCGGATCGTGCCGGGGCGCTCCCGCAGCAGCGCCCAGCCCAGCAAGCCGGCGAAGACCGGCATCAGAGCCGGCGTCACCGAGGCGGCGCGGGCGGCCGAGGTCATCTGCACGCCGAGCGCGACCAGGATCGCGAAGGGTGCGCCCCAGAGCAGCGCGAAGACGAAGCCGTTGCGCCAGGCCTGGGGCGGCAAACCGCGCAGCAGAACCGGCGCGAGCAGGATCGCGCCGATGCCGTAGCGCAGCGCGGTCAGGTCCCAGACGCTGAGGATGCGGGTGACGCTGAAGCGCGTGACCACGAACCAGCCGGCGAAGATCGAGACCGAGAGTCCGGCCCAGAGAAAGCCGCGCAGTCTCATTGAGCCCGGGTCGGACGTGGGCACATTCCGTTGCATTGGCATGCTGGCTTTCGAAGGGGCTTCGCGGGGCAGCTTGTGCGCACTCCACCAATGACGCGAGACTACCCAGCTATCTTGAAACCGTTCATTGGCAAATAGCTTTGACTGCGCGCGCCCTATGCGCGTCGCTCCGCTCAGGAAGCCAAGCAACCAACAGCGGAGCGACCGGCAATGAAAAGCCGGGACGCTCTTGCCCGCCAGATGGCATCGATCGACAGGCGGTCGCCCAGTCGTCCTTACTTTGATTTATTCTGGAATATGGGTGATCGACATCATCCCACTATTATCGTCTACGCTGAGGTGGGACTTGCGTCAAGCTGGGGTCCTTGTGCCATTGAGACGGTCCTCGATTCACTTCAAAGGACCCTCAAGGCCATGTCAGCTCCCGCCAGCGTGTTCTCGCAATCGTTCTTCCACGGTACCCGCGCCGATCTTGAGCCCGGTAGCCTGATCGTCGTCGGCCACCAGTCGAACTTCACCGATGCCGAGCCTCTATCCTGGGTGTATTTTGCGAGCACCCTGGACGCGGCGATCTGGGGAGCCGAGCTTGCGGCAGGCCAATCGCCGGAGCGAATCTACGTCGTGGAGCCCACCGGGTCGATCGAGGATGACCCCAACCTGACCGATAAGAAATTCCCCGGCAATCCAACGCTATCCTATCGCTCACGTGATCCGCTCCGAATTATTGCCGAGGTGACGAAGTGGCAAGGACACGCGCCGGAGCTGTTGCAGCAGATGAAGGATGGCCTTGCCCGTATGAAGGCGGATGGAACCGCTCATATCATAGATTAATTTTGTGGAGATCAATTGCTTTTTATAAGTTATATCCTAATAACAATCAAGTATATAGCATGATTATCGTTAGGTAACATAAAAAATGTCGTAAATGCGTATATATACGAATACTCGATTACTATAATGAATTTTTCTATGGAAATATAATTTCAGATTTAGGTGATCCGAAAGCCATCGTCGGCGCTTGAGCATTTCCGCGTTTCTTCGAATCGTGGAAATGCTCTACCTCCTTGTTTTATCTCATTTTCTTCACGCGAACCGGTGCCCGCTTCGCTCGACAATGCTCTCAGCCCTCGGGCAGCGGAATGAACTCGGTCTCGTCTCCGGGCACGGTATCGAAGCGGCCGGCCTTCCACTCCGCCTTGGCCTGGTCGATGCGCTCCTTCGAGGAGGAGACGAAGTTCCACCAGATATGGCGCGGCCCATCCATCGGCTCGCCGCCGACGATCATCAGGCGGGCCTGGTCGACGCCGAGGATCGAGATGCGGTCGCCGGGCTTGAAGATCAGCAATTGGCCGGCGCCGAACTCGTCGCCGGCAATGTCGACCTTGCCCGTCACGATATAGATCGCGCGCTCATCATAATCGGGGTCGAGCGGCAGGATCGCGCCGGGCGAGAGCACGGCCTCGGCATAGAGCGCCTCCCAGGGGAATTTCACCGGCGAGGTCTGGCCATAGGCCGAGCCCATGATCAGGCTGATGCGTTTTCCTCCCTCTACGATGCGCGGCAATTCGGACGCAGCGTGATGGATGAACTCCGGCGCGGTCTCCTCATGCGTCTTGGGCAAGGCGAGCCAGGCCTGGATGCCGTAGAGGCGCGGGCCGCTGGCGCGCGCCTCAAGGCCGGTGCGCTCGGAATGGACGATGCCGCGCCCGGCCGTCATCAGATTGACGGCGCCGGGCTTGATGGCGAGCGCGGTGCCGAGCGAGTCACGATGCATGATCTCGCCGTCGAAGAGATAGGTCACCGTGGAGAGCCCGATATGCGGGTGCGGGCGCACGTCGAGCCCCTCGCCGAGATGGAACTCGGCCGGGCCCATCTGGTCGAAGAAGATGAAAGGGCCGACCATCTTGCGCCCGATCGAGGGCAGCGCCCGCCTGACCGAGAAGCCGCCGAGATCGCGTGCGCGCGGCACGATCACCTGCTCGATCGCCTGGCAGGAACGGGCATCGCCCAGGACGGGATCTTCGTCGGGTAGCTCGGACATGAGCATGGCTCCTTGCTTCGCCTGAATCTGACGGGATTGATCGGCCCCGGCAAGAGCGTTGGGAGCGAGAGCCGGATGATTTCAGCTGGGCTCACGAAGTGATCCCAGCTGAAATCATCCGGCTCTCATCGAAAGTGATAGCAGGATCTATGCGAAAAACCGGTTTCCACTTTTTCGCATCCTGCTCTGGCAGCCCGGCGCGCTCAGGCGGCCTGGCCTCGCGACGCCGGGGCGGCAAGCCGTCCGAGCCGCGCGACATAGTGCTCGGCCGCTGCGTGCAGTGCCTCGTCATCGGCCTTGTGTGCATTGTAGATCAGGAAAGGCTCGGCCCAGGCGAGGTCGCAGCGATGGGCCGTGGCCCTGAGCGGCTTCAGAAGGTCCCGCAGCGGGAATAGGTTGGCGCCATCAGGCGCATAGGCTTGGCGGGTGTTGCCCGCGGTGGCGACGACCAGCAGCGGCTTGCCGGCGAGTTTCGCACCCTCCGTTTCATAGGCGATGTAGAACATCCGCGTCAGCACCGCGTCCTGCCAGCTCTTGAGCAAAGGCGGCGTCGAATACCACTGCAAGGGGAACTGGAAGACGATGCGGTCGGCGGCGATGAGCCGGCGGACTTCCGCGTCGGTGTCGATGCGGCCATCGGGATAGAGAGCCTGCATGTCGACGATCTCGACATCGAGCAGGGCGCTGGCCGCTTCGCACAGCGCCTTGTTGGCGCGCGAGCGCTCGAAATGCGGGTGGAACAGCAGGATCAGGGTCTTGAGCATAGCAGCTTTGGGCATGGCAATCTCCTTTGCGGTGGCCGGAGAATGCTGCGCGCGAGAAAATCATTCCAATGGATGATTTGTATATCGTATCATTCATCCTATGAATTTACGTGCCGTCGATCTCAACCTCCTCGTCATCCTCGACGCGCTGCTCGATGAGGCTCATGTCTCGCGCGCTGCGGAGCGTCTCGGCCTGTCGCAACCGGCGGCATCGAGCGCACTCGAGCGCTGCCGCCAGCTCTTCCAGGACAGGCTGCTGGAGCGCGGTACTGGGGGCATGGTGCTGACGCCGAAGGCTCAGGCGCTGGCGCAGCCGGTCAAGGATGTGCTGGCCGGCATGGCGGCGCTGTTGCGGCAGCGGGAGCCCGACCTGTCGGCGATCCGGCAGACGGTGCGCATCGTCATGGCCGATCTTCCCGCTGTCGCGATCGCTCCCCCGCTACAGGCGCATCTGGCGAGGACGGCGCCTGGCATCACGCTCGCCATCATGCCCTGGCATAGCGCGAGCGCTGCGCTCGAAGGGCTGGCGCGGGGCACGATCGATCTTGCGGTCTCGGTCTTTCCGACAGTCGAGGCCGATTTCACGCGCCAGGAGTTGCTGCGCGAGACCTATCGCGTCGCGATGCGCAAGGGTCACCCAGCGGCGGCCGATTTCGCTCTCGATCGCTGGCTGGCTTATCCGCATGTGCTGGTCTCGGGGCGCGGCGAGACCCATGGCGCGCTGGACGAAGCTCTGGCCCGGCTCGGCCGCACGCGCCATGTCGGCATGGTCGTGCCGAGCTTCCTGATGGTGCCGTCGCTGCTCGCGGGCTCGGACATGATCGCGCTGCTGCCGAGCCGCTGCCTGCCGCTTTCCGACCAGGAGAGCCTCATCGCATTGCCGCCGCCGATCGCGGTCGAGGGCTTCCCGCTGCACATCGCCTGGCACAAGCGCCGCGCCCGCGATCCTGCGGTCCAGCATGTTGCGCGCTTGGTGGAGGAACTGGTCGTCGGCCTGCCGACAGGGGCCGGCGCCGGCTAGAGGATTCAGATTTCAGATGGGATCACCTTGTGGTCCCATTTGAAATCTGAATCCGTCTTTCATCAACATGTTAGAGCAGGATCGATCGGAGCGCCGCCGCGCTATCGCAAGGCGGCGGATCGCGCCTTGTCGGACTTCAGGCTCATGAGCATCTTCTGGCCGCCCTGATGGCGGATCTCGCCGGTTTCACAGGTCTTGCAGATGGCGCCGAGATAAGTCCCGTCGATGACCGTCTCGGCGAAATAGCCGGATTTGTAATTGTGCCGTGCATCGGTCTCGACGACGTACCAGTCGCGGTCGCCGATGCGCCGGATGGCGAGGTCCTGGCGGATCTCGGCGTCCTTGCTGGTGCTCTTCAGCACGCTCTTCAGGCGGGCATAGCGGGTGAGCGGGGCTTCGTAGAGGTCGGCGAGGCGGGCTGCGTCGTTTGCGCCCGCCACGGGCTTGGCGCGCAGCACGAAGGTGCAGGTCTCCTGCGTATGCTTGCAGGCGTGCGTTTCGCAGACGAGATGCACGCGCCTGCGGCCGGTCGCATCGAATCGGTCGTCGCCGGCCTCGTCCAGGCGCCAGCCCTCGGGAAGGGTAAGCTGGAGTCCGTCATCCATGCGCAGCACGCGCTCCTGCGCGCCAGCCTGCAGCGCGGAGAGGGTGAGGCCCGCGGCGATGACGGATGCGGCGACAACCTTCATGACGCTTCCCTCCTGTCGCATCAGGCCTGCTGAATGTGGCGGGAGCACAACGCTTCCAGGCGTTCGGACTGCGCCGGATCCAGGGCGCGCCGCGGCACGATCAGCGTCGAGCCCCGGCTGATCCGCATCAGCCAATGCTCGGGCTGGCGCGCGAGGCCGATCACGCCCGGCCATTTGACGAAGGTCGTGGCGGCGCCCTTGACCGTGAGAATGCCGCTGTCGTCGACCACGAAGCGGTTCGGCGTTTTGCTTGTGCTGTTATACAGCGTCGCGCCCGAGTAACCGGCGAACCAGCGCATCAGCGGCCTGTCGAACGCAAGCCTCAGCGCCGCCAGCACGCCGAAGGCCAGCGCGGGTTTCCAGAAAAAGCTGGGGAACAGGTCCCAGAAGATCGGCAGGGACAGCGAGACCGGCAGCCGCTCCGTATCGAGTGCCCACGCCGCGATGGTAAGGACCGGTACCGCCAGGCTCGCCAGCAGCCAGTTGCGGACGATGCCCCATCGGCGCGAGCGGCGCAGCTCGGGCAGATCTTGATACCAGGCGACATGGGCGGCCCAGTCCTTCGGCTCCATAGCGACCTCGAAGCTGAGGGCATTGTCGGGCGGAGCAGGCGGCTCCGGCAGCAGCTGGGCTACGCCGATCCACTGTCCCAGCCACCCGCGCAGGCTGTCGATCTGGCCGGCGGGAATGGCCCGCTTCGGCAGCGCGACCGTTTCCTCCTGCGACGGCAGCACGAAGAAGAGGTGATCGCGCCCCTCATCCAGCCTGGAGATGTGGCTCCATGGCGTGAAGCTCTCGCGCTGCGGTTCCCGCGTCGTCAGGCCGTCGGCTTCGATGACGTAGCGCAGCAGGATCGGCGTCTCGAAGCCGGCGGCTCGCAGGGCCTTTTGCATGAGCCGCCGCATCCGCCAGGGATGGATCAGCCACCACAGCACGACCCCCGCCGAGATGACGAGCAGCAGGTAGAAGGGAATGTCGCCGATGAAGATCGCCAGGAAATCGCCGAGCTGCGCGAAGCTCAACGGGCTGCGGGCGGGGCGCCAGCCGGCGAAGGCACCGAGGATGGCGAAGAACCACAGGCTCGGCAGGCCGATGGTCAGCAGGCGCCGGCGATTGGACCGGATCAGCGGGGCGTTGGCGAGCAGGGAGGCTTCGGTGACGTCCGCCAATGTCAGCTGCGTCTCGAAGGCGAGAGGCAGCGTCAGCGCCGGCGCGGGCCTTGCCGCGATCTTTGGAACCCCGGTCATCCCGCGAAGCTACCCCGCGCTCAGTTTCCGACGTCGAGCGGCGCGGTTCCGGTCGGCTTGCCGTCGGCGCCCAGCGTGATCTTCTCGATGCGCGCCTCGGCCTGCTTCAGCAACGCGTCGCAGCGCGCCTTCAGGGCCTCGCCGCGCGTGTAGATGTCGATCGATTCTTCAAGCGGCACGTCACCGCGTTCGAGCTTGGCGACGATCGCCTCGAGTTCCTTGAGCGCAGCCTCGAAGGGCAGGGCGGCGATGTCTGAGTTCTGCTTGGCTTCGGTCACTGGCGCGATTCCCGTTTGACCAGAGCTTATCGGTCTCCGGGACGCGCGCCGCAACCCCGCGCGTCACACCGGCAGCGCCGAACTCTTCTTGATGGTGCGCAGCGTCAGCGTCGATTGCACGCGGGTGACGCCCGGCAATTGCGTGATGATGTCGGTGTGGATGCGCTCGAAATCGGCGCTGTCGCGGTAGATCACGCGCATCAGATAATCATGCGCGCCGGCGAGCAGATGGCATTCCAGGATCTCGGGCAGGTTCTGCACCGCCTGTTCGAAACCTTCGAGCGAGGCGCGGCCCTGCTGGTCGAGCGTGACGAAGACGAAGGCGGTGCCGGGGAAGCCCGCGATCTTGTCGTCGAGCAGCATCGCATAGCCACGGATCAGCCCGCTCTCCTCGAGCTGGCGGACCCGGCGCAGGCAGGCCGAGGGCGACAGATGCACCTTCTCGGCAAGGTCGGAATTGGTGATCCGCCCGTCCATCTGCAGGATGCGCAGGATGGAGCGGTCGCGGGAATCGAGTTCGATCGTCATGGCGCTGGCAAAACCCCTCTTGCCGGATGCATTGTCGCAAAATCCGGCGGGCGCAAGCAATATTCTGCGCCGGAACCGAAAAATCGCGCCGTGTTCGACGCGAGCTGCGCCGCAGCCCGCACGATGCTGCCGGGCTTGAGAACCGGATTTCGCCTGCCTTTCAGGCCAGAGCGAGCTGAAACGGCGTGCCCTCGAAGGCGTCTTCGCCGCGGCCGATCCGCTCGATTGCGGCGCTCATCCGGCCGTCGCGGCGAAGCATCGCATCGGCGATGGCAACGAGCCGTGCATTGGGCGTCGCCGAGGGCGAGGCGGCGCGCAGGGCGGTGGCGATCTCCTCCTCATTGCGCCCCGGCCCGAGCGCGCAGGCGGCGATAAAGGCTGCTGCCGTCGAGCGACTGATGCCGGCCCAGCAATGGACCACCAGCGGCGCGGCGCGGTCCCACTCGCCGACGAAATGCAGGAAGCGCTCGACATGCGCCTCGGCCGGCACGATGTGCCCGTCCATGGGCGCGACGATATCCGACATGCCGAGGAAGAGATGGCGCTCCGGCGCGATGCTCGCGGGCCGCTCGACCACCGTGTTGATGTTGATCAACGTCACCACATGGCTGGCGCGCACGGCGGCCACGGTCTCGTGGAGCCGCGACAGTGAGGAGACGTGCAAGGTCGGCATGCCGAAGGTCCTGTCGGTCGCGAGTGAGCTGCGGGCCGCGAGCCCCGCGTGATCGGAAGACATACTATCGACTCGGCCGCCCGCGCAGCTAGAAGCGGTCGCAGTTTCTCCTCATGCCGCAATCAAGAGGCCGCGATGAATCTCTGGCTGCGCCTGCTCTGGCTGCTCCTGACCAGCCCGTTCCGCCCAAGGCTCAAGCCGCTGGGGGCGCCCTCTCTGCTGGGTTTCCGCGTCTGGCCGCTCGATCTCGACACCAGCCTGCACATGAATAATGGCCGCTACTGGACCCTGATGGATCTCGGCCGCACCGACCTCATGCTGCGCACCGGGCTGTGGCGCGCGGTGCTGCGCCATCGCTGGGTGCCGGTGGTGAATGCGGGCACCATCCGGTTCCGCCGGGAGTTGCGCTTGTTCAGGCCCTTCCGGCTCGAGACCGCGATCCTGTGCTGGAGCGAATCTTGGCTGGTGATGCAGCATCGCGTGCTGAGCCGGGCGCGTGACGGCAGCGAGATCGTCGCCGCTGTCGCGCTCGTCCGTGCCGCGCTCTACGACCGTGCCGGCAAGAGATATGTGCCCGTCGCGACGCTGATGGCGGAGATCGGCATCGGGGCGACGAGCCCGGAGCCGAGCCCGGAGGTCGCGGCCTTCCTGGCGTCGGAAGAGGCGATGCGGCAGGCGGGTTCCTCGGGGCGCTGAGTTCTGGGGCCAGCGGGCTTCCCGCTACTCCGCCGCCAGCCGCGTCGCCCGCCACTGCGCCAGGAGCGCGCGCAGGGCTGCGGGCTTCAGCGGCTTGTTCAGCAGGTGGACATCGAGCGCGGCGGCCGCCTCGCGCACCTGCGGCGTGCGGTCGGCCGTCAGCAGGATCGCGGGCATGGCGGCGCTGGTGCGCTGGCGCAGCGTGCTGATCGCAGTCAGCCCGTTGCCATGGTCGAGGTGGTAATCGGCGATCAGCACGTCGGGGTCGCCATGCGTGCGCAGCGACAGCTGGGCCTCCTCGACACTGGCCGCGATCGCGACCGTGCAGCCCCAGCCGCCCAGCAACTGCTTCATGCCGTCGAGGATCGCCGGCTCATTGTCGAGCACCAGCAGCTTCAGCCCGGCGAGCTGGCCTGCCGGCGCATGGCGCGGCGCGGCGCTGGTCGACATCGCCGGCAGCGGCGAGGCGCGCGGCACCAGAACCGAGAAGCGCGTGCCGCGTCCCGGCGTCGAGACCAGGGTCAGCCTGTGGTCGAGCGTGCGCGCGATGCGCTGCACGATGGAGAGGCCAAGCCCGAGGCCGCGCGCTACCTTCGCCCCCTGGTCGAGCCGCTGGAACTCGCGGAACACCGTCTTCTGCTTGCTTTGCGGGATACCGAGCCCGGTATCGAGCACCTCGACCGAAACCTGTGCGCCGCGCCGCCGGCAGCCGACCACGATCTTGCCGCTGGGTGTGTATTTGATCGCGTTCGAGACCAGGTTCTGCAGCAGGCGGCGCAGCAAGCGCCGGTCCGAGCGCAGCGCCATCGCCGTCGGCATGAAGACGAGCTTCAAGCCCTTCTCCTGCGCGCTCGGCTCGAATTCGCGCTGGAGCTGGCGCATCAATTCGTCGACGCGGAAGGCCGTGATCTCGGGTTTCAATGCGCCGCCGTCGAGCCTCGAGATCTCGAGCAGCGCGGTCAGGATCTCCTCGACCGCATCGAGCGAGGCGTCGATGTTCTCGGCGAGGTCGGGGCTGCCGGCGGTGCGGTCGCGCTCGACCAGCGAGGTGGCGTAGAGCCTGGCTGCGTTCAATGGCTGCAGGATGTCGTGGCTGGCGGCGGCGAGGAAGCGGGTTTTTGAGGCATTGGCCTCGTCGGCCTCGGCCTTGGCGCGCTGCAATTCGGTGTTGACCCGCAGGATCTCCTCGGTGCGCTCGGCGACGCGGCGCTCCAGGGTCTCGTTGGTGCGCTCGAGCTCCTCATGCGCCTCCACCGCCTGGGTGATGTCGGTATAGGTCGTGACGAGGCCGCCATCGGGCAGTGGGTTGGAGCGGATCTCGATGACTTTCTTGGACGGGTAGAGCTTGAGCCGCACCGGCTCGCGATCCCTGACGAAGCTCTCCAGCCGCGCCGCCATCAACTCGTCCTGCTGGCCGTCGCCATAGGCGCCGCGCGCCGCATTGTAGCGCACGACCTCGTCGAGGCCGGTGCCGAAGCGCACCAGTGAGGGCGGCAGGTCGTAGAGCTGGATGAAGGCCTGGTTCCAGGCGAGCAGGCGCAGGTTCCGGTCGAGCACGGTGATGCCCTGGCCGGCATGGTCGAGCCCGTGCTGGAGGATGTCGCGGTTGTATTGCAGCGCGGCCGAAGCGTCGTCGAGCAGCTTGAAGGCGGCTTCCGTGGAGAGGTTGCGCCGCCGTAGCAGGAGCGACAGCACGAGGCGCGAGGAGGCCGCACCGATCGCCGAGGAGAGCAGATGCTCGCCGAAGCGCAGCATATGGATATCGGCTTCGCGATTGGCGTTGGGCTCCTCGCCGCGCCCGCTGGCAAAGCCTTCGAAGGCGCGCTGCGTCCGCTCCTGGCCGAGATAGCGGCCGATGGTCGATTGCAACTCGGCTTCCGTGACGCTGGAGCGCCAGAGCGAGAAGGATTGCGCCATCGTCGCCTTGTCGGATTCGACGAAGGCGTTGGCCTGCAGCCGCTCCATCGCATTGGCCGGCCGCAGCAGCGAGAAGCCGATATAGGCGAGGATGTTGAGGCCCAGGCTCCAGACCACGCCATGCGGCAGGGCCGGCAGGTCGAGCCCCAGCAGCGCTTCCGGCCGCAGCGCCGCGATGCCGTAGGGCCCCTCGGTGACCAGCGCCTCCCAGAGGCTGCCGGGATGGCCGAGGCTCGGCAGCAGGAGCGTATAGGCCCAGACCAGGATGCCGATCGTCAGGCCTGCCGCGGCGCCGAGTGCCGTGCCGCGCCGCCAGACCAGCCCGCCGAAGAAGGCCGGCGCAATCTGCGCCGTCGCGGCGAAGGAGAGCAGTCCGATCGAGACCAGGGCCGCCTCGCCGGCGGCGCGGTAATAGGCGTAGCCGAGCAGGATCACGAGCAGGATCGCGGCGCGGCGAATGATCACGACCTGCGAGCCGAGATCGCCGCCCGTCGTGCCGTTGCTGTTGGCGCTGCCGCCGCGCTGCGCGGTCAGCATCGCCATGGATCTCGCGGGGTCGCTCAGCCCGCCGCGCCCGCGCAGCAGCAGCGGCATGACGAGGTGGTTCGAGATCATGATTGCGAGCGCGACGGAGGCGACGATCACCATAGCGGTCGCGGCCGAGAGCCCGCCGACGAAGACGATCAGCGCGAGCAGGCTGGCCTCGCTCTGCAGCGGCAGCAGCAGCACGGTCATGTCGCGGTCGATCTCGGCGCCCGGCATCAGCAATTCGCCGGCCATCGCCAAGGGCAGCACGAAGAGATTGATCAGGATGAGATAGAGCGGAAACATCCAGGCCGCGCGGCGGACGTCGCGGGCGTCGCGATTCTCGACGATCGTCATGTGGAACTGCCGCGCCAGCAGCAGCGCGGCGCAGGAGGAGAGCAGGGTCAGGGTGAGGAAGGTCGGCCAGCTCGAGGTCCGCTCCCAGAGCGGCGGCGCGCCGTTGGGCAATCGCGCCGCCTTGGCGAGGAGATCGCCGGCGCCGTCGAACAAGCCGTAGACGATGAAGATGCCGAGCACGAGGAAGGCGACGAGCTTGATCAGCGATTCGACCGCGATCGCGAGCACGAGGCCGTCCTGGTGCTCCGTGGCATCGATATGCCGCGTGCCGAAGGCGCAGGCGAAGCCGGCCAGCACCATCGCCACCAGGAAGGCGAGGTCGTTCAGGACCGGAACCTCAGGCGTCAGCGCATGGCCGCCGGTCGCGATCAGGAAGACCGAGAGCGAATTCGCCACCGCCTTGAGCTGGAGCGCGATATAGGGCAGCGCCCCGATGACCGCGACGATGCAGACCAGCGCCGCCACGCGCTCGCTCTTGCCGTAGCGCGCGCCGACGAAATCGGCGATCGAGGTGATGTTCTGCGATTTGGCGATCTCGACGATGCGCCCGACGAAGCGGTGGCCGAAGCCGATCACCAGGATCGGCCCGACATAGATGCCCAGGAAGTCGAAGCCGGCCCGGTTGGCGAAGCCGACGGAGCCGTAGAAGGTCCAGGAGGTGCAGTAGACGCCAAGCGCCAGCGCATAGATCGTCGCGCGCGCCCGGCCGGTGATCAGCCTGTGCCCGGACGTGTCGGCGATATGGGCGACCGCGAACAGGCCGCACAGATAGGCCAGCGCCACCAGGATCACGGACCATGCGGGGATCATTGCGCCTCCAGCGCCGCAATTCGGCGTTGCGCAACCTAACCTCGCAGCGTGCCCCTCGCCATAGCGCTTTCGGCGCGACTGCCTGTCCGGCTTAGCCAGGGGCTGATGATGTCGGCCTCCCATGCGAAACGCATGAGCACGACGTTGCGCGTCATGGTCGGGCTTGTCCCACGGCTGTCCGGTTGAGGTTTTGGTCTCTGAGCGGATCATGCACGGCTCTCCCCTCGCGGGCGGAGGTGACGCGAAGCGCCGGATGAAGAGCGCGGGGAACCCTTCTCCCGGATGGGAGAAGGGCAGGGATGAGGGCCTGCCGCTGATTATTGAGACGCGACCGCGCCGCAACGCCGGCTTCATCCTGAAAGCGCAGGAGACGATGCGGAGCCGCTTGCGCGATCTGGTTTTCTGGCCTGCCCTCACCCCTGCCCCTCTCCCATCCGGGAGAGGGGTTCCCCGCGCTTGTCCCGTCTGTCCCCGCCCGCTGGAAAGCCTTCAATGAACGAAGCTTTCCGATCGGGCGTTCACGGCGAACCGGATAGCTGTGTACTTGTCCCGACCATCCACGTCTTCGCGGGGCGAGGGCGGTGTTCAGGACGTGGATGCTCGCCACAAGGGCGGGAGTTCACCAAGACCGACACGCGATCCCGGCGATAATTCAGGTCCGTTCTTCAGGCGGGCGACATTGCCTGCTTCCGACCCAAGTTGGACATTCGCTGCCCGTTGGGGCGGCGACCGAAATTGGCCGTTTGCGGTCACAGGGAAGGTCCGCTTTTGGGCGGTTCAGCGAGCTGCCTTGCCGCCGAGAGCTGGCCCGATGCCGATGTTAGGAAAGCTTGCTTACTGGCCTATTTGGTTGCTCGATCGGGCAGCGGTAGCGATGACATGACCTTCGAAGGACGATGCTGCACAGTCTTCCGCTGCGCCATCATCCGCGAAGCGACTGGCCCGCCTCGTCGCTGTCGCCACAACACGCTGGCGCGAACCGTTCGGGCAAGCCACCCCATTTTTTACCAACGAATCCTCAGCCCTCCACGGCCGGTGATGCTATGGCTGTCGGCGAAGTGGGCGAGGCTGGTCTGGGCCTCGATCTCGCCATAGAGCGCATAGCGACCCGTTTCGTATTTTGCACCGAGACCGAGCCCGCCCCAGAGCCGCTCTCCACGGCTGATCAAAGGCGTTCCCGCGACGGTAGCCGTCGTTCCGTCGAGGAATTCGTAGTGCAGGTTCGCGATGCCGTAGAGCGAGGCATTGACCGACTGCCCGGCGCTGTCGCGCCAGCTCTGCCGGTAATCGGCCGACATTCCGAGCCGTCCGCGCAGGCTGTCGCCGTCGGTCAGAGCGACGCGGGCGCCGAACGGATCGACGAAGCTGTCAGCATCGACTGGCGAATAGGTCAGCTGCGCCTGCGGCGTCAGCGACCAGCTATCGGAAAGCGCGATGCGCTGTCCCAGTTCGAGCCCCAGCGCATAGCCGAAGCCGGCCTTGCCCTTGGCGAGCTGACGCCCTGCCGTCGTGGAGGACAGGTCGCTGTCGAACCAGCTGAGCTTGGCCTGCGCATCGGCGTAGAAGCCTGACGCGCCATACCATGTCAGCGCGCCGCCGAAGCCGCTACCCGCGGCCTTGATCTTGCCGCGCCCGAAGACCGAGGCGATGTCGGCCAACGCTTCGCCATGATGCAGCGTCAGACCTCCGACGAGCGTGCCGGCTTCGCCGGCGAAAACCTGCCCGTCGACACCGGTCTGCAGGCGCCAGCTATCGACCATGTAGCTCGTGCCGGTCGTCGAGAAGCCCGGTGTGACGCGACTGTGAACAGCATCGATGCGGGCCCAGATCGCACGGCCTGCTGCGTTCGATGCATCGTCGGTCCGGCCGTCGAAGCGCTCGCCGACGCGCTGACGCAGAGTCTGAAGTTCGTTCAGGCTCTGCAGGACCTGGCCATAGACTTCGTAGATGGGCGCTCCGGGCTGGTAGATCGGACCCGCGACGGTTGACGATGAGCCAGGAGCGGAGGGCGGCGCCATATAAGCCGAGCGTAGATACCAGTCGCCATCGTTCGGCGTGCTGATGCCGTTCTTCTGCAAGGTGTAGGCATAGGCACCGGCGACGACGGCTTGCTGCCCCTGGAAGACGTAATTGCCCTGGAGCGTGAAGACGCCGTTCGAGGCTCCACCGACATCGACGATCTTGATGCCTTCGATGGTCTGCGCGCCGGCTCCGCCCTGGTTCAGCACCGTTACGAGGGTCGATCCCGCCGTGCTGCCGATGATGACGAGGCGGTCGGATGGCGAGGCATCGCCGCCTAGCACGGTTTCGATTTCGAGCCGGCCGCCATTGCCGAGATAATTGCCGTTGATCGTCAGCGTGCCAATCGAATTGCCCGGCGCAATCGTGCCGCCCAGCTGGTTGATCGTGGAGCCGACCGTGCCGATGCCCTGCAGGCGGCCGCTGATGACCTCCATCGTCCCCCCGAGGACGCCGTTCACGGCGAGTGTACCTGCCACCACGCTGCCGGCACCTGTGAAGGTCGAGCCGCTGTTGCCGGTCAGCTCCAGCTTGCCCGCGCCATCCTTGATCAAGGCTCCCGCGCCGGTGAAGTTGGGCGACATGCCGATATCGTGGCCATCCGTGTCGATGACGATGCCATTCGCGCCAATGTTGATGGTGCGGGTGTCGAAACCTGCGAAGAAATTGGGATTGTCTGCTGTGGCACGCAGCAGGCCGCCATCAAAGGTGACACTGGCAGTGCCGGTGCCACCGAAAATCCGGCGGGTTTCCAAAACGCCGCGATTATTCGCCGGGCCCTGCACAACCAATATCCCGCTGGCGCCTGAGCTCTCACCGATTCGGACTCCGCCTTCTGCGCGAACCAGCCCGCCATTCTCGACGGTGAGCGAGCCCGTTCCGACATTGCCGATGGTGAGGGTAAATGGCGACATCACCCATTTCGAGCCCGCTCCGGTCACGGTGACGCTGCCGGTGCTGTTGGCGCCGATATAACCCTGATTGCTAGTGACGGTTGCGCCGGCTTCGATGCGCAAGGTACCCACGGCGAAACTGCCGACGGTGAACTGTCCAGTATTGGTCCAGGTCGTGCCCGCGCCGGTCAGCACGACATCGCCCTGGGCACCGCTGCCGACGACGCCGTCCACGCTCGAAACCGTCGCGCCACCCTCGACGCGCAGAGTTCCGGCACCGAACACGCCGATGCTCAGCCGGCCGTTGTTCTGCCAGGACGAGCCCTGTCCGCTGACCAGCGCGTTGCTGCCGCCGCTGATGCTGCCCCAGGCATTCGAAACCTGGCCGCCGGCGAGGATCTGCAATGTCGCGACTCCGTCGGAGCCGACAGCGAGATTGCCGGCATTGGTCCATGTCGAGGCGTTGCCGTTGCCGTCGACGCCCGAGACCGTGACGGTGCCCTGGCTGCCGAGATCCCCGGCGATCGTGCCGGTCTGGCTGCTCACCTTTCCGCCACCCAGGATGGTCAGCGACCCGGTACCGGACTGGCCGATGACGAGGTCGTTCGTATTGGTCCAGGTCGATGCGTTGCCGCTGCCGTCAGTTCCGGAAACCGTGACCGTGCCATTGCTGCCCAGGCCGTCGCCGATCGTGCCGCGATCGTTGGTGACGGTTCCGCCGGCGCTGATGTCAAGCTGGCCGATGCCGGTATCGCCGACCCGGAGATCGCCGCCGACGGCCCAGTTGGGCGATTGGGCGGGGCCTGGGTTCAGATCGCCGCCGCCTGTGACGGATTGCGCGCTTGCCGGCCGCATTCCCGCGGCACAGAGCAGAGCGGCGATAGCCGTCGAGAGCAGCAGCGGTTGGCAGCGGAAGCCGGAGCTGATCTGGCTGCTTTTGGTCCGTCTCAGCACGTTTCAGCCCCGGCGTGATGTCGTTTTGTGTTCGTCGGTTCCCCGCATAGGTTGTATCCATGCGGAGAATGTTGCTGCAAGCGAATCGGCGCAGCCAATCTACAAGCTGACGATCAATGGTTAATCGTAATGGCAAGACGCGTCTCTCTGGACGTTTTATTGGTCCAGATATCGCCAATCAACATTGGCTGAGTAGGCAACCATCGTTCGCTTACGGGCGGCGCCGCAATGTCCGGTTGTGGCGCGATCAGGTCGTTTGCGGCGCCGGTCGCGAAGTTCGGTTATCGACTCTGAGCTGACACCCAGAACGGCAACTTTCCGGCTTTGTGTCGGTTGCGGTGGAGACCTCACCACGAGGGCTAGCATGACGAATTGGAGCGGTCTTGTGAGCATGGGGCGGGCTCTAGCTATCTGTGCAGGCTGCAACTTTGCGGTGAGCGGGGTCTTCTAACGCCCGCGCGACTCCGTTAGCGTTTCAGCTTCGGCACGGAGCTAACGCGCGCCGCGAGCAAGACAGCCGCAAGAAGGGGGCAGACCATGCTTGAGGAATTCAAGAAATTCGCACTGAAGGGCAATGTGGTCGATCTCGCCATCGGTGTGATCATCGGCGCGGCCTTCGGCAAGATCGTCGATTCGCTGGTCGGCGACGTGATCATGCCTTTCATCGGAGCGCTCGGCGGCGTCGATTTCTCGAACTACTTCATTGGCCTCAACAAGGCGGTGACCTCTCCCATCCTCGTCGAGGCCAAGAAGCAGGGCGCTGTCTTCGCCTATGGTTCCTTCGTGACCGTGGCGATCAACTTCCTGATCATCGCCTTCGTTCTGTTCCTGGTCGTGCGGGGGATCAACAGGCTGCAGCGCACCAAGGCCGCCGAGCCGGCGCCGCCCGCTCCCCCGGCCGAGGACATCGTCCTGCTCGCTGAAATCCGCGACCTTCTGAAGAAGCAGTCGGCCTGAAAATTCTTCGATCGGTCGCGGCGATTCATCACCGCGACCGATCGACCCGATCTCGCGATTTCATGCTTGCCCGCGCCGCTATCGGCTAAAGGAAGGCGGGTCACTTTCGCGAGGTTCAGTTCATGACCACCACGACGTTGCCGGGCGCCAGCCTGATCGCCGATCTGAGGCCAGAAGCCCGCAACGCGCCGGAAAGCGGCATAGTCGAGGTGGTCAATCACGGCCGCCTCAAGCAGGGCTTGATCCCGCTCTGGGTCGGCGAGGGCGACCTCCCGACGCCCGATTTCATCGCGCGCGCCGCCAACAAGTCGCTGGCCGATGGCGAGACCTTCTACACTTGGCAGCGCGGTATCCCCGAATTGCGCGAGGCGCTCGCCCGCTACCACACGACGCTCTACGGCCAGCCCTTCTCCTCCGACCGCTTCTTCGTCACCGGATCGGGCATGCAGTCGGTCCAGATCGCGGTCCGCATGATCGCCGGGCCCGGCGACGAATTGGTGATCCCGACCCCGGCCTGGCCGAACTTCGCCGCCGCGATCGGCATCGCCGGCGCCACGGCCGTCTGCGTGCCGATGGATCTGGAGCATGGCCGTTTCAAGCTTGATCTCGACAAGCTCGCCGCCGCAATCACGCCCAGGACCCGCGCGCTGGTGATCAACTCGCCGGCCAACCCCACCGGCTGGACCGCGACGAAGGCGGAGATGGGCGCGCTGCTCGCGCTTGCCCGCAAGCACGGCATCTGGATCATCGCCGACGAGATCTATGCCCGCTTCGTCTATGACGGCTCCCCGCGCGCCGCCTCGTTCCATGACGTGATGGAGGCCGACGACCGCGTTCTCTTCGTCCAGACCTTCTCGAAGAACTGGGCCATGACCGGCTGGCGCGTCGGCTGGATCGAGGCGCCCGCTGCGCTCGGCCAGGTCATCGAGAACCTGATCCAGTATTCGACCTCGGGCTCGCCCGTTTTCGTCCAGCGCGCCGCCATCGCCGCACTCGAGGAGGGCGAGCCCTTCGTCGCGCAGCAGATCGCCCGCGCCGCCGAAGGCCGCAAGATCATCGCCGAGGGCTTGCTGGCGACCAACCGGGTCTCGCTCGCGGCGCCTGACGGCGCCTTCTATCAGTTCTTCAGCGTCGACGGCCGCAGCGACTCGCGGGCGCTGGCGATCGAACTGGTCGACAAGGCCAATGTCGGCCTCGCGCCGGGAACCGCCTTCGGACCGGGCGGCGAGACCGGCTTGCGGCTCTGCTTCGCGCGCAAGGCCTCCGACCTCGTCGAGGTCGTGGCGCGGCTCCAGAAGGCGCTCGCCGCCGGGTAATGCCGGCGCGCTTTCGCTGCAGGGTATCGTTGCGCTGCCGGCGCAGCGGCGAAATTGACCTCGCCGCGCCCCGCGTTCATGAGTGCGCCGGAGCCGCCCGCTTTTGGCGCGGTCGTGGATGCGATGGCGCTTTTCGGTTATCCCTCGACGCGACCGGCGGTTCTGGGTCGCGAGGCCGTGACCATCGGCATCGCCTGGCTTGGCGGTGCCGCCTTCGCGCTGCTGGGCGCGCCTGCGGCCTGGCTGTCAGGCTCGATGATGCTGAGTGCGACGGTTGCCTTCCTGCGCCCGCTCCCTGTTCTGCGCCGGTCGTGGTTCGATTCGACGGTGCTGCTGTCCGGCACGATCATCGGCTCGGCGGCGACGCCCGAGGCGCTCGCCGCCGCTGCCCGCTACCCGGCCTCGCTCGTCGTGCTTCTGCTCGGCATGGCGGCGATCATGATCCTGACCGGGGCGTATCTGCGTTATGTCGCGCGCTGGTCCTGGATCGATGCGCTGCTCGCCTCGGCACCGGGCGCGCTCGCGACGGTGCTGGCCGTGGCGCAGGCGAAGGGCGCCAATATTGGCCGGATCTCGGTGGTTCAGCTCTTCCGCCTGCTTGTCCTGGTGGCGCTGCTCCCGAGCGCGATGCAGCTGAGCGGGGCCCATTCGGCGGCGCCGGTGCCGCGCGCCGATATCGTCGGGGCCGACACGATGCTGTTCGTGCTGCTCTGCGGCCTGGCGGTCGGGCTCGTCTTCGAGCGGCTGCGCATGGCGGCGCCAATGATGTTCGGCGCGACCTTCGCCAGCGCCGTCCTGCACGGTACGGGGTTAGTCCACGGCACACTGCCACCCGAGATCCAGACGGCCGTGCTGGTGTTGCTGGGCTCCACGATGGGAGGGCGCATCGCGCATATCCCCCGGCCGGAGCTTCTGGGATTGTTCCCGCTTGCGGTCGGCGGCTTCTTCGTCTCGATCGCCGTTGCCTTCGCCTTCGCCTGGCCGGCGGCTCAGCTGGCTGGTGTGCCCTATGCCAGCGCGATGACCGCTTTCGCGCCGGGCGGGCTTGAGGCGATGGCGATGCTCGCCTTCGCCATGGGGCTCGACACGCTCTATGTCGGCTCCCACCATCTCACGCGCTTCCTGCTGATCGGCTTGGCGATGCCGTTTATCGTCGCCCGCATCAAGGACGCGCCGCCGGGCGGCTGAATCCGGCGGCGCGGTTTTTCCTCAATCCACCCCGATCGTGGTCAGATCCTGGAACCAGTGCTGGGCCAGCACGAACTTCTTGATCTTCGGGGAAAGCACATGCGGGTTGGTGTCGTGCACCACCCAGACCAGAACGGCGTCGTCGACGATCTGGGCATGGGCCTTGGCCAGCAATTCATCCTGCTTGGCGACGTCGAAGGTCTTGGTGGCCTCGTCCAGCAAGGCGTCGACCGCCGGGCTCGACCACGTTCCCCAGTTCACGCCGACCGGCGCGACTTGGTTGGAGTGGAAGAAGCGGATGATCGCGTAGAGCGGGTCGGAGGTGACATAGGCGATGTTGTTCGAGGTCACATCGGCGTTCATCTCGTCCTTCGCGCCCTTGCGCCAGCGCGTATAGAGCACCTCAAGCTCGACGACCTTGAAGTCGAGCTCGATGCCGACATCCCGGAGGTTCTGCTGGATGAACTCGTTCATCGGCAGCGACTGCATCTGCCCGGTGCCGCCCTGGGCGATGACGAAGGTCGCCTTCAGCGGCTTTTCCTTGGAATAGCCGGCCTCGGCCAGGAGCTTCCTGGCGGCATCGGGATCATATTTGATCTGGAAATTCGGCTTGCCGAACCAGGGGCTCGCCGGATCGACCTGGCCGACGGCCGGCTTGGCGAGGCCGTTGAGCAATTCGACGATGCCGTTGCGGTCGATGGCGAGGTTCAGCGCCTTGCGCAGGCGCAGATCCGTCCAGGGCGAGCCCGGCGCCACACTGAGATGGTAGTTCCAGACATGGGGCGTGACGTTCTCGACGATCCTCATGCCGGCCTGCTTGAGGCGCGGCACGGTGTCGGGAGCCGGCGTCTCGATCAGGTCGACCTGGCCGGTGATCAGCGCGTTGGTGCGCGCCAGCACCTCCGGGATCGGCAGCAGGATCAGGCGATCGACCTTGGCGAGGCGGTTCTTGTTCCAGTAATCCGGGTTCCTGACGAGCTCGGCGCGCTCGCGCGGCACGAATTTGTCGAGCTTGAACGGGCCGGTGCCCGAGGGCGTCAGCGCGAACTTGTCCCAGTCCTTGCCGAGCTTCTCATATTGCGCCGGGCTCGAAACCAGGAACCAGAGCATCTGGTAGGGGAAGAACGAGTCGACCGCCTTGGTGGTGATCTCGACGGTCTTCGCATCGACCGCCCGGTAGCTCGCGATCGACGGCAGGCGCGGCTTGACCTGCGCGGCCTGGCGGCGGTCGTAGTGCGGGGCTTTCTCGTCCAGCACCTTGTCGAGGTTCCAGACCACGGCGGCGGCATCGAAGGCGCTGCCGTCATGGAACTTCACGCCCTCGCGCAGGGTGAAGAGCCACTTCTTCTGGTCGTTGGCGTCGACCTTCCACTCGGTCGCGAGCCCGGGCACGAGCTTGCCCGGCCTGTCGGCGATGTCCATCTCCCAGGCGACCAGCGGGTCGTAGAGCGTGTAGCCGGTGAATTTATAGGCTCCGGCGCCGCGGTCGGGCTGGCCGGAGGTCAGCGGGATGTCGGCGAGCGAGATGCCGTAGCGGACGACCGATTCCGCCTGCGCCGCGCTGGCCAAGGAAAAGGCAAGCGCGGCTGTGATTGCCAAGCGTTTGAACATGCATGCACCTCTATGCGGGAAGCTGCATGCAATTCAGCAAGGCCTATGCCACGAACCGTGAGGCGGCCCGTGGCTCGGTCGCGCGTTCAGCGCGCCCCGTTGGTGTGCGTCATCACCGCATAGAGCGATGTCGTGCCGCAGATGAACAGGCGGTTGAGCTTGGGGCCGCCCCAGGCGAGGTTGGCGACGATCTCGGGGATCGCGACCTTGCCGATCAGCGTGCCGTCGGGATGGTAGATGTGCACGCCATCGGCCGCGCTGGTCCAGATCCGGCCGGTGACATCCAGCCGGAAGCCGTCGAACAGGCCGGCCGTGCAGGTCGCGAAGATCTCGGAGCGCCCGAGCGTCGCGCCATCCGCGCCGAGCCGGCAGGCGCGGATATGGCGCGGGCCGTTGACGGGGTCATGGCTCGCGCCGGTGTCGGCGATGTAGAGGATGCTCTCGTCGAGGGAGAAGGCGAGGCCGTTGGGCTTGACGAAATCATCGGTGACGATGGTCACGGCGCCTGACTGCGGATCTATTCGATAGACGTTGCAACGCCCGATCTCGCTGTCGGATTTATTGCCCTCATAGTCGGTGAGAATGCCGTAATCGGGGTCGGTGAACCAGATCGAGCCGTCCGACTTGACCACCACGTCATTGGGCGAGTTCAGCCGCTTGCCGTTGAAGTGGCTCGCCAGCACGGTGACGGAGCCGTCATGCTCGGTGCGCGTCACCTGACGCCCGCCATGTTCGCAGGTCACGAGCCTGCCCGCGCGATCGACCGTGTTGCCGTTGGAGTTCCGGGCCGGCTGGCGGAAGACGCCGACCTGGCCGGTCAGCGCGTCGTAGCGTAGCATCCGGTCATTGGGGATGTCCGACCAGACCAGCGTGTTGTGGGCGGCAAACCAGGCCGGCCCTTCCGACCAGCGCGCACCGGTCCAGAGCCGCTCGACGCGGGCGGAGCCGGGGACGATGCGATGGAAGCGCGGGTCGAGAACCTCGACGCCGGTGCCTTCGAGAACGCCGAACATGATTTCCAATCCCTGGGCTGTTTTGGTGTCGGGCTATCGGGAGCACAGATCGGCGGCTTCGCCAACCACGTGCCTCACAACCCCAGCCCCTCATCCCAATACGGTGTCGCGCCATAGAGCTCGCCGAGATAATCGACGAAGGCGCGCACCTTCTGCTCCATATGCCGGCGGCTGGGATAGACCGCGTAGACCGCGACGCGCTTGCCGACGGAATACTCCGGCAGGACGCGTTGCAAGGCGCCCGATTTCAGCTCCGGCCCGACATCCCAGGTCGAGCGCAGCGCGATGCCGAGGCCGGCCAGCAGCGCCTCGCGCACCACCTCGCTCGAATTGGTCCGCAAGGGGCCGTTGACGCGCACGCTGACCGGACCGCCCGGCCCGTCCAATCGCCAATGGTCGGCGTTGTGCGCAATCAGCGTATGGCGCGCCAGATCCTCGATGCTGCCGGGCGTGCCGGCCGCGGCGAGATAGCCCGGCGTGGCGCAAAGCACGCGGTGATTCGGCGCAAGCCGCTTGGCGACGAGGCTCGAATCCTGGAGGTCGGCGATGCGCACAGCCAGATCGAAGCCCTCGCCGACGATGTCGACGAAGGCGTCGCCCAGGATCAGGTCGACCGTCACCTGCGGATGCGCGTCGAGGAAGGGCTTGAGATGCGGCGCGATATGCAGCCGCCCGAAGGAGGTCGGCGCCGAGACGCGCAATGTGCCGCGCGCCTGGCCGGCGCCGCTGGCGACCCAGGCCTCGGCATCCTCGATCGAGGACAGCACTGAGACCACGCGCTCATAGAAACCCTGGCCGGCCTCGGTCAGCGAGAGCTGCCGCGTCGTGCGCTGCAGCAGGCGCACGCCGAGTCGCTCCTCAAGGCGCCGGATGCGCTTGGAGATCACGGCCGGCGAGAGGTTGAGCTGGCGGCCCGCCGCCGACATGCTCTTGGCCGTGACGACATGGGCGAAGACGTCGAGATCGCCGAACCGGTCCATAGCGCCCTCATCTTTTCCGAATTGGAAATAATCATGGACGTTGGTTGCACTGCAAGCCAGTTGGAATTGGTCTAGGATTGTTGCGGCCATGCTCCATCTTGAGCGTGGCTCGCCGCCATCGTCATTGCGAGGAGCGCAGCGACGAAGCAATCCAGGGCCGCCGCGCTCTATGAGACTGGATTGCTTCGCTGCGCTCGCAATGACGGGAAGCAGGAATGTCTGCAACGATCGAGGCTGTTGATGTCCGCCATCGCCTTTCCCGTGCCCGACGAGAGCATCCTCGCTCGCCGCGACGAGATCATCGCCGGTCTGGCCAAGCTGGTCGCGCCCGAGGCGCTGATCACCTCGGCCGATGAGCGCCGTCCTTACGAGACCGATGCGCTGACCGCCTATCGCCGCCTGCCGCTGGCCGTCGTGCTGCCCTCGACCACGCAGGAGGTCGCGGCGGTGCTGAAATTCTGCAGCGCGCAGGGCGTGCCTGTCGTGCCGCGCGGGGCGGGCACCTCGCTCGCCGGCGGCGCGATCCCGCAGGAGGACGCGGTCGTCATCGGCGTCTCCAAGATGAACCGCATCCTCAAGATCGACTACGCCAACCGCACGGCGAAAGTGCAGGCCGGCGTCACCAACCTCGCCGTCACCGGCGAGGTCATGGCGGAAGGCTTCTTCTACGCGCCCGACCCGTCCTCGCAGCTCGCCTGCTCGATCGGCGGCAATATCGGCATGAACTCGGGCGGGGCGCATTGCCTGAAATATGGCGTCACCACCAATAATGTGCTCGGCGTCACGCTGGTGATGCTCGACGGCAGCGTCGTAGACATCGGCGGCGCCCATCTCGATTCCGCCGGCCTCGACATCCTCGGGCTGATCGTCGGTTCGGAAGGCCAGCTCGGCATCGTCACGGAAGCGACCGTGCGCATCCTGCGCTCGGCCGAAGGCGCGCGGCCGGTGCTCTTCGGCTTTCCCACCAGCGAGCAGGCGGGCGAGGCGGTCGCTGCCATCATCGGCGCCGGTATCATTCCCGTCGCGATGGAGTTCATGGACAAGCCGGCGATCGAGATCTGCGAGGCCTTCGCCCATGCCGGCTACCCGATGGATGTCGAGGCGCTCCTGATCATCGAGGTCGAGGGCTCGGATGCAGAGATGGATGCCCAGCTCGCCCGCATCGTGGCCATCGCCCGCGAGCATGGCGTCAAGACGGTCAAGGAGAGCAAGTCGGCGATGGAGACGGCAGCGATCTGGAAGGGCCGCAAATCCGCCTTCGGCGCGACCGGGCGCATCGCCGACTATATCTGCATGGACGGCACGATCCCGACCGGGCAATTGCCGCATGTGCTGCGGCGCATGGCTGAGATCGTGAAGGGCTATGGCCTGCGCGTCGCCAATGTCTTCCATGCCGGCGACGGCAACCTCCACCCGCTGATCCTCTACAACTGCAACGACCCGGTCGAGGCGCAGAAGGCCGAGGATGCCGGCATGGACATCCTCAAGCTCTGCGTCGAGGTCGGCGGCTGCCTGACCGGAGAGCACGGCGTCGGCATCGAGAAGCGCGACCTGATGACGGTGCAGTTCAATCCCGAGGATCTGCAGCAGCAGATGCGTGTGAGGGCGGTGTTTGATGAGCAGTGGCTGCTCAATCCCGCGAAGGTGTTTCCACTCGAGGGCAGGGTGGCAGCGTAAAACTGTCATTCCGGGGCTCGCGAAGCGAGAACCCGGAACCCACGACTGGGTGAGCGCGATGACCTATTTCGTCTATCTCGTGGCCAGCAAGCGGAGCGGTACACTTTATCTGGGCGTCACCAACGATGTTGCGAGGCGTGCCTATGAACACAAGTCGAAGCAGAATGCAGGGTTCACGAGTCGCTATGGTGTTGATCGGCTGGTTTGGTACGAGCAGTTCGAGGACATCCGGGATGCCATTGACCGCGAAAAGATCCTGAAGAAGTGGCGCAGGGCTTGGAAGATCACACTGATCGAGGACATGAATCCCGAATGGAAAGACCTCTATGAAGGGCTTGTTTGACATGTGTCACCCCGTCGTGGGTTCCGGGTTCTTCGCTGCGCGAAGCCCCGGAAAGACAGGAGGTGGCGCGTGATCATCCACACCCCCACCACCGAGGCGCAGGCCTGCTTCGTCGTCAAATCCGTGGTTGCCAGCGGCATACCGCTCGCCATTCGCGGCGGCGGCACGCGCAGCGGTCTCGGGCGGCCGTCGCAGGCGGCAAGCACGCTCTCCAGCGCCGGCCTCACCGGCATCACGCTCTATGAGCCGGCCGAGATGGTGATCGGCGCGCGCGCCGGCACGCCGCTTTCACTCGTGCAGGAGACGCTGGCCGAACGCGGCCAGATGCTGCCCTTCGAGCCGATGGATCATCGCGCGCTGCTCGGCACGCAAGGTGAACCGACGATCGGGGCGGTTGCGGCGGGCAACATCTCCGGCCCGCGCCGCATCAATGCCGGCGCGGCGCGCGATTCGCTCATCGGCATCAGGCTGATCAATGGCCGGGGCGAGGCGATCAAGTCCGGCGGGCGGGTGATGAAGAACGTTACCGGGCTTGATCTCGTGAAGCTCGTCGCCGGCAGCTTCGGGACGCTGGGCTTCCTCACCGAGGTCGTCTTCCGCGTGCTGCCGAAGCCGGAGCGCGTCGTCACGCTGGTCTGGCGCGGTCTGCCGGACGAGGCGGCGGTCGGGCTGCTCTCGACTGCGCTCGGCTCGCCCTTCGAGCCTTTCGCAGCGGCGCATCTGCCGGCCGGCATCGGCGCTAGAGCGTTTTCGAGCGAAGTGGACACCGGTTCGCGTGAAGAAAACGCGTCAAAACAAAGAGCTGGAGCTGTTGAACGATCCAATTGGATCGGAAACGGCTCGGCTGAGGCTCGGACGCTGCTGCGGCTGGAGAATTTCTCCGCCTCGATCGACTATCGCGCCGCCGAGCTCGCCGCGCTCCTCGCCACCCATGGCGCGCCGGAGATGCTGGAAGGGGCGGCCTCCGAGGCGCTGTGGCAGGATGTGCGCGACGCCGGCTTCTTCGCTGACACCCAGGAGGCGGTCTGGCGCTTGTCGCTGGCGCCGACGAACGGCCCCAGGGCGACGGCCGCCATCGCGAATGCGCTGCCACAGGCGCGCTGGTTCTATGATTGGGGCGGCGGGCTGGTCTGGCTCGCGGTGCCCGATGCGGAGGATGCCGGCGCCGCCGCGATCCGGGCCGCGATCAAACCGCTCGGCGGCCACGCCACGCTGGTGCGCGCCTCGGACGCGATCCGCGCCAGCGTGCCGGTGTTCGAGCCGCTGGCGGAACCGCTGCTGCGGGTCACGGCGGGCATCAAGACGAGTTTCGACCCGGCCGGGATTTTCGAGCCGGGCCGGATGTATGCGGGGATTTGAGAGAGGCGCGGGGAACCCTTCTCCCGGATGGGAGAAGGGCAGGGATGAGGGTGTGCCGCTGATTGTTGTGGTTCGACGGAGCCGCAGCGCCTCCTATTGGGAGGGCACACCCTCATCCGGCGCTCCGCGCCACCTTCTCCCATCCGGGAGAAGGGAAGAGCCGTTGCGGGTGACAGGACGATCAGAGCGTAGCCATGCAGACCAACTTCTCCCCCGCCCATCTTGCTTCCGACCCGCGCCTGCCGGCTTCGGAGAAGATCCTGCGCACCTGCGTGCATTGCGGCTTCTGCACCGCGACCTGCCCGACCTATCTCTTGCTCGGCGACGAGCTCGATAGCCCGCGCGGGCGCATCTACCTGATCAAGGACATGCTGGAGAACGGCAAGCCCGCCACCGAAGAGGTGGTGAAGCATGTCGACCGCTGCCTCTCCTGCCTTTCCTGCATGACGACCTGCCCCTCGGGGGTGAACTACATGCACCTTGTCGACCATGCCCGGGCCCATATCGAGGAGACCTATGAGCGCGGCTTCGCCGACAAGGCGCTGCGCCGCTTGCTCTCGGCGATCCTGCCGCATCCCGGCCGCTTCCGGCTCGCCATGCTGGGCGCGATGCTGGCGAAGCCCTTTGCGGGTGTGCTCGGCAGCCTGCCGGGCGTCGGCGCGCGCCTGAAGGCGATGCTGGCGCTCGCGCCTGCCCGCCTGCCGTCGCGCTCGACGATGGAGGGGCCGCAAAGCTTCCCCGTCACCGGCGTGCGCCGCAAGCGCGTCGCGCTCCTGTCGGGCTGTGCCCAGCCGGTGCTCGATCCCGCGATCAACGAAGCGACGATCCGCCTGCTGACGCGCCATGGCGTCGAGGTCGTGCTGCCCAAGGGCGAAGGCTGCTGCGGCGCGCTCGTCCACCATATGGGCCGCGAGCATGATGCGCTTGCCTTCGCCCGCCGCAATATCGACGCCTGGATGGCCGAAATCACCGGCGAGGGGCTGGATGCGATCCTGATCACGGCTTCGGGCTGTGGCACCACGATCAAGGATTACGGCTTCATGTTCCGCAACGACCCGGCCTACGCCAAGACGGCGGCGACGGTCTCAGGCCTGGCCAAGGACGTGACCGAGTTCCTCGAGACGATCGATCTGCGCCATGCGCGCGATCTCGCGATCCCGATCGCCTACCATTCCGCCTGCTCGATGCAGCATGGCCAGCAGCTCAAGGACGGCCCCAAGCGGCTGCTCTCGGCCGCCGGTTTCAAGGTCAAGGAGGTGCCGGAGGGGCATATCTGCTGCGGCTCGGCCGGCGTCTACAACATCCTCCAGCCCGAGATCGCCGGACAGCTGCGCGAGCGCAAGATCGGCAATATCGAGAAGACCCGGCCGGTGCTGGTCGCGACCGGCAATATCGGCTGCATGACCCAGCTCGCCAAGGGTTTCGCCGACAAGGGTGCGAAGACGCCTGTGGTGCATACGGCCGAACTGCTCGACTGGGCGACGGGCGGCCCCTTGCCCGACAAGCTGGCGGCAGCGGGGATCGCCGATGCGCCGCTCCGGGAGCCGGCGCGGCTGATTGCAGCGGAGTAGCGGGCTGCTTCCCTTCCCAGGGGCGGCGGTCTGAAAACCAGCAGGCGCGGGAGCCGCGACAACTCTCTTCCCTTCTCCCCTGGCGGGAGAAGGTGGCGCGCAGCGCCGGATGAGGGGGCGCCGTGCCCCGTCCGGTTGGCGTCGTGTGCAGCACACGGAGAACTCACAGCGCCCGCTCATCCGTCTCGGCTTCGCCGAGCCACCTTCTCCCGCCAGGGGAGAAGGGAGGGCGCGCCCTAATTCCCGAAAACCGCCCGGCGCAGCGTCTGCTGCGCCTCGGTCATGCCGCGCTGTTTGGCGTTCATCGCTTCAAGCGCGGCCTGGACCTTGGTGCGCAAAGCGGGGTTGGAAATCTCCATCTGCGAGCCGTTGAGCTTGATCGCCTTCCGGTTGCTCTCGATCAGATCGGCAAGCGCGATGATCGCCGCAAAAGCGTCGTCGGCGGTCGGGAAGACCTGGCGGAACGCCGTGGTCGGCGCGGTGACGGCCTTATCGTAGACAGCCGCAAAGACGCTCGCGAGATCCTCGGGCTGCTTCAGCGCCGCCTTCTCGCTGCCGGCCGCCGCGAGCGCCTGGTCAAGCGCCTCGCGCATGCCGACAAAGCCGCTTCGCACGGTGACGAGATCGGCCTTGCGCGTGACGATATCCTCGATCGAGCGCGGCATGCTTTTGGCCAGCGTCTCCTGCATGGGTTTGGCGACGGAGGCGTTCATGCGCTCATGGAAGCGGGTGATGACGGCATAGTGCTCGGCATAGGCGCCGAAGGATTTCTGCTTCTCGGCGTCGGGTTGCGGCAGGCGCAAGCCCGTCTTGGAGAGCACGTCATCCCTAAGGAAGGCGATGAAGGCCTTGCGCTGGTCGGCCTCGCTGGGGCTGCAGGCGCTCAGCAGGACGGCGGCGAAGAGGCAGGCGAAGACGCCCAGGAGCCGGCGGGTGATCATGTCTTCCCCCATGCTGCGCGACGCGGTGCTGCGGCGCTGTCATTGCCAAACCAGCGCGATGACGGCCGCTGCGCTTGCCCCTGGCGCGCCAGCGGGCTAACCCGACGCGGAAGAACCCAGCGGCGCCGGCCGCTGCCGCGCATCACCGAGAAGTAGATCCCATGTCGAAGCCCGACAAGCTCAAAGCCCGCCAGCCGCGCGGTTTCGTCGATCGTGGCCCCGCCGATGTCGCGGCGACCGAACGCATGCTCGGCGTCATCCGCGAGAGCTTTTCGCGTTATGGCTTCGATCCGGTCGAGACGCCCTTCGTCGAGTTCTCCGACGCACTCGGCAAATTCCTGCCCGATCAGGACCGGCCCAATGAGGGCGTCTTCTCCTTCCAGGACGATGACGAGCAGTGGCTCTCGCTGCGCTACGACCTGACCGCGCCGCTCGCCCGCTATGTCGCGGAGAATTACGACGCGCTGCCGAAACCCTATCGCGGCTACCAAGTCGGCTATGTCTTCCGCAACGAGAAGCCGGGCCCCGGCCGTTTCCGCCAGTTCATGCAGTTCGATGCCGATATCGTCGGCGCGGGGAGCGTCGCGGCCGATGCCGAGATCTGCATGCTCGCGGCGGACACGATGGAAGCGCTGGGCATCAAGCGCGGCGACTATGTCGTCAAGGTCAACAACCGAAAGGTGCTTGACGGCGTGATGGAGGCGATCGGGCTGGGCGGCGAGGAGAATGCCGGCCGCCGGCTGACCGTGCTGCGCGCTATCGACAAGCTCGACAAGTTCGGGCCGGAGGGCGTGAAGCTGCTGCTGGGTGATGGCCGCAAGGATGAGAGCGGGGATTTCACCAAGGGTGCGGGGCTGAGTGAGCCGCAGAGCAATGTTGTCTTGGCACTGCTTCGCTCCGATTTTTCAACTTACGAAGGCCGCACTGCCTTCCTCGACGTTTTGACCGGTATTGAAGACTGGGATGTCAGCAAGACAGCCTGGGATTCGCTCAGCAGCGAGAATCCGGTTCTGTATGAAGGCGTCAATACGCTCGACGAGATGTCGAAATTGCTGGTCGCATCAGGTTATGGCGATGATCGCATCCGCATCGATCCCTCAGTCGTCCGCGGCCTCGAATACTACACCGGCTCGGTCTACGAGGTGGAGCTCACCTTCCCGGTCACCAATGACGACGGACAGGTCGTGCGCTTCGGCTCGGTCGCCGGCGGCGGGCGCTATGACGGGCTTGTCGGTCGCTTCCGGCCCGAGCCGGTGCCGGCAGTCGGCTTCTCGATCGGCGTGTCCAGGCTTTATTCGGCGCTGAAGGCGGTGAAGTCGCCGATCGTCGACGCCAAGGCCGAGCTCCCGCTCGTCGTCGTCACCGCGATGGACAACAAGTCGCCAGAGCACATGCCGGGCTATCAGGCTTTCGTCTCGCAGCTGCGCCAGGCCAGGGACGAGGCCGGCAAGCCTTTGCTGCGGGCCGATCTCTATCTCGGCTCGTCGGGCTTCAACGCCCAGATGAAATATGCCGACAAGCGCGGCGCGGTCTGCGCCGTCATTCAAGGTTCTTCTGAACGGGATGCCGGCACCGTGATCATCAAGGACCTGATCCTGGGGGCCGAGCTCGCCGCCGCCGGGCGCGAGGTCAAGGATTCCGCCGAGCACAAGGAGCGGCAGGCGCAGGCGCAGTTCGCAGTGCCGGTGGCGGAGCTGGTCGAGGGCGTGAGGCGGGTGCTGAAGCGGCACGGGTAAACCCTTCTACCCTCGGGGGAGAAGATGGCCCGGCATAGCCGGGTCGGATGAGGGAAGGACGCTGCAGGGCTCCACTTCCCTCATCCGTCTGCTCCGCAGACACCTTCTCCCCCGAGGGGAGAAGGAAGAGCGTTCACCCAATTCCCTAAAAACCGTCGAAAATACCGCACGCCGCTGCTAGGACAGCGGCCGCAACAGGATCAACCGCCGTGCCCGCCATTCGTGCCAGCATCGAGACCGTGATCGCGCTTTTCGCGCGTGAGGGCTATGGCCGCGCCGAACCGGCGATCCTGCAGCCCGCCGATGTCTTCCTCGACCTCTCCGGCGAGGATATCCGCCGCCGCATCTTCATGACGCAGGACGCCGAGGGGCGCGACTGGTGCCTGCGCCCCGAATACACCATTCCCGTCGCGCTCGATCACATCGCTTCACGCTCGACCGAGCCAGCGGCCTATGCCTATGCCGGTCCGGTCTTCCGCATGCGCTCGGGTGAGCCCGGCGAGTTCTCGCAGGCCGGAATTGAATCCTTCGGCCGCACGGATTTCGCCGCCGCCGACGCCGAGATCATGGCGCTGACGATCGAGGCCGCCGCCGCGCTCGGGCTCGCCCAGCCGAAGATCGTGATGGGCGATGTCGCCTTGCTCAACGCCTTGCTCGACGGGCTCGCCGTGCCTCAGGGCGCGCGCCGTCGCTTCATGCGCGCGGCGGTGCAGGGCAAGGGCGCAGATGCCACCGCCGCGCTCGACGCCCCGCAGCCTGAGGGCGATGCCGCTCATGCCGGCCTGCTCAAGGCGCTGGAAGGCCAGGATCCCAAGGCGGCAAAAGCCTTCGTCGAGGATGTCCTGTCGATCGCCGGCATCTCGACGGTGGGCGGCCGCACCGCCGGTGACATCGCCGAGCGCTTCCTGGCGCGGGCGGCCGAGCGTGAGAACCCGGTCAATGCCGACGTCAAGGCGCTGCTCGGCCAGGTGCTCGCCATCTCCGGCGATCCCGATACGGCGTCGGCCTCGCTGCGCGCGCTGGCCGAGCGCGCCTCGCTCGATCTCGGCCGTGAGCTCGACGCCTTCGACGAGCGCACCGGCTTCCTTGCCGTGCGCGGGGTCGATGTGACGCAGATCGCCTTCGCCGCCGGTTTCGCCCGCAATCTCGACTACTACACCGGCTTCATCTTCGAATTGCACGATGCCGCCCGCGCTGACGGCAAGCCGGTCGCCGGCGGCGGGCGCTACGACCATGTGCTGGGGCGGCTCGGGGCGCCCGGTTCCATTCCGGCGGTGGGCGCCTCGCTCTGGCTCGACCGGCTGGCGGGAGACAAGTCATGAGCGATCCGGCCCTCGTCCTCGCCGTGCCCTCCAAGGGCCGGCTGCAGGAGAACGCCACCGCCTTCTTCGGCCGCGCCGGGCTGAAATTCGTGCAGTCGCGCGGCGCGCGCGACTATCGCGGCACCATCGCCGGGCTGGAGGGGGCCGAGGTCGCTTTCCTCTCGGCTTCCGAGATCGTCGCCCAGCTGGCTTCGGGCGCGGCCCATCTCGGCGTCACCGGCGAGGATCTGGTGCGCGAGCAGGTTCCCGATGCCGATGCCGCCGTCGAGATGCTGACCCCGCTCGGCTTCGGCCATGCCAATGTCGTCGTCGCGGTGCCCCAGGCCTGGATCGATGTGCGCACCATGGCCGATCTCGACGACGTCGCTTCGACCATGCGCATCCGCCAGGGCCGCAAGCTGCGCGTCGCCACGAAATATGTGAACCTGACCCGCCGCTTCTTCGCGCAGCACGGACTTGCCGATTACCGCATCGTCGAGAGCCTGGGCGCGACCGAGGGAGCGCCGGCCGCCGGCACGGCCGAGATCGTGGTCGACATCACCACGACCGGCAGCACCTTGGCGGCCAACGCCCTGAAGGTGCTCGACGATGGCGTGATGCTGGCGTCGGAAGCCAATCTCGTCGCCTCTGTGCGGGCGCCCTGGGGCGCACGGGCGCGCGCTGCCGCGACCGCCATCCTGTCGCGAATCGCCGCCGAGGAAGAGGCGCGCACCGTGCGCGAGATCCGCGCCCGCGATATCGGCACGACACCGGAGGCCCTGGAGGCGATCACCACCCAGTTCGGCGCGAGGCTGCCTTTCGGCCTGGCCGGGCAGGGCGGCGTGCAGGTGCTGCACTGCCCGGAGAAGTCGGTGTTCGCGCTGGTCGAGCATCTCGCGCGCTCGGGCGCGGACGAAATCACGGTGAGCGCGCCCGATTACGTCTTCCGCAGGGCCAATCCGCTGATCGAGCGGCTGCTGGCGCGCATCTAGAGCAATTGAACGATCCAGCTGGATCGTTCAATTGCTCTAGGCCTTTGTTTTGACGCGTTTTCTTCACGCGAACCGGTATCCATTTCGCGCGAAAACGCTCTAGCCGCCGCGCCGGAAACGGGGCGGCGGAGATTGCTGATGTCGGCGGGCTCAGAGGCTGTTTGGAAACACCCCGAGCCCTCATCCTTCGAGACGCCGCTTCGCGGCTCCTCAGGATGAGGGCTCGAATTGTCAAACAGTCTCTCAGGCCCCATAAATCCCGCAATTCGGGTCCATGGCTCACCTTCCTGATTGATCCCGGAACAATACGCCGTTACGCGCTTTCAACAGGGAGAACCCGTGCGCTATCGTCACGGGCATGACTGCGGGTGATAGAATGACGAACCGACGCCTTGGCTATGCCGCCCTTCTCGCCGCACTCGTGCCGATGGCGTCGCTCATCGCGGGTCCTGCCGAGGCCCAGCGTCGCGGCGGCGGCCGGGGCGCGCCCCAGGAGCAACAGCAGCAGATTCCGCCAGCCGAGCAGGAGAAGTCCTTCCCGGTCGGCGCCTCCTGGGCCGCGAGTTCGCTGAACGGCAAGCCGATCTCCGACCGCCGCGCCACCTTCCTGATCGACGCCAATCTGCGCGGCACGGGCTTTGGCGGCTGCAACACTTTTTCGGCTGCCGCTTATCCGCTGCGCCAGCAGGGCCTCGCGGTCGGGCCGCTCGCCCTGACCAAGCGGACCTGCGACAAGGGCCTGCTCGATTTCGAGCGCGCTTTTCTCACCGCGCTGCGGGCAGCCCGCAAGTGGGACCTCGTCGACGGCAAGCTCGTCGTCCAGGGCGCGGCCGGCGAACTGCGCTTCGACCGCGGCCTCTGAGCGCGGGCTTTCTCACGATCCGCACTGTTGTTCCGGGGCAGGCCGCAGGCCTGAGCCCGGAACCTCGGCATAGAACCCTCTCCCGTAGGGAGAGGGCAGGGTGAGCGGTCGGCCGTTTGACGCTTTGGCTGCGGCCTCAGCGCTGCCTCGCTGTGAGGTTGGCGCTCGACTGGTCCAGGGACCGACACCTCACCCCTACCCCTCTCGCTGAACCCGGGTATACCCGGGTTCAGCACTTGGAGTGTCGAAGTCGGGTATACCCGACTTCGATGCAGGAGAGGGGTTCCCCGCGCCCCGGAATGACGGCGTGTTTCCGGGCACAAACAGCCTGCCCTAACCCACCAGCTCCCGGTTTTCCGTCTTGGGGCTGAAGGTGCCGTCCTCGTTCGGCTGCATGATCACGATCGAATCATGCATCGCCCGCAGCGTCGAGCGGTGGCCGATCGAGACGATCTTGGTCTGCGGCAGCGCCTGTTCGATCGCGGCATAGATTTCGCCCTCCAGCTTCTCGTCGAGCGAGGCCGTCGCCTCGTCCAGGAAGAGCCAGTCGGGCTTGGCCAAGAGGGCACGCGCCACGGCCAGGCGTTGCTGCTCGCCGCCCGAGAGCCGCTGGCCCCAGAGGTCGACCTCGTCGAGCCGCTCGGAGAGATGGTCGAGCTTGGTCAGATGCATTGCCGCCTTGATCTCAGCTTCGCCATAGGTATCCACCGGCGCGGGATAGGCGAGGGCCGAGCGCAGGCTGCCCTGGGGTAGATAGGGGCGCTGCGGCAGCAGCATGATCTCGGCCCCGGTCGGGATGCCGACCTTGCCCTGGCCGAAGGGCCAGATCCCCGCGATGGCGCGAAACAGCGTCGACTTGCCCGAGCCCGACGGACCGATGACCAGCGTCCGCTGGCCTGCGCCGAGGTCGAGATCGCTGACCCGCACGATTGGCTGGCCGTTTGGCAGGCTGAGCGTGGTTTCGTCGACATGCACTGCCTCGCCCGTGGCGGGCACCTCATGGATTCCCTTGTCGCCGGCATTGGCGGCCTGCGCCTGCGTGATCGCGGCCTCGAAGGTGGTGAGGCGGTTGATCGAGGCGACATATTGGGCGATCGTCTGATAGCGATCGATGAAGAAGGACATCGCGGTCTGGACACGGTCGAAGGCCGAGGCGACCTGCGTCATGATGCCGAGCGTGATTGTACCGGCGAAGTAATGCGGAGCTAACAGGATATAGGGGACGACGACGTTAGCTTGGCCGAATGAGTAGATGAAGCTGTTCAGTTTAAGTCGCGCCCAGACCAGCCGGTAGAAATTGGAGACGATGTCGCCAAAGCGCTGGCTAAGGTGGCGCTGCTCCGAGCCCTCGCCGCGCATCAGCGCGATCTGTTCAGAGTATTCGCGCAGGCGGGCCAGCGAGAAGCGAAAATTCGCCTCGCGTCGCTCTTGTTCGAACTCCAGCCCTATCATCGGTCGCCCGATCATGTGAGCGATCCAGGTCGCGGCGACGGAATAGATCAACGCCATCCAGAAGATGAAGCCCGGAAAAGCGATGTCGGTGCCTGGCACCTTGCTTGCCACAGGGATCGACCAGAGGATGATCGAAAACGAAACCAACGTGGAAACTTGCGTGAGTAGGGGAAGAGCGAATTGATAGGTCTGGTTGACGAAGGAGCGCGTGTCTTCGGCGATGCGCTGGTCGGGGTTGTCGGCGCTGCCGGCCAGCGCCACCCGATAGTGGGTGCTGTTGTGCAGCCAGGCAGCGCTGAACTTCTCCGCCATCCAGCGGCGCCAGCGGATCAGCAGCGTGTAATTGGCGAAGAGCTCGATCAGATTCGAGACGACTGAGATTGCTGCCCAGACGCTGAACACCCAAATGAGCTGATACCAGAAGCTCGCGGCATCCTTCTCCTGAATGGCATTGTAGAAATCGCGGTTGAAGAAGGAGAGCCGCAGCGAGATGCCGACCTGTGCCTGGTTCAGGACAATGAGGAAGACGAAGAGCAACACACCGAGTAAGCCCTGTCGGATTCGAAACTCGCCGATGGGCCATAGCTTCGCGACTGTCGTCTCGTCGGATTCGAAATAGGGTGAGGCGAGACGCGAGATTCGTCGGATCGCGGGAATGAAGGATATCGCATAGATCAGTACGCCGAAGACGGCCACGGTCGTGGCGAGGCTGATCGGCGGCGCGATCGCTCCCCAGGCAGACGGCCAGATGCCAAGCGCGGCGGCAGATGCGCCAGCGCTAAACAGCACATACTCGATGCCGAAGATGACTAGGAACATGCGCAGAAAGTAGCCGATGCCGGCCGAGCGGAAGGTAGCGAAGGCGAGCAGTAAGCCCATCACACCCATGCCGATGATGCCGGTGCTTTCGAGACGCTGGCCCACGATGAGGGCGATCACGGCAAGCACGGCGACGGCGATGCTCAAGGGGCGCATGGGCGAGGATCCTGCGGAAATGGCTGGGGATGACGAGATGCCATCGCGATTCTGACCATGTCGCAGAGGATGCGGCCATTCAATGGCGGCACCGGAAGATCAGCAAATTGTCATCTGCCGGACATGAAAAAGGCCCGGCTTGCGCCGGGCCTTTCCCATTAACAGTTGGATGGAGGCTTGGATCAGAAATCCATGCCGCCCATGCCGCCGCCGCCCATCGGGGGCATCGGGGCGTCCTTCTTCGGCAGCTCGGCGATCATCGCCTCGGTGGTGATCAGCAGGCCAGCGATCGAAGCCGCGTCCTGGATGGCCGTACGCACGACCTTGGTCGGGTCGATGATGCCGGCCTTGACCAGGTCGCCGTAGACGCCGGTCTGGGCGTTGTAGCCGAAGGCGTAGTCCTTGGACTCGAGCAGCTTGCCGACCACGACCGCGCCGTCATCGCCAGCGTTGTCGACGATCTGCTTGGCCGGGGCCATGATCGCCTTGCGGACGATCTCGACGCCGGTCTTCTGGTCGTCATTGGCGGTCTTGATCGCCTTGACGGTCGAGAGGGCGCGCAGGAGGGCGACGCCGCCGCCCGGCAGGATGCCTTCTTCGACCGCAGCGCGGGTCGCGTTCAGGGCATCGTCGACGCGGTCCTTCTTCTCCTTGACTTCGACTTCGGTCGCGCCGCCGACGCGGATCACCGCGACGCCGCCAGCGAGCTTGGCCAGACGCTCCTGGAGCTTCTCACGGTCGTAGTCCGAGGTGGTCTCCTCGATCTGCGCCTTGATCTGCGCGACGCGGCCCTCGATGTCCTTCTTCTTGCCGGCGCCGTCGATGATCGTGGTGTTCTCCTTCTCGATGCGCACCTTCTTGGCGCGTCCGAGCATGGCGAGCGTCACGGTCTCGAGCTTGATGCCGAGGTCTTCCGAGATCATCTGACCGGCGGTCAGGATCGAGAGATCCTCAAGCATCGCCTTGCGGCGATCGCCGAAGCCCGGAGCCTTGACGGCCGCGACCTTCAGGCCGCCACGGAGCTTGTTGACGACGAGCGTGGCCAGAGCCTCGCCCTCGACGTCCTCGGCGATGATCAGCAGCGGCTTGCCGGTCTGAACTACGGCCTCGAGGATCGGCAGCATCGCCTGGAGCGAAGACAGCTTCTTCTCGAAGATGAGGATGTAGGGATCCTCGAGCTCAGCGACCATCTTCTCGGCATTGGTGATGAAGTAGGGTGAGAGATAGCCACGGTCGAACTGCATGCCCTCGACGACGTCGAGCTCGGTCTCGGCGGTCTTGGCTTCCTCGACGGTGATGACACCCTCGTTGCCGACCTTCTGCATGGCGGTCGCGATCATCTTGCCGACCGACTCGTCGCCGTTCGCCGAGATGGTGCCGACCTGCGCGACTTCCGCGTTGGACGTGACCTTCTTGGAGTTCTTCTTGAGGTCGGCGACGATGGCTTCGACAGCCAGATCGATGCCGCGCTTCAGATCCATCGGGTTCATGCCGGCGGCAACCGACTTCAGGCCTTCGCGCATGATGGCGGCGGCCAGAACGGTGGCGGTCGTGGTGCCGTCGCCGGCGGCGTCGTTCTGCTTCGAGGCCACTTCGCGCACCATCTGGGCGCCCATGTTCTCGAACTTGTCGGCGAGCTCGATCTCCTTGGCGACGGTGACGCCGTCCTTGGTGATGCGCGGGGCGCCGAACGACTTGTCGATCACGACGTTACGGCCCTTGGGACCGAGCGTGACCTTGACGGCGTTGTTGAGGATTTCGACGCCGCGCAGCATGCGGTCACGTGCGTCGGTGGAGAACTTGACGTCTTTGGCAGCCATAAGAGCTACTCCTTACATGAAAACGGGGATGGGCGGTCGCTTGGCGTTCAGCCGATGACGCCCATGACGTCGGATTCCTTCATGATCAGGAGATCCTGGCCATCGATCTTGACCTCGGTGCCCGACCACTTGCCGAACAGGACGCGATCGCCCTTCTTGACGTCCAGCGGGGTCAGCTTGCCGGCTTCGTCGCGGCCACCGGGGCCGACGGCGATGACTTCGCCCTCTTGGGGCTTTTCCTTGGCGGTATCGGGGATGATGATGCCACCCTTGGTCTTCTCTTCGCCATCAAGGCGACGGACCACAACGCGGTCATGCAGCGGACGGAACTTCATGGTTCTGTCTTCCTCTTGGATCTAATTTCGATGCGGGCGTCATCTAGAGAACCCGCGATGGGCACCTGTTAGCAGTCTCGGGTATCGAGTGCTAACCGATGGCGCGGAGATAGGCGCGTCCCCCCGGAGAGTCAAGAAATCATCCAGCCATAAAGTGAATGCGGGCGTGACGCCGGGGGCTTGCTGCCAAAGCTGGTTGAACACGCTAGCATGGCGAAATGACGACAAATGCGCCCGATCCCCGGCTCGACGATATCGCCCGCTCCTGCGTGGCGCTGCATGTGCGCATGACGGCGCGGGCCGTGACGCGCGCCTATGACGAGGCGATGCGCCCGAGCGGGTTGAAGATCACGCAGTTCGTGTTGCTCTCCGCGCTCAGCACCGGCGCCTGGCGCTCCGTCACCGAATTGGCCGAGCGCTTCGCCCTGGAGCGCACCTCGCTGACCCGCAATCTGCAATTGCTGGCAGCCGAGGCGCTGATCGTTCCCGTCGCGTGCAAGGGCCGCGCCTCGGTCTATGCCGTCACCGAAAAGGGCAGGGCGGCGATCGAGGCCGCCATCCCTTATTGGCGAGCGGCGCAGGAGCGGATCGAGGGTGGGCTCGGCAAGGAGCGCTGGAGCGAAACCCGCGAGGGGTTGAAGGCGCTGCGCCGCGTGGCGCGCCTGGCGGACTGAGGCGAGGCTTGACCGGCAGTCCTCAAGCCACTTAACGTGTATCTACACAATAAGTGAGGGGCGGCGATGGCGCGCAAGTTCGGAGTGGTGACGCGGGACGTGCTGCTCGCCGAGGACGGGCTCGGTTTCCTGCGCGGCATAATCGAGGGCCGCCATCCCGGCCCGCCCATCGCGGAGGCGATGGATCTCGATCTCGTCGAGGTCGAGGAGGGCCGCGTTGTCTTCGTCGGCAAGCCCTCAGTGCGCTTCTTCAATCCGCTCGGCACGATCCATGGCGGCTGGACGGCGACGATCCTCGATTCCGCCATGGCCTGTGCCGCGCACAGCACGCTGAAGCTGGGCGAGGGCTACACGACGCTGGAGATGAAGCTCAACTATGTCCGCCCGGTCATGCCCGAGACCGGCACGCTGCGCTGCGAGGGCAAGCTGATCCATCGCGGCGGCACGGTCGCGACGACCGAGGGCCGCCTTGTCGACGAGCGCGGCAAGCTGCTCGCGCATGGCACCGAGACCTGCCTGATCTTTCCGGCGAAAACGCTCTAGCTAGGTCACCTTGGCTGCCTCATCGGGGCCTGGCCGGAAAGGGCGTGCCTTTTGCGTTGAAGCGGCGGCTTGAGCATCGGCGATCAGTTTCATTGCGAACCGACGCAACCATACGGCTGCAGGGCAGTTGGGAGGAGGCAACCTGGAGCTGCCATGTCCACCCCCGTCGTCCTTGTCGTCGAAGACGACACCTTGATCCGCATGGATGCTGTCGCGATGATCGAGGACGCGGGCTACGAGGTCATCGAGGCGATTGGCGCCGATGAGGCCGTCATCCTATTGGAAACCCGCTCGGACATCCGGGTTGTCTTTACCGATATCGAGATGCCCGGATCCATGGACGGCCTGAAGCTGGTCCACGCAATTCGGCAACGCTGGCCACCTATCGTCCTGATCGTCGCATCAGGACGCTCGCGGCCTGCGCCTACCGATATGCCTCAAGATACCGTGTTTCTGCAAAAGCCCTATCGGGCGGCGCAGATTTTGGAGGTCCTGGCGGGCATCAAGTAGAAACACGGCTTATTTCGCGAGTTTGGTCGTTCCCATCTCGAGGGTCACGATGACCCCCTCAGTCGACCAGTCATAGCTGATGGAACCGCCGAGCTGGCTCGATATGCTTCGAATGACGAGCTTGCTGCCGTACCCGCCGGCTCCATTGGGAGGCTCGACGGAAGGCCCGCCCCGTTCCGTCCAGACGATCGTGGTTTCGTCGTCGTCGGAGGAACCTGACACGTCGAGCGTACCCGTATCGGCTGAAAGCGCGCCGTATTTAAGCGAGTTTGTCGCCAGCTCATGAATGATCAGGGATAAGGTCGTGGCGGCTCCCTCGCTGACCCCCATGCGAGGAACGGCGACGCGGATCCGCCCGCTGAAGGCCCCCATGTCCTCATAAGGCGAAAGCAGGATCGAGAGCAGGTCGCGCAGAAGCGCTGCCGTGCCCTGATGGCCAGGCAGGGGGCGAAGCAGGTCATGAGCCCGGCCGAGCGCCGCCAGACGCCCATCGCGAACCCGTCATCGTCGACGTTCCACGACCACAGAGCAACGCCGGCGGCGCGAACCGCCCGGCGCAGGCTGGCGGCGTCCCACTCGAGAGAGGTGTCTCTTGGCGCGGGCGAACTCATTGAAGGATGACGGTTACGCTGATCTCTGAATCCGTCTCTCATCAAAAAGTTAGAGCAGGATCGGCGCGAAAGACCGGTTCCCACTTTTCGCGCAATGTTTTAGGCGGCGCGGCTACCCCGACGATAGGCGCTGGGGCTTTTGCCCATCGCCAGGCGGAAGTGGCGATTGAAGGTCGAGAGATCGCCGAACCCGCAATCGAAGGCGATCTGCGCGACCCCAAGCTCCGAGCGGTGCAGCAGGAGCGCCGACCGGTTCAGGCGCGTCCTGAGCAGGAACTGGTGCGGCGTCATGCCGATCAGCGCCTTGAACGTCCGCAGGAAATGATACGGGCTCATCGCCGCCTCGCCGGCGAGCTGGGTCAAGCTCAGCGTCTCCTGGGAGCGCGCCTCGATGCACCGCAGGGCCCGGGTGATGCGGCTGGTGTCACGCGCTGTCGGCGCGGCGGTTGCGGGCGGCTCGTCTGCGAGCCTTGCCGCCACGGCGCCGGCCAGCCGGACGGCGAGCTCCTCATAGGTGGCAGTGCCGCCGTCACTGGTCGCCATCTCGGCCATCAGGTCCGCAAGCGCCGGGGAGGGCGGCAGATGGGCGCGCGAGAAAGCAAGCCGCCGCACGCCCGGAACGCCGGCAAGGATGTCTTCCAGATAGGCCGGGTCGAACTGGAAGGCGAGGCAGCGGTCGCCGGCCGCATGGTCGTGGCCGCACTCGAAACAGGCCCCTTGATTGCCGAGCAGGAGCGCGCCCGGCGCGAGCAGCGCAGCGCCCTGGGCGGAGCGGTAGCTGAAGCTGCCGCTCGTCACCGCCGCGATGCAGCAATGTGCGTGTTGTTCCTCGAAGGCGCGGTCGCCCGGCCCGGCGGTGCAGATGATGTCCCGCACGCGCCAGCCGGGACCCGAGGCCAGAAGATGCGAGGTCGCAGTCATTGCCGCAGTTTAGCAATTTTCCCCAAGCGCCGGGAGGGGTGGGGGCTCTATCTCGGGAAACATGTCCTCAGCGGGAGCCCGAACATGGCAGCAGCGTCAGCGCCCTTCCTCGACATGCTTCACGCGGGTGCGCCCGCGCCTGACGGGGTCGGCGGGAGGGCGCTCTATGGCTGGCTCATCGGTGCCTGGACGATGGACGCCGTCATTCATGCCGATGATGGCGCCCGGCACGAGGCCAAGGGAAGTATCGGCTTCGGCTGGGTTCTGGAGGGCCGCGCGATCCAGGATGTCTGGATCCTGCCTGGCTTCTTCCACGGCACGACGCTGCGGGTCTACGACCCGGCGCTCGATGCCTGGCACATCCTTTGGAGCGACCCGCTGAAGCAATATTACGCGCGCCAGATCGGCCGCGCCGACGGCTGTGACATCGTCCAGCACGGCAAGACCGGGGAGGGCGTCGCGATACGCTGGCGCTTTACCGAGATCGCGCGCGATTCCTTTCGCTGGCTTGGCGAATCTTCGCCCGATGACGGTGTGAGCTGGAGGCTGCAAGCCGATGTCCAGGCACGCCGTACGACTCCCTGATCCGCTCTGAAAAGGAGATGACCATGCTTGATCATGTTTCCATCGGCGTTGGCGAGATCGCCCGCTCGAAGCGCTTCTACGATGCCGCGCTCGGCGCGCTCGGCTATCGCTGCCTCAGCGAGGACGAGGCCTCATTGGGCTATGGCCGGGACGCCGTCGCCTTCTGGCTCGGCGCGGTCGCGATGCCGGTGCCTCCCGACCCCGGCTCGAACCTGCATTTCTGCTTCATTGCACCGACGCGGCAGAGCGTGGATGCGTTCCACGCCGCCGCGATCGCGCAGGGCGGAGCGGATAACGGCCGGCCCGGCCTGCGGGAAGCCTATGGTCCCAACTACTATGCGGCTTTCGTGGTCGACCCGGACGGCTATCGCATCGAGGCTTACTGCGCCGCTGCTTGAAGTCGAGATCGCCGGCCTCAGCGCCGGCTGACCGCGATCGCGCCCGCGACGATCAGCAAGGCGCCGGCGAAGGTCGTGAACAGCGGCACCTCGCCGAACATCAGGTAGCCGAGCAGGCTCGCCCAGATCAGCGCGGTGTATTCGAGCGGCGCCAGACGTGACGCCTCGGCGCGGGCATAGGCTGAAACCAGCATCAAATGCCCGCCGACGCCCAGTGCGCCGGCCAGGGCGTAGCTCCCGATGTCGGCCCAATTCATCGGCACGAAGGCGAGCGCGGCGGGAATGGCGAGGCACAAGGCCGGCCCGCCATTTTGGAACAGCACGATGATCGCCGGATGCTCCTTCTGCGCGATGCGCCGAAGCAGGACCAGGTTGAAGGCATAGGCCACGGCTGAGAACAGGGCGGCCGCGACACCGAGCTCGGCGTTGGTGACATGGCCCTGCAGGCGCGGCCAGACCATGATGAGCATCCCGGCGAGGCCGAAGCCGAGCGCCTGGTAGACCCGTCCGCTGAGCTTTTCCTTGAGCAGGAGGGCGCCCAGCAGCGCGACGAAGACGGGCGCCAGGAAAGCGAGCGTCAGCGCCTCCGCCAGCGGCAGCAGCGAGACCGAATAGAAGAAGCTGCCGGCGGTGAGCACGACGATCGGCACGCGGATCGTATTGCCGATCACGCTTGCCCGCGTTGGGCGCGGCGGGCGGGCGATCGCGACGAAGATGAGCGCGAACAGGCTGCCCATGGCAAAGCGCATGAACAGTGCTGGGAAGAAGGGGTGCTCGCGCATCTGCCCCTTGACCACCGCATCCATGGCGGTGAGCAGCGCGATGCCGAGAATGCCGCGGAGCGCCGTTGGAAGCGTCATGCCGAGACGCCGGTCAGGCGCTTGCGGAAGTGGTATTCCCAGGTCTCGGAGACGTCGGCGAGATAGCGCGCGGCCGGCCAGCGCACGAAGCCGAGCTTCTCGTAGAAGCGGTGGCCGCGCGCGAAGCGCGTATCGGACCACAGCATCATCTCATCATAGCCGCCGGCCTGCGCGAAGCGCAGCGCCTCGGTGAACAGCGCCTGCGCCAGGCCGGAGCCGCGAAAGGCGGGGTCGGCATAGACCTTGGTGATCTCGACCGCGTTCTGCTCCGGCACGGGCGTGACGCCGAGCGAGCCGGCGATACCGCCGCCGGGCGCCTCGGCGATCCAGAGCCGGCCGCCTTTCCCGGCGAAGTGGCTGGCGGGCGCGCGCAGTTCGGGAAATTCCGACCATTCGAAAAAGCAGTTCGGATATTCCGCAAAGCTCGCGGCGATGAGGGTGGCGAGCGGCTCGGAATCGGAATCGCGGGCGTCGCGGATGGGCGGGAGCAGGGCGGTCATGGCGATCGCTTACGGCTTATGCGGCTGCACGAATAGAGTGCAGTCCCGCAAGTCGGCATTCCCTCAGCGCAACAGCGCCAGGGCCGCGTCGACCGAAAGCTTCGCGGCGGCGACCGCCAGCAGGCCGTAGCACCAGATGAACAGGGTTTTCTGGTCGAGCTTGCGATGCACGACATGCCCGAGCCAGATACCGATCGGCACGGCCGGCGCGAGTGCGAGCGCGCCCCACAGGGCCTCGGTATGTTTCAGCCCGAGCGCGAAATAGGGCGGCAGCTTCAGCCAGTTGCCGAGCGTAAACAGCGCGATGGTCGTGCCCACCAGCGTGCTCTTGGGCAGGCCGCGCCCGAGCAGATACATCGCGACCGGCGGCCCGCCCGCATGCGCGACGAAGGTGGTGAAGCCCGAGGCCGTGCCGGCGAGCAAAGCGAGCTTGCCCGAGACCGGGCGCGAGCCCGGAGCCGCGAGCCGCCCCTTCAGGAACCATTGCGCGGTGAAGGCGAGCGTCGTCAGCCCGATCACAAGCGTGACGATGCGCGGATCGATCCGGACGAAGACGAGATAGCCGATGCCGATCCCGGCGACGAGGCCGGGCAGGAGCCAGACGAGATCGGGCTTCGACCAGGTCGAGGCGCCGAAGCTGCGCAGCGCCATCATGTCCATCAGCGAGACCAGCATGGCGACCATGATCGCGGCATCGAGCGGCTCGGTGACGATCGCCAGCAGCGGAATGCCGAGAATGGCGAGTCCGCCGCCAAAGGCGCTCTTGCCGATCGCGATCACGAGCGTCGTCGCCCAGCCGACGAGGTAGAACAGCGGTTCGCTCGGCATCAGGCGGACTCGAGGCCTCGTTGCGCGGCTTCCGCTTGGAAAACCGCCCCCGGCCCGCTAGGCCAGTGAGACGGCATGATTCCGGCGCTTGCCTGAGTCGAAGGACCCTTGCCGCATTGGCGCCGAGACCGAGACGACATGACCGTCCTGCTGCCCTTCGTCATCAATGCCGGGCTGAACTTCGTCCTCGGTCTGCTCATCGCCTTCTTCCTCGGCCCGGCCGAGTTCGGCCGTTACGCCATAGGCGCGGCCATCATCGTGCTGGTCAATACGGCGCTGCTCGACTGGCTGAAGATATCGGCCTTGCGTTTCTACTCGCTGAAGACGCGCGAGACCCAGCCCGAGATCCGCGCGACGCTCGACCTGCTGGTCGCGGGCATCAGCATCTCGCTTTGCGGCCTGCTCGTCGTCGCCGTCGCGGTTGGCATCGACTTCAAATTGCCCGCGATGCTGCTCGCGGCCGCTGTGCTGGCCGGGATCGGCGCCGGGCTGTTCGACTATCACGGGGCGATCGCCCGGGCGCGCTTCCTCGACGCCGCCTATGCCCGGTTGGTCATCGTCAAGAACGTGATGGCACTGATCCTGATGGTCGGCGGGGCCTGGCTGACGCGGGATCCGACCGTGGTGCTGCTCGGCGGACTGCTCAGCGCCGCAGTCTCGCTCCTGGCGGTGCGCCGCGCGCTTGCCGATGCGCCGCTCTCGTTCGCCGCCGCGCGCAAGGACGTCGCCTGGAGCTTCTTCGTCTACGCGCTGCCGCTCGTCGCCGGCAATGCGATCTATTCCTTGATCCCGCTGCTCAACCGTTCGCTGCTCGCCGATGCGCAGGGCTATGCCGAGGCCGGCTATTTCTCGCTGGCCTCCGATATGGGCTTGCGCCTGTTCGGGACGCTGGGGGCGACGCTCGAGATCGTGCTGCTGCGCGAGATCATCCGCCTCGACGAGACGCGTGGCCGGATCGCTGCGCAAAAGCGCATCGCCAAAAACGTCCTGCTCGTGCTGATGGTCGCCTTGCCGATCGCGGTCGGCCTGTGGATGGTGCTGCCGGCCTTCGACCGGTTGATCGTGCCGCCGAGCTTCCAGGGCAGTTTCGCCAACTATATGGCGATCCTGATCCCGGGCTTCGCGGCGATCACGATCTTCCAGGCGGCCTTCTATCCGGTCTTCCTGATCGGCAAGCGCACCGGCATCGCGACGCTCGCCGCATTGCTTGGGCTTGGCGTCAATCTCGCGCTCGGGCTCGGCCTGGCGTCGACGATCGGGCCAGCCGCCTATGCCTTCGGCCAGACGGCCGCCTTCCTCGTCGTGCTCGCGGTGATGGCGACGGCGGCCTTGCGCGTGCTGCCGGTTTTGCCGCCGCTACGCGATTGCGCCCTCGTCGTTCTGGCGGCAGCTGTGATGGCGGCCGTGATCTGGCCGCTGCGACGGCAATTCTCCGCCCCGGTCGAACTGGCCTTGCAGATCTCCGTTGGTGTTGCGGTCTATGGCGCACTCATCCTTGCCTGCGATGTCGCGCGCTGCCGCACGACGGCGCGGCTCTGGTGGGCGACCCGGCGAATCGGGCGCAGCTGAGAGGCCCCTTGGACGCTTGAAGCGAGAGCGAAGCGTACAGCGCAACGTGGCGTTGCGCCGCGTTTATAAAAAGCCGGAGAACATCAAATTCGATGGCACCTCGCTCGAGATCGGCGGCGTCATCGCCAAATTGTCGTCGGCCGTGAGCCTTTACGCTGCAGGCGGCTACACAACTGCGCTGGACGGCAAGGACCGGCGCTCGGTGCAGGGCAATCTCGGTCTGCGCGTGACCTGGTGAGGAAGGCTTTCAGACGCAACGTCGCCGCGTTCCCGGTCAAGGCAAAGCAACGCTTCGTTCACCCTGTCCCTTGCCGGATCGCTAAGGTTAATTCGTTGATTTAACAGAATTAACCGCCCGCCGCGCGCCGCAGAGTCAACGATTCACCATTCCTTCTCCTGCTGCTCGGCAGGCTCTCCGGCAGGTTGATGTCGAGAGAGTTGCGTCATGCGTCCAGTCCTTCTCCTGCCGCTCGCCGCCCTTGTGCTGAGCGGGCCGGCCCTGGCCCAGAACTATGCCCAGCCGCTGCCGGGCGATCCGATGGCGACCGCCGCCTCGGGGCGGGGCAGTTACGGCGGCGGTTTCATCGAGATGCTGATGACCGGCCGCGATCCGACGCCGATGGGCCGGGGTGGGGCGGTCTATAATCGCCCGGGCGCCTACGCCACCTATGGCCGCGGTACCCAGTCGTCGGCCTATCCCGCCGATCCCTTCGAGCCTGCGGCCCAGCCGCGAGCGCCCGGCCGCCGCATGGCCGCGCTCGGCGAGCCCGCCGAGATGGAGCGCCCGATCGAGCGCGTCGTCGATCCGCGCTTCCGCAAGCAGGAGGTCGCCTATGACGGCCCGCACAAGCCCGGCACGATCATCATCGACACGCCGCAGCGCTTCCTCTTCCTGGTCCAGCCGGGCGGGCGCGCCTTGCGCTACGGCATCGGCGTCGGCCGCCCCGGCTTCTCCTGGGCGGGCATGAAGACGGTCAGCCGCAAGGCGGAATGGCCGAGCTGGACGCCGCCGGCCGAGATGCTGAAGCGCCGCCCCGACCTGCCGCGCTTCATGCAGGGGGGGCCTGAGAACCCGCTGGGCGCGCGCGCCATGTATCTCGGCTCCACGCTCTACCGCATCCACGGCACCAACGAGCCATATACGATCGGCCAGGCGGTCTCTTCGGGCTGCATCCGCATGACCAATGACGATGTCACGGATCTCTATGAGCGCGTCCGCGTCGGCGCGAAGGTGCTGGTGATCTGAGGCGCACTGCCTTCGAAGGTTAGGAAAAAGCGGAAGCCCGCCCGGCGCGAACCGGGCGGGCTTCCATTTTTATCGACGCTGCGCTTCAGCGGCGCGCGCGATCAGGTCCAGCTATCGTCGTCGTCCCCGGCGAAACTGGAGCCGTCGTCATAGCCGTCATCGGCCGGTGTGTCGGTGCTGGCGTTCTGGTAGTTCGCCGGGTCGGACGAGCCGTCATTATAGTTGGCGTTGTCGCCGGCATTCTGCGTGCTGGCGGCATCGTTGCCCTTGGTGGCGTCGGGCGTCGGCGGGTTAAGCTTGGCACTATCCGAGATCGAGTTCAGATCACCCGCCTTGGCCGCTCCCGCGCTCGCGCCGTGACCGCCGAAGGCGTTGGTCAGGACATTACCCAGCACCATGCCGCCGGCGACGCCGGCTGCGGTCGTCAGCGCGCTGGCCATGAAGCCGCCGCCACGCGCAGCGGGAGGTTGCTGCGCCGCCTGGCCGGCCCAGGGACCGGGCTGCTGCGGCTGCATTCCAGGCTGCATCGGAGCAGACTGCATCGCATTGGGCTGGGGACTGTTCCAGGCCGGTGAAGGCTGCCCGGCTCCGCGTTGCGGAAAGGCGGGAACGGAGCCAGGGCGCTGCGACGCATCCGGGGGCTTCGTTCCGCTGCCGAAGATGCCGGAGAGGAACCCGCCGGATTGCGGCGGAGCCTCTGCTGGCCGGTTCTGCAGATCGCGGATTTGCGCCTGCAGATCATCGACCTGCGCCTGCAGGTTGGTCAGCGCTTGTTCCTGCACATAGACGGCCTGCGCCATGGCGTAGGGCGCATAGGGCTGCTCGCGCAGGCGGTCTGAGATGAAGCGCTCAGCCTCGGGGTCGCGGGGCTGGTTGGCCGCCTGTTTCAGGCGGTCGAAAATCCCGGCGATCACGTCGCGTTCTTGCGGCGTCATCGTCATCTCCTCTCGTTCTGGGCGGCGCGGTCGCGCCGCCGCATCAAGAGGTGGTGGGTGCGTGTGACGGTATCAAGGCGGCGCCGGAAACCGTCATCTGGAGAGCCTTCGAGCGAAGTCGATGCCGGTCTCGTGAAGAAAGCGCGTCAAGGTGAAGTCTGGTGGCAATGTCCGATCCGGTTTGATCGGACATTGCCCTCGCCTCACATCGTGTCGGAGGTGAACTCATCGAAGTTCTCGCCGGGTTCCGGCGTCAGCAGAGTGCCGCGGTTCAGCACGACGACGGTCGTTCCCGTCGGCACGCGGCTATGCAGGTCGATGATGTCCTGGTTGAACATCCGGATGCAGCCGCTGGAGACCGACTGGCCGATCGACCAGGGCTCCGAGGTGCCGTGGATGCGGTACATCGTGTCGCGGTCGCCCTGGTAGAGATAGAGCGCGCGCGCGCCGAGCGGGTTGTCGAGGCCGGCCTGCATGCCGCCGGCCCAGGGGCGGTTCTTTTCCGGGTCGCGCGCGATCATCGCGGGCGTCGGGGTCCAGCGCGGCCAGGTTCCCTTGCGGCCGACGGTGGCGCGCCCGCGCCAGGACATGCCCTGCTTGCCGACGCCGATGCCGTAGCGGATGGCGCGACCGTTCTCGCGGACGAGATAGAGGAAGCGGTTGTCGGTATCGACGACGATCGTGCCGGGCCGTTCGCGGGTCGGATAGGACACCTCCTGGCGCAGGAATTTCGGATCGACCTCCGAAACATCGGTCGCCGGCAGCGGATAGGTCTCATCGGGCTGTTCGCCATACATGGCGAGGTATTCGGGGCTGACGCCGGGCGCGTGCGCCGCCTCGAAGGGCTCCTGCCGCGTGCTCACGCAGGCCGCGAGCAGAAGGGGCATCAGCAGCGCCGCGAGGCGCTTCAGGGGGAGGCTGGCGAAGGCGGAGGGCACGAAGGACATGGATGGGGGCTCGATGCGTGAATCTGGCGGGCGGCGACGGAAACCTAGAGCATTGCGCAAAAAAATGGGTACCGGTTTTTCGCGTGAGCAATGCTCTAAACTTTTAGAATCGATCACGTTTTCTCGCCTTCGGGCGGAACCGTCCGAATGCGACCTGATCTAGGAGCGACGCGAAGTTCCACGCCATACCCCGATGCCTCTTTCAAGGTGTGCGAGATGGCCGTGGGGTGAACAGTGCGTGGCGAAATTGTGGCGGATACGAGCTGTGACGAATCAGCAACAATCGCAGTCTCTATGCGGGTGGCGCAGAACGTCGCGCACTCATTGCGGGAAATTGCTGACCGTAAACGGTTTCATCGGGCTTCGAACAGGGGGAAGAGCTCTGATTTTAAGCGTTTGTTTAGCGATTTCACCGCGAATCCTAATGATGTCGCAACGTCACGGCGGCGATCGATGCTCCGGCTTCCGCCACAGAGGCGGGGGGTCGCGCATGGCTCGGATCTCCTGGACGCATTGCGGCAGCGACCATGCCGATGCCTAACCATCTCAAAAAATCCGGCTGGGTCAGATGCGCCAGAGATGCGCCCCGATTCAGCGGACCAACAGGCCGGGGAGGCCGGGTCCTTGAAGTCCATTCGCATCAAGATCGTCGCGATGCTGGCGATCGTCGCAGCCGGCGCCATCGCCTCGGCCGGGCTCAGCCTCTACGCATTGTCGCGGGCCAACAACCTCAACCAGCGCTCGAGCGTACAGGGCGACATCGCGCTGCTGACCGAGAGGCTCAACGGCCTCGTCACCGGCGTGGTGATGGATGCGCGCGGCATCTACATGTCGAAAACCGCGGCGGAGGCAGAGCCTTACGCCAAGGGCATGGAGAGCCGCTTTGAGCCGTTGCGCAGGCTGACTGTCGATCTGAGACGGCTTGCTTCCGCAGATGAGCGTGTGGCGCAGATCGAAAAGGCGATCAGTGAGTTCATCACCTTCCGCTCGGAGACGATCCGCCTTGGCCGCGAGGTCTCGACGACGGCGGCGAATGCCCAGGGCAACAACGAGCTCAACCGCGCCAACCGCAAGGCGCTGAACGACGTCCTCGTCGCGTTCGGCACGCAGAATGAGACGGTCGGCAATGCGCTCGGACAGGAGGCCGATGCCTTCACCAAGCAGGTGCAATGGATCTTGCCGACCGTGCTGCTGTCGGCGCTGCTGGCGTCACTGGCCGCGGCGTTGCTGTTCGCACAGCGCTCGATCACACGGCCACTGGTTGATCTGAGCGGTGTCATGCAGCGCCTGACCGCCGGCGACACCAAGGTCGATGTGCCTCATGTCGTGCGCCAGGACGAGATCGGCGCGATGGCGCGCGCGGTTTCCGTGCTGCGCGAGAGCACCGAGCAGGTCGCGATGCTTCAGGAGCAGGAGCGCTCGGCTTCCGCTGCTCGCCTGGCGCGGGCGCAGTCGATGGAGGCGGTGGTCTCCGATGTCGGCGATGTGGTCGCGGCTGCGGCGTCTGGCGATTTCTCGGCGCGGCTCGAGATCGAGCATGCCGATGAGCAGATGCAGAAGCTCGTCGCCGGCATCAACGAGATCAATGCGGTGGTGGATTCAGCCACATCCGAATTCGCGGCCGCCCTGCAGGCGGTGGCCGGCGGCGACCTGACCTCCCGGATCGAGACCGCCTATCGCGGCAAGTTCGCCGAGCTCAAGGGCGCGATCAACGAGACGGTCGACCGGCTGTCCACGACGGTGCGCACGATCCAGACGACCTCTGCGGATGTCGGCTTGGCGGCGCGCGAGATCACCATGGGCGCCGACGACCTGTCGAAGCGCACGGAAGAGCAGGCCTCGTCGCTGGAGGAGACCGCGGCCACGACCGAGGAGCTCGCAGCCTCGGTGAAGGCCTCGGCCCAGGCCTCGAAGCAGGCGGCCGCGATCGCGACCGAAGCGATGCAGGCGGCGCAGTCGGGCGGAACGATCGCGACTGAAGCGGTCGCCGCCATGGCGCGCATCGAGAGTGCCTCGCAGAAGATCTCCGACATCATCCGGGTGATCGACGACATCGCCTTCCAGACCAATCTCCTGGCGCTGAACGCGGCGGTGGAAGCGGCGCGTGCCGGCGATGCCGGCAAGGGCTTTGCCGTGGTCGCCTCGGAAGTGCGCACCTTGGCGCAGCGCTCGGGCGCCGCCGCCAAGGACATCTCCGGCCTGATATCGTCCTCCAACATGGAGGTCGGCGAGGGTGTCAAGCTGGTGCGCCAGGCCGGCGATGCCCTGACCCAGATCCTGGCGGCTTCGCAAAAGGTCGCGGCCACCATCGCCGAAATCTCGGCGGCCTCGGGCGAGCAGGCCAATGGCATCGACGAGATGAGCCAGGCCGTCGCCCATCTCGACGAGATGACGCAGGCCAATGCGGCGCTCGCCGAACAGAGCGCGGCCTCGGCCGGGTCGCTCTCGGGCCGCATCGTCCAGCTCAACGAGCTGGTCGCCGCCTTCAGGACCGGCCCTGAGGGCGCGACCGCCTCATCGGCCAGCTACGCCCCGGCGCCGCGCCCGGCTGCCAGGGCAAACGCTACCCAGGCTCATGAACCGGCCTCCGAGCCCGCGCGCCTGCGCAAGCTCGCCGAGGCCGCCTTCGGACAGGTCAGGGCGGCGACGCCGGAGAGACCTGCTCCGGCGAGGAAAGCCGTCAATGGCCGCGCCAGCGACGCTGGCTGGGAAGAGTTCTGAGACAGAAAGGACCGGCCTATGACGGCCGGCGCCTCCTCGTTCACTCCGCGTGGCTCGCAGCGATCATGACGTTGGCGATATCGGTGTAGAGCTGCGTCCAGGCGCGCTCGAGGCGCGGCGTGAACTCGTCGCCCAATGAGGTCCGGAGCGTCCAGATCAACGCCTCTCCGACACTGTCGTAGTGGCTGTCCTTGACGCCATAGCCCTTGTGCTGGCGGCCGAGCTTGCGCAGCAGGATGGCGAGCCCCTCCCGGTCCTTGAGCGTGGCGATGGCGACCGTCAGCATCTCCATCAGCTTGACGCTCTGCGCCTTCATGTCACCCTTGAACAAGGGCCTGACCTCGGGCGCGATCTCGAAGAGCCGGTTGTAGAAGATCTCTCCGGTCTCGGCCTTGCGGCGGTGGAGATGGGCGAAACTGTCCCGGATGCGTTGAACGTCGTCGTCCTTGTACATGAGCTGCCCCCCAAGGCGGAACGTGCGACGCAGTGATGATAGCACGGATCGCGCCGATGCAATCAGGGGGTGGTGACGAGGCCGAGCCTGTCGCGGGCCCGCCAGCGGCCGAGCATCAAGACCGCGACGATGGCGAGCGCGATCGCAAGCCCGATCCAGATGCCGATGCCGGCGAGCGGCGTGAAGAAGCCGAGCGCGATCGAAAGCGGCAGCCCGATCGCCCAATAGCCGAGCCCCGCGAAGAGCATCGGCACCCGCGTGTCGCCGAGTCCCCTGAGGAGGCAGGAGCCGACGACCTGCGCCCCGTCGGCGATCTGGAAGATCGCGGCATAGAGCAGGAAGGACGCCGCCAGCGCCGCGACTTCGGCTGCGCCGGGCTTCTCGACATCGAGGAAGGGAACGACGAGCCATTGCGGCGCGAACAGCATGACGAGCGCGGTCAGGGCCATGAAGCCGATGCCCAGCACGAGCGCCGTCGCGCCGGCCCGCGAGACGCCGTCCCTGTCGCCGGCGCCGAAAGCCCGGCCAACCCTGACCGTGGCCGCCTGGCCGATGCCCATCGGCACCATGAAGGTCAGTGAGGCGATCTGGATCGCGATCGCATGGGCCGCGAGCGAGGCCGGGCCGATCAGCCCCATCAGGAAGGCCGCGCCATTGAAGATCGCGACCTCGAAGGCGAGCGTCGTGCCGATCGGCAGGCCCATCCGCCAGAAGGCCCGAAAACGCGGCCAGTCCGCCACCCAGAAACGGCCGAACAGGCGGTAGCGGCGGAAGCGCCGGTCGAAGCTGACGACCAGGCCCAGGCCGAGCATCATCAACCCCGAGGACAAGGCCGTCGCCAGCCCCGAGCCCGGCAGGCCGAGCGCGGGAAAGCCGAGCCGGCCGAACATCAGGCACCAATTCGCCAGCGCGTTGAAGCCGACGGCGAGCAGGACGACGACAAAGGCCGCGAAGGGGCGTTGCAGCGAGGCAACGAAGCCGCGCAGCACGAGAAAGAGAAAGAACGGCAGCAGACCCCATTGCAGTGTCCGCACATAAGAGGCTGCAGCCTTTGCCAGCGCCGCGTCTTGGCCCATCGCGCGCAGGATCGCCTCGGCCTGCCAGAGGAACAGCCACATCGGGCCGACCAGCGTCACGGCAGCCCAGAAGCCCTGCCGCACCGTGCGGCGCAATTCGCGCACGGCGTGGCGGTTGCGGCCAAGCTCGATCGAGATCATCGGCGACACGGCTGCCATGACGCCGATGCCGAAGATCAGCACGGCCATGTAGAGATTGGAGCCGAGCGCGCCGGCGGCCAGGGCATCGGGGCCGAGATGGCCCATCATCATCACATCCGTCGCCGTCATCGCCGTCTGCGCGACATTGGTCAGCACCAGCGGCCAGCTCAGCGCAAGCATGGCCCTGGCCTCGGTGAGCCAAGGGGCCGTCTGGCGGAGCGGGAGGGCGAGGTCTGACATGGGGCGTCGCTTTTAGCCGCCTTGGTCGTTGGGGAACAGCCGCCTGCACGCCGGGCCGTCCCGCGTGATGCGCCCTCCGCACAGGCTCTGCCCGGAAACGCCGCTGGCGGGGTGCGCGGGCTGCGGCCATCATTGGCGCGATTCTTCCGGGCAGGAGACAGGCCAGGCATGCCAGATACAGTCAGCAGTGCGGCGACCGGCGATATCGTGGCGCTGGATGCGGTCGCGCTTTCGCAGGCGATCCATGCGCGAAAGCTCTCCTGTGTGGAGGTGATGGCGGCTTTCCTCGACCAGATCGAGCGGCTGAATCCGCGCGTCAACGCGATCGTGGCGCAGCGCGAGCGCGGCGATCTGCTGAAGGAGGCGGCGGTGCTCGATGCCGAGCTCGCGGCCGGCCATTCGCGCGGCTGGATGCACGGCTTCCCGCAGGCGATCAAGGACCTCTCCGCCGCCAAGGGTTTTGCGACCACGCAGGGCTCGCCGCTGTTCAAGGACATTATCGCGCAGACCGATGCGATCTTCGTCGAGCGGATGAAGGCCGCCGGCTCCATCATCATCGGCAAGACCAACACGCCCGAATTCGGGCTCGGCTCGCAGACCTTCAATCCGGTCTTCGGGGCGACGCGCAACGCCTATGACCAGAGCAAGACCTCGGGCGGCTCCAGCGGCGGGGCTGCGGTGGCGCTGGCGCTGCGCATGCTGCCGGTGGCCGATGGCAGCGACCATGCCGGTTCGCTGCGCAATCCCGCCGCCTTCAACAATGTGCTGGGCCTGCGCCCGAGCTATGGCCGGGTGCTGTCGGGCACGGATGAGGTCTTCATCCCGCAACTGGGCGTCGCCGGGCCGATGGCGCGTAAAGTCCGTGATCTCGCGGCGCTGCTCGCGGTTCAGTCCGGCTATGATCCGCGCGTGCCGATGTCGCTGCGGGAGGATCCGGCGGTCTTTCTCGGGCCGCTGGAGCGCGACGTCGCGGGGTTGAGGATCGGCTGGCTCGGCGATCTCGGTGGCCATCTGCCGATGGAGGAGGGCGTTCTCTCCCTGTGCCGGCAAGGCCTGGCGGCGTTCGAGGGCATGGGCGCGGTTGTCGAGGACGTCGCGCTCGGCTTCGATCCGGAATCGATCTGGCAGGCCTGGCTCAAACTGCGCGCCTGGCAGGCGGGCTCGGGCCTCGCCCCCGTCTATGCCGAACCTGCCAGCCGCGACCTGCTCAAGCCCGAGGCGCGCTGGGAGGTCGAGCAGGGGCTCAAGGTCTCCGCCTTCGAGGTGATGCAGGCGTCTAATCTCCGCTCGCGCTGGTACCAGCATCTCCATGGGCTCTTCGGCCGCTACGATATCCTGGTCCTGCCCAGCGCCCAGGTCTTTCCCTTCGCGGTCGAGACGCCATGGCCCAGGGAGGTCGCGGGCCGCGCCATGGACACCTATCACCGCTGGATGCAGGTGGTGATCCCGGTGACGATGTCGGGCTGCCCGGCGCTCAGCGTGCCCGTCGGCTTCAATGCGGCGGGCCTGCCGATGGGCATGCAGCTCTGGGGGCCGAACCAGTCCGAATTGCTGCTGCTCCAGGTGGCGCAGGCCTATGAGGGCGCGACCGGCTGGGTCGACAGGCGCCGGCCCGGCTTGCTCGGCGGGTGAACGGCTTGCATCAATAGCGTTTTCGAGCGAAGTGGACACCGGTTCGCGTTTAGAAAACGCGTTAAAACAAGGAGATAGAGTAATTGAACGATCCGATTGGATCGGAAATTGCTCTTGCCTGCCCGGCGATGGCCTTCACGGAGATTTGAGACGAATGAGCAGCAACCTGCGGATCGATGGCGCGCGGCTGGTGTCGCGCCTGACGGCGCTCTCGATGATCGGCGCGACGCCCGAGGGCGGCTGCCGGCGCCTCGCCTTGACCGATGAGGACAAGCAGGGCCGCGATTGGCTGGTCGGGCAGATGCAGGCGCTCGGGCTCGAGGTGAAGATCGACGCGATCGGCAACATCGTCGGCATCCTGAAGGGGCAGCAGGAAGGGCCGGCCGTCATCATGGGCTCGCATATCGACACGGTCGGCACTGGCGGACGCTTCGACGGCGCGCTCGGCGTCATCGCCGGCGTCGAGGTGCTGGCGGCGCTGCGCGATGCCGGGCTCATGCCCAAGCGCGACATGGCCGTGATCGCCTTCACCAATGAGGAGGGCGCGCGCTTCCATCCCGACATGCTCGGTTCCTATGTCTGGGCCGGCGGCATGAGCGTTGCGGCGGCCCATGCGGAAACCGATTCCGAGGGCGTTGGCCTCGGCGCCGAGCTCAAGCGCATCGGCTATGAGGGGCAGGAAGCGCCGGGCTTCCTGAAAGCCCATGCCTATCTCGAAATGCATATCGAGCAGGGGCCGGTCCTCGAGAGCGAAGGTGGCGGGCTTGGCGCGGTCACCGGCATCCAGGGGATCTGCTGGCTCGAACTGACGCTGAAGGGCCGGCCGAGCCATGCCGGCACGACGCCGATGGCCTATCGCAAGGATCCAGGCCTGGCGGCGGCGCGGATCAACATCTTCGCCAATGAGTTGACCAAGACGATCCCGGGACAGCTCGCCAATTCCGGCGTCATCCGCGTCCAGCCCGGCAACGTCAATGTCGTGCCCGAAACCGTGGTGATGTCGCTCGACCTGCGCAATCCGCTCGACGCACCGCTGGCGCAGGCCGAGGCTGCGGTACGCAAGTTCTGCGCGGAGCTTGCCGAGCGTGATGGCATCGCGATCAGCTTCCGCGATCTTGCCCGCTTTCCGGCGACACCCTTCGCAGAGGAGCTGATCGCCAGCGTCGAACAGAGCGCGGCCGAATTCGGCCTGCCGATCCGCCGCATGATCTCGGGCGCGGGGCATGACGCGCAGATGATGTCGCGCCTGTGCCCGACAGCCATGGTGTTCATCCCCTCGATCGGCGGGCTCTCGCACAACCCGGCCGAATTCAGCACCGACGACGACATGGTCGCCGGCGCCAATGTCCTGCTCAGCGCCGCCTGGCGCGCGGCGAATGCGTGATGTCGAACTTTTCCGTCATTGCGAGGAGCGTGAGCGACGAAGCAATCCAGGAGGGCTCGCGCGAACCTCTGGATTGCTTCGCTGCGCTCGCAATGACGGCGTTTCGACACTGAATGACGAAGACATAAAGGAAACGACCGTGACCGACATCTCCTCTTTGTCCGCCGCCGAACTCCAGCCCCTCTATGCCAGCGGCGCGCTCTCGCCCGTTGAGGTGACGAAGGACGCGCTTGAGCGCATCGAGCGCTTCGAGCCCGAGGTCAACGCCTTCACCGTGCGCGACGACAAGGTCACGCTCGCCATGGCGGAGGCCGCCGAGGCCCGCTATCTCAGGAAAGAGCCGCTCGGCCCGCTCGACGGCGTGCCCGTTACCATCAAGGACAATATCGGCGTCGCCGGCTGGCCGATGCGGCGCGGCTCGGCCGTGGCCTCGGGCGCGCCCTGGCCCGAGGATGCGCCCGCCACCGCCCGGCTGCGCGAGGCGGGCACCGTCTTCCTCGGCAAGACGACGATGCCGGAATATGGCTGGAAGGGCGTCGGCGATTCCCCGCAATCGGGGATCACGCGCAATCCCTGGGGCACGGGAACTGGCCCTGGCGGCTCGTCGTCAGGCGCCGCCGTTTGCGCCGCGCTCAATCTCGGCTGCATCCATATCGGCTCGGACGGCGCCGGCTCCGTGCGCATCCCCGCCGCCTTCACCGGAGTGGTCGGCCTCAAGCCGACTTTTGGCAGGGTGCCGGCCTTTCCGGTTTCGACGATGGGCTTCCTCGCTCATCTCGGCCCGCTGACCCGCACCGTGACGGACACTGCGCTTGCCATGAACGCGATCGGCCGGCCCGATGCCCGCGACATGACGGCCGTGCTCAGCGAGACACTGGACTATGTCGCCGGCCTCTCCGGCGGGGTGAAGGGGTTGCGCCTCGCCTGGTCGCCGAAGCTCGGCGGCGATGTCGCCGTCGATCCTGAGATCGCGGCGCTCACGAAAGCGGCAGCAATGGCGTTCAGGGAGCTTGGCGCGACGGTCGAGGAGGTCGATCCGGGCTTTGCCGACCCGATCGAGACCTTGATGACTCTGTGGGGGGCGGGAGCAGCGCTCGCCTTGCGCAATGCCGGCCCGGACGACCGCAAGCGGATGGATCCCGGTCTCGTCGCGGTGGCGGAAGCCGGCGAAAAGGTGTCGGGCACAGCCTATGTCGATGCGCTGCTCAACCAGCGCAATGCGCTTGCGCATCGCATGGCGCAATTTCATGCACGCTTCGATCTGCTGCTGACGCCGACGCTGCCGCTGCCGGCCTTCGAGGTCGGGCGGGACACGCCTGCCCATGGCGGCTATGGCGAGGACTGGACGCGCTGGACCCCGTTCACCTACCCCTTCAACATCACGCAGGCACCGGCGATTTCGCTGCCTTGCGGGTTGACGAAGGCGGGCTTGCCGGCGGGCCTGCAGATCGTCGGCGCTTTCGGTAGGGATGCGCTGGTTTTGCGCGCCGCGGCGGCCTTCGAATTTGCAAGGCCTTTTGCGCGGGTCGATGCGCCGATCAAAACGATTTAATCCTTTAATTCGCAATTTTCTGCCTGCAACGCTGCGGAGCGGGCAGAGATTGCCGAATTCCATGCGCTTCCAGCGGTTCAGTCCCGTTTGGCACGAAGTCTGCAAGCTGCCCGCCGGCCAAGAAGGGCCGGTCAAGCGTGTTGTCAGGGCAGACGTTTTCTGCCCAAACTCGCGCCAAGGTCGCCCGCGCAGAGGTTGCCGTTTCAGGGGAGAGTGAGTGCATGGACCGCAGGACATTTTTGAAGACCGCCGTGGGGACGGGCGCCCTGGCCGCCTCCGGCGGGCTGGCCATGCCGGCCCTGGCGCAAAGCGCGGCAGCCAAGACCCTGCGCTTCGTGCCGCAGGCCAACCTCGCCAATTTCGATCCCATCTGGGGCACGCAGTATGTCGTGCGTAACGCCGCCGCCCTGGTCTGGGACACGGTCTATGGCATCGATTCGAAGTTTCAGCCGCAGCGCCAGATGGTCGAGTCGGAGACGGTCTCCGCCGATGGACTGGTCTGGACCTTCAAGCTGCGCCCGGGTCTCAAATTCCATGACGGCGCGCCGGTCACCTCCAAGGACGTCGTCCAGAGCCTGAAGCGCTGGCAGGCCCGCGACCCGATGGGCCTGATGATCAAGGCGATCGAGGTCGAGCTCGCCCCGATCGACGACATGAGCTGGAAGTGGACGCTCAACAAGCCTTACCCGAAGATGCTGCTGGCGCTGGGCAAGAACAACGCGCCCTGCACCTTCATCATGCCAGAGCGCATCGCCAAGACCGATCCGTTCACGCAGATCACCGAATATATCGGTTCGGGCCCGATGAAGTTCATGCGCAGCGAATGGGTGCCCGGCGCCAAGGCGGTGTTCGAGAAGTTTGCCGATTACGTGCCGCGCTCGGAGCCGGCTGACTGGCTCGCCGGCGGCAAGAAGATCCTGGTCGACCGGATCGAATGGGTGATCATCCCCGATCCGGCGACGGCTTCGGCCGCCCTGCAGAACGGCGAGGTCGACTGGTGGGAGACCCCGCTGTCGGACCTCGTGCCGGTGCTCAAGGCCAACAAGAACGTTAAGGTCGATATCGGCGATCCGCTCGGCAATATCGGCGCCTTCCGCATGAACCATCTCTTCCCGCCCTTCAACAATGTGAAGGTGCGCCGCGCGGTGCTGACCGCGCTGAACCAGGAAGACTACATGCGCTCGATCGTCGGCGACGACGACAAGCTCTGGAAGAACTTGCCGAGCTATTTCACCCCCGGCACGCCGCTCTACACCGAAGAGGGTGGCGACATCCTGAAGCAGCGCAATGTCGACGCGGCCAAGAAGCTGCTGGCCGAATCCGGCTATAATGGCGAGCCCGTAGTCTGCGTCGTCGCGCAGGACATGGCTGCCACCAAGTCGATGGGCGACGTCACCGCCGAGCTGCTCAAGAGCATCGGCATGAAGGTCGATTTCGTCGCCACCGACTGGGGCACCGTCGGCGCACGCCGGGCCCAGAAGACGCCTCCTGGCCAGGGTGGCTGGAGCATGTTCCACACCTGGCATGCCGGCGCCGACTGCATCAATCCCGCCGCCTACACCGCCATCCGCGCCAATGGCGACAAGGCCTGGTTTGGCTGGCCCAATATCCCGGCTGTCGAGACCGAGGTGACCAACTGGTTCGACGCCAAGGACATGGCCGAGGAGAAGACTGCGATCGCCAAGCTCAACAAGGCTGCGATGGAGGAGGTCGTCTACGCCCCGACCGGCTTCTATCTCGGCTACCAGGCCTGGCGGTCGAATCTCTCCGGCGTCACCAGCGGCCCGCTGCCCTTCTTCTGGGGCGTGTCGAAGGCCTGACGGCAGGGGTAGCCCGTGAGGCTGCCTCGTTCCGGACGCGCGGCAAAGCCGCGCTGGAGCCGGATGGACTTATCGCAGAGTGCCGGCGCTCCCCGGGAGCCCGGCACTCCCCGGCACGTAAGCCGCCGGAATGGCGGCTCGCGTTGCAACAGTTCTGATCGACCATAACCAAGGCTAAGCGCCAGAATGCTCGCTTTCATCGTCAGACGGATCATCACGACCATACCGGTGATGGCTTTCGTCGCCCTGTTCGTCTTCTCGCTGCTTTACATCGCGCCGGGCGACCCCGCTGCGGTGATCGCCGGCGACCAGGCCTCGCCGGCCGATGTCGAGAGGATCCGGGCCAGTCTGGGTCTCGACCGGCCCTATCTCATCCGCTTCGGCGAATGGTTCTACCATGTGCTCCAGGGCGATCTCGGCACCTCGATCTTCACCTCGCTGCCGGTGACGCAGCTCATCGCCCAGCGCATCGAGCCGACGGTCTCGCTGATGCTGCTGACGCTGATCTTCGCGGTCGTCGTCGCCGTGCCGATGGGCGTGATCGCGGCCTGGAAGGCCGGCAGCTGGATCGACCGCTGCGTCGTCGGCTTTGCCGTGTTCGGCTTCTCGGTTCCGGTCTTCGTCGTCGGCTACATGCTCGCCTATGTTTTCGCCCTGAAGCTCGATTGGGTGCCGGTGCAGGGCTATACGCCGATCTCGCAAGGCCTCTGGCCCTGGTTCAAGAACCTGATCCTGCCCTCGATCACGCTCGGCTTCGTCTATATCGCGCTGATCGCGCGCATCACCCGGGCGACCATGCTCGAAGTGTTGCAGCAGGACTATGTCCGCACCGCCAGCGCCAAGGGCGTCGAGCAGCGCAACGTGCTCTTCGTGCACGCGCTCAAGAATGCAGCGGTTCCGGTGATCACCATCATCGGCATCGGCGTGGCGCTCCTGATCGGCGGCGCCGTCGTCACCGAGAGCGTCTTCGCCATTCCAGGCCTGGGGCGGCTGACGCTGGATGCGATCCTGCGACGCGACTACCCGGTGATCCAGGGCGTCGTGCTGATCTTCTCCTTCGTCTACGTCCTGGTGAACCTGCTCGTGGACCTCATCTATACTCTGGTCGATCCGAGGATACGGTATTGACAGCTCAATCCAACACCATTGCCGCACCGCTTGCGGCCCCCGCCGGCAGCGAACCGGTTTCGCCGCCCGACACCGTCTTGTCGCCCAAGAAGCGCTCCTATCTGCGCAAGCATCCTGCCGTCACGGTCGGCGGCGTCCTGCTGCTGCTGATGATCCTGATCGCGATCTTCGCGCCCTTGCTGTGGACCGTCGATCCAACCGCGATCTCGACCTCGCGCCGGACGCGCGTGCCCTCCGAGCTCTACTGGTTCGGCACCGACATGCTCGGGCGCGACATCTATTCGCGTGTCACCTATGGCGCGCGGGTCTCGCTTCTGGTCGGCTTCAGCGTGGCCTTCCTGGCCTCCGTCATCGGGTTGGCGGTCGGCCTCTTCGCCGGCTTCGTGCGCTGGGCCGACGGCATCGTCATGCGCATCATCGACGGCATGATGTCGATCCCGCCGATCCTGCTCGCCATCGCGCTGATGGCGCTGACGCGCGGCTCGGTCCAGAACGTCATCATCGCCATCACCATCGCAGAGATTCCGCGCGTCGCCCGCCTGGTGCGCAGCGTCGTGCTGTCCCTGCGCGAGCAGCCCTATGTCGAGGCGGCGATCTCGCAGGGGGCGCGCGTGCCGCGCATCATCTTCCGCCACATCCTGCCCAATACGGTCGCGCCGATGATGGTGCAGGCGACCTATATCTGCGCCAGCGCCATGATCGTCGAGGCGATCCTGTCCTTCATCGGCGCGGGCGTGCCGCCCTCCACCCCGTCCTGGGGCAACATCATGGCCGAGGGCAGGGCGCTCTGGCAGGTCAGGCCGCATATCATCTTCTTCCCGGCGCTGTTCCTCTCGATCACCGTTCTCGCGGTCAACCTGCTCGGCGACGGCTTGCGCGACTCCCTCGATCCGCGCCTGGCCAAGAGCCTGTGACCGGATCGTCGGTTTGTTGTTCAGGCGACGAGGTCGACGACCTCGTCGCCGGATACCGCATCGGTGACGCCGAGGCCGCCCCCGAGATCCTCCAGCGTGTCGCGGAAGCTGTCGAGCGTGGCGATCATCTCGGCGCGAGCGGCCTTGATCGCCGCAGCGTCAGCCCATTCGCCGATCAGGCAATAGGATCGCTCGCCGGTCTTGATGATGTGTCCCGCGACCAGTCCAGGCCACCGCGCCTTGCCGTCGCGATGGGCTGCGAGGAACTCCTCCTCCCGGCCGGCCTTGATGCGGAAGCGGACGACGTTGAACGTAGTCATGGCTTTCCTCCGTCGCACGAGCGCCAGGCAGCGGGTGCGAGCCGCCTAGGCGGCCAGCAGTGGGATGCTACCCTTACGTTAGGTCGGGTGCAACAAGCGCGGCCGCGATGCGATTTTTTCCGCGCTCCCGCTGAGATGGAAGCGATTGGGCGAAAGCACTGATGCCATGACCCGCATTCTCACCATTGCCGCAGCCCAGCTCGGGCCGATCCAGCGCGACGAAAGCCGCGCCTCGGCGGTTGCCCGCATGATCGAACTGATGCGCCAGGCCAAGGGCCATGGCGCCGATCTCGTGGTTTATCCCGAGGCCGCTGACCGCCTTCTTCCCGCATTGGTGGATCGAGGACGAGGACGAGATCGACAGCTATTTCGAGAGCGCGATGCCCGGCAACGAGACCGCGCCGCTCTTCGCCGAAGCCCAGCGCCTCGGCATCGGCTTCCATCTGGGCTTCTGCGAGCTTGCTTTCGAGGAGGGTCGCAAGCGCCGCTTCAACACCGCGATCCTGGTCGACAAGACCGGCGCGATCATCGGCAAATACCGCAAGATCCATCTGCCCGGCCATCCCGAGCATCGTCCCGACGCGCCGTTCCAGAATCTGGAGAAGCGCTATTTCGAGACCGGCAATCTCGGCTGGCCGGTCTGGCGCGCGATGGATGCCAATCTCGGCATGATGATCTGCAACGACCGGCGCTGGCCCGAGAGCTATCGGTCGATGGGCCTGCAGGATGTCGAGCTGATCGTGCTCGGCTACAACACGCCCAAGCACAACCCGCCGGCCCCCGACCATGACCGGCTCGGCAACTTCCACAACCAGCTCGTAATGCAGGCCGGCGCCTATCAGAACGCGGCTTGGGTCGTCGGCGTCGCCAAGGCGGGGCTGGAGGCCGGCGTCGACCAGATCGGCGGCTCCTGCATCATCGCGCCCACCGGCGAGGTCGTGGCGCAGGCCGTGACCGAGGGCGACGAACTCGTCGTCGCCCGCTGCGACATGGATCTCGGCAAGAGCTACAAGAACTCGACGTTCAACTTCGCCAGGCACCGCGAACCGCAGGCCTATGGGCTCATCGTCGAGCGCAAGGGTGCTGTGGGACCAGTGTGATCTGATGTCGGACGATGAGATCCTGTTGCTCGGCGCAGCATCTGGGGATCATTTGAAACTCGGTCCGATCATCGGAATGGACGCCTGCGGCTATGGGCAAATGACGGTGGTTGCGCAGAGCGGACAGTTCTCGGCAACTCTGATTTGCCAGACGTCGCGCCATGACTTGTCTGCGCTGAAAGAAGCGCTCATTGCGCAACGCGCAAACCCCGCCATGTGTCAGAGTTGGGTGTCGGGCGACGTGGAAGTCGGCCTTGATTTCAGCGGCGATGTTCGTGGGGGAGTCCGTATTGCGGCGAAGGTTGCTGACATCGGAAGCCACGAACGAAGCCTCACATTTAGCCTTGATCTCGATCAGAGCTATCTCTCGAACGCGATCGAACAATTGACGAAGATGATCGCCAAAGCGCCGGAGACCGCATCTCATGACCCATGATCTCATCCTCAAGGGCGGTCGTGTCATCGACCCCTCTCAGAAGCATGACGGCGTGCTCGACGTCGCCTTCACCGACGGCAAGGTCTCCGGCTTCGGCAAGGATCTGAAGGGCGCCAAGGAAATCCGCGACGTCTCCGGCTACATCGTCACGCCGGGCCTGATCGACCTGCACACCCATGTCTATTGGGGCGGCACCTCGCTCGGCATCGACGCCGACGAGTTCTGCCGGGCGTCGGGCGTCACCACCTCGGTCGACACCGGCTCGGCTGGCCCCGGCAACTGGCCCGGTTTCCGCAAGCATGTCATCGAGAGGAGCCAGGCCCGCATCCTGGCCTATCTTCATGTCTCGCATGCCGGCATCTACGGCTTCGATCATCGCGTCATGGTCGGCGAGAGCGGCGATCTGCGCCTGATGAACCCGATCGACGCCGTCGCGGTCGCCGACGCCAACCGCGACCTGATCGTTGGCATCAAGGTCCGCGTCGGCCTGCACGCCTCGGGCGATCAGGGCACGGTGCCGCTCAACATCGCGCTGCAGGTCGCCAACGAGGTCGGCATGCCGTTGATGTGCCATATCGACCATCCGCCTCCGTCCTATGAGGAGGTCGTGAACATGCTGCGGCCGGGCGATGTGCTCACTCACGCCTTCCGCCCCTTCCCGAATGCGCCCTGCACCGCGCAGGGCACGGTCAAGCCCGAGGTGCTGGCGGCCCGCAAGCGCGGCGTCATCTTCGACATCGGCCATGGCAAGGGTTCGTTCTCGTTCAAGACGACGCGCGCCATGCTGGCCAACGGTTTCGAGCCGGATGTGATCTCCTCGGACGTGCACAAGCTCTGCATCGACGGCCCGGCCTATGACCAGGTCACCACCATGTCGAAGTTCCTGCTGATGGGCATGAGCCTGAACAACGTCATCGCCGCCTCGACCGTGAATGCGGCGATGGCGCTGAAGCGCCCCGAATACGGCTCGCTCAAGGTCGGCTCGCTCGGCGACGCGACGATCCTGACCGTCAAGGAAGGCAAGTTCGACTATGCCGACGTCACCGGCGAGCACATGACCGGCGACAGGAAGATCGTCTCCGAGGGCGTGGTGCTGAAGGGCGCCTGGTGGCACCCCAAGCGCACAAACAAGTTCAAGAAGGTCGCAGCCTGAGCACGGGCTCTCGCCGCGGCACATCGAGAGCGTTTGCGCGGAGAAAACGCGTTGAAACAAAGAGCAGGAGCTGTTGAACGATCCAATTGGATCGAAAACGGCTCCAGAGCATTGCGCTCTTTCACATTCGGACAGTTCCGTCCGAATGCGACGTGATCTATGGGTGTAACGTCTCTCGGAGCCGACGGAGGATTCTGATGCCAAGGAATCGAAGTGGCCTTGCTGTCGTGACCCTGTTTCTGTTGTCCACCCCGGCCGGGGCGGACGACCTTGATGTTCTGCAAGGGAAATTTGCGTTCAACTGGCATGCAAATCCTGGTCGCCAGAAATGCGTCAAGGTGGCGGGGCCGTTGTTGACCAGTTTCAAATCGACCGGGTATCGTTGTGATCTGACCGCGCAATCGAATACCTCCTCCGGTGCAAGCGCCCGCACATGCACCGAGGTGAAAGGTCAAAATCCAAAAGAATATCTGGTTTTCGACACGCTGCGAGCCTGCGAGCGCGAGCGGAAGACACAAGAGTCGAATGGCGAAGGTTGATTTCCTCTCTGCGAGGAGAAGGCGCCCTTCGGCCGGACTGCCTGCGTTTTCAGCGCGAGGGCCGTTCTTGCGCCGGTCTGAGTCCGTCTTCGGTGTCGGGTGACCCACCTGTTCCCACCACGCTGGCGGGTGATGGCGCCTGCCGACCTGGCGTCCGTCCTGGCGGTCGCGGCGCAGGTTCATCCCGGTTATCCCGAGGACGAAGCGGTCTTCATCGAGCGCCTCGCGCTGTCCGCGCAAGGCTGCCTCTGCCTGGAGGAGAGCGGTAGCGTCGGCGGCTATGTTGTGAGCCATCCCTGGCTGCTCGGCCAGGTTCCGGCGCTCAACAGCCTGCTCGGTGCGCTGCCCGATCCGGCCGACACCTACTACATCCACGATCTCGCCCTGTTGCCGCAGCTGCGCGGCAGCGGCGCGGCCAACGAAATCCTCGCGCAGCTGGTACGGCATGCGCGCGGATCAGGCTTCGCCAGCATGGCGCTGGCCGCCGTCAACGGCTCGGCCGGCTTCTGGCGGCGTCACGGCTTTCGCGAGACGCATGACGCATCGCTTGATCGCAAGCTCGCGAGCTACGACGATGCGGCCCGCTATATGGTCCGCGATCTTGCGACCGACGAGGGGAAACCAGAATGAGTGCCGAAGACAAGCTGAAGGAGTTGGGACTGACGCTGCCCGACGTGCCGACGCCGGTTGCCACCTATGTCAGCTTCAAGCAGGTCGGCGACCTCGTCTACCTCTCCGGCCAGGGCCCGAAGCGGGCGGACGGCACCTATCCCACCGGCAAGGTCGGCAAGGACGTCACGATCGAGGATGCCTATGAGCACGCCAAGCAGACCGGCCTCGGCCTGCTCGCGGCGATGAAGAAGGCGACTGGCTCGCTCGACAAGGTCGAGGTCGTCAAGCTGCTCGGCATGGTCAACGGCGCGCCGGATTTCGCTGATCAGCCCAAGGTCATCAATGGCTGCTCGGACCTGTTCGTGGCGGTGCTCGGCGAGCGCGGCCGCCATGCCCGCTCGGCCGTGGGCATGGGCTCGCTGCCCAACAACATGACGGTCGAGATCGAAGTGATCATCAAGGTGTTGCCATGACCGCGCTGGCCGAGGAAATCGCCCGCGTCTACGGCACGCCGGCCGTCGTCATCGACCTCGACAAGGTCGAGGCCAATATCGCCCGGCTCCAGGCCGTCTGCGATGCGAAGGGCGTCGCAAACCGCCCCCATATCAAGACGCATAAATCGCCCGAGCTCGCCCGCCTCCAGGTCGAGGCCGGCGCGCGCGGCATCACCTGCCAGAAGCTCGGCGAGGCCGAGATCATGGCCGATGGCGGCATCGACGACATCATGATCAGCTACAACATCCTCGGCGAGGAGAAGCTCGGCCGGCTGGGCGCGCTGCAGCGCCGCGTGCGCATGATCGTCGCGGCCGATAATCCGGTCACCATCGCCGGCCTGCCCAACGCCGCCGAGATCGCGGGCCGCAATCTCGAAGTGGTCGTCGAATGCGACACCGGCCGCAAGCGTGCCGGCGTCGAGACGCCGGGCGAGGCGGTGGAGCTTGCCAAGCTGATCGCGGGCTCCAAGGGCCTGACCTTTGCCGGCTTCTTGATGTATCCGCCCGAAGATGGCTGGGAGCGCACGCAGATCTTCCTCGATACGGCCAATGCCGGCTTGCGCGAGGCGGGGCTGGAGGCCGGCATCGTCTCGACCGGCGGCTCGCCCAACATCCCCAATATCGGCAAGCTCAAGGGCGCGACCGAGCACCGCTCCGGCACCTCGATCTTCAACGACCGCATGCAGGTCGCCGCCGGAGTGGCGACGCTGGAGGATTGCGCGCTTTCAGTCTACGCCACGGTGGTCAGCCGGGCCGGGCCTGAGCGCGGCATCCTCGATTCCGGCTCGAAGACGCTGACCAGCGACACAGGCGGCCTCGACGGCCATGGCTACATCCTCGAATATCCGGCGGCGAAGATCGGGAAATTCGCCGAGGAGCACGGCTTCCTCGACCTCGCCGCTTCGAATGAACGGCCCAATGTCGGCGAGGTCGTGCGCATCATCCCCAATCATGTCTGCGTGGTGGTGAACATGGTCGACCGCTTGATCACCGTGCGCGGCGACAAGCTCATCGGCGAGATGCCGGTGGCGGCGCGCGGCAAGCTCACCTGATCGCGGCGCAAGCTTACTTGATCGCGGCGTTTGTGCATCTGGTCCTGTTGAACCTCAGTTCTGCAGGACCTTCGCGCCTTTGATCACGACATCGCCGCTGCCCTTGACGTCGATCTTGCCGCTGCCCTTGATGTCGATGTCCCGACCTTGGACCTTGATCGAGCCGTCCTTCTTCATGTCGATCTCGGCGTCGCCGGCCTCCAGCGCCACTCGGTCGCCGGCGGCGATGGAGAACGTCTTTCCGACGCTGACATCGACATCCTTCATCAGCGACGCGCTCAGTGTGTAGCCCGCCAGCGAGATGGCGTGAGAGCCTGCGATGGTGATCGCCGCGGCTGCCCTGACATCGAGGGCAGCCGAGGTCTTGAGCGAAAGAGAGGAGCTGGCGCTGATCGTGGTCGCGCCGCCGGAGGTGATCTGCACCGCGCCTCCCGCCGTGATGCTGAGCGAGCCGTCTGTCCGGATCTTCAGGCCGGACGGGCTGACGTCGATGACCTGCCGCAGTGCCTGCAGCTGGGCTTCGAGGCTCGCGATCCTGCGGGCGAGCATGTCGCTTTCGCCAGGTGCCATTGCTCTGTTCCTTCCCCATGCGATGCCCGGCGCGGCGCGTTGGGTGTGCCGGCCGAGACCGCCGGCTCAATCGCGCCAGAGTGGCGGCCGCTTGTCAATCATCCGGATGCGCCGTGTTCCAGGCCGCCGCCTAGAGCCGGATGATTTCAGACGGAGTCACAATGTGACTCCGTCTGAAATCTGAATCCGTCTCTCACCAAGGAGTTAGAGCAGGATCAATGCGAAAAACCGGTTCCCACTTTTTCGCATCCTGCTCTACGGCGGTGCAGAGCTGGTCAGATCTGTCCGATGCCGCTGAGTCCGGCCAGGGCGCCGAAGGCGAGCAGCAGCAGCGGATGCAGGCGCGTCGTCAATGCGGCGATGGCGCAGGCTGCGACGATCGCGGCCAGGATCCATTGATGCGCGGAGGCCTGGGTGATGACCGCTGCGCTCGCCGTGACGAGGCCGACTGTCATCGGCACCAGCCCGGCCTGCACGATGCGGCGCCAGGGCCGGTCCTTGAAGCGCTCCCAGAGCCGCATGGCGATGCCCGTCAGCAGGGATGACGGACCGAACTTCGCCAGCGTGGTGACGAGGACGCCGGGCCAGCTCGCGACATGCCAGCCGACCAGCGGCACGATCATCATGTTAGGTCCCGGCGCAGCCTGGGCGAGGGCGAACATCGCCCCGAATTGCTGCGCCGTCATCCAGTGATGGATCTCGACAACCTGCCTTTGCATCTCCGGCAGGATGGTGTTGCCGCCGCCGAAGGCGAGCAGCGAAAGCTGCGTGAAGATCAGCGCCAGCGCGATCAGGACCGAGCTCATGGGATGGTCTCCCCCTTGTCCAGCGTCCAGCTGGCGAGCACGCTGATCGGCGCCAGGACCAGCATCGTCGCAAGCAGGGGCAAACGCAGGATCGCGATGGCGAGGAAGCAGAGCAGGGCAATCGCGATGGCGAGGGGCTTGCGGCGCAAGGGCAGAGCGATCTTCACCGCCATCGAGACGAGCAGGCCGGCGGCGGCCGCCGCCAGCCCGGCGAAGAGATGGCGGATATGCGGATCGTCCTGGTAGTGGTCGTAGAGGATGCCGAGCCCGATCACGATTGCCGTGGGCGCCGCGATCAGGCCCAGCAGCGCGGCGAGCGCCCCAAGCGGGCCGCGAAATTTCAGGCCGATCGCCACCGACATGTTGATGATGTTCCCGCCCGGCAGGAACTGGCAGAGGCCGAGCAGGTCGGTGAACTCCTTGCCGCTCATCCAGCGGCGCTGCTCGACGACCATGGTCCTGGCCAGCGGCAGGACCCCGCCGAAGCCGATCAGGCCGAGGAAGAGAAAGCCGCTGAAGAGCTGGGCGACGCTCGGCTCCGTGCGGGCGATTTCGGGATCCGCGAGGCTCGTTGGCGTGCTCATCGTCTGTTCCAGGCCGTCCACCGATGCTGAACGGGACGGCCGGGCATCCATATGCTTTCAAGGACCGTGCGTCTAATATATGAAATACCCATGATCCATACTTACAGAATATGGCCATGATCGAGCTGCGCCATTTCCGCTATTTCGTTGCGGTCGCCGAAGAAGGCCATGTGACCCGGGCTGCCGCGCGCCTCGGAATTCAGCAGCCGCCGCTCAGCCAGCAGATCCACGCGCTGGAGAAGGAGGTCGGTGCGCAATTGTTCCGCCGCCTGCCGCGCGGCGTCGAGCTCACCGATGCCGGCCGCACGCTGTTGGAGAAGGCGAGGCTGGTCCTCTCCGATGTGGATCTGGCGCTCGATGCCGCGCGGCGTACGGCGCGCGGCGAGCAGGGCGGGCTCGTCATCGGCTTCACCAGCTCGGCTGCGTTTCATCCGCTGGTGGCGTCGGTGGTGCGCTTGCTGCGCCAGACCGTGCCGGGCGTCACCCTGGCGCTGCGCGAGGGCAATACCAGCGACCTGATCGGCGAGTTGCGCTCCGAGCGCCTCGATGCGGCTTTCGTCCGCTCGCCGGTCGAGCGCCCGGTCGGGCTTGTGGTCGAGCCGCTGCTGGCCGAGGAGATGCTGGTTGCGCTGCCCGACCAGCACGCGATCGCGGAACGCCTCGCAAGGCGCGCGCGCGGGGGGACGCTGGAGGGGCGCATTGCTCTGGTCGAACTGGCTGAGGAGACCTTCATCCTCTATCGCCGCCCCTCGGGCCCGGGCCTCTATGACAGCATCATCGCCGCCTGCCGCGCCGCCGGGTTCAGCCCCCGGATCGGCCAGGAAGCGCCGCAAATGGTGTCGACGCTGAGCCTCGTCGCTGCCGGACTGGGCGTCTCGATCATTCCCGCATCGATGGCGCGCCTCGAGACGAACGGCATCGCTTATGCCCGCCTCGATGACCTGCCCAAACTGACCGCGCCGCTGCACCTGGCCTATCGCGAGGAAAAGCCGTCCGGCGCGCTGGAGCGCTTCATCGACTGCGTCAGGAGCAGCGGCGATGTGATCTAGGTTTCAGTACCTTCCAAGCCGTCATTGCGAGCACAGCGAAGCAATCCAGGGGGACGTCGAGCTCTGCCGCTGCTGGATTGCTTCGTCGCTTTGCTCCTCGCAATGGCGGTGCGGGTCAGGCTTAAATCAGCTCCCGGAGCCTTGCGCGAAAAACGTGATCGAGCGCCGGCCGGGCCGGTCTCACCCCTCCGGATGCCGCGCGTTCCAGGCCGCCGCATAATCGGTGCAGAGCCGGTCGAGCTCGGCGCGGTCGGTGACGCCGGCTGGCCGGGCGCGCGAAGGCGAGGCCTGCTGGAAGGGCACATAGCGCTGATGCGCGATGCGCCAGAGCCGGCGTAATTCGGCGAGCGGATCGGCATGGTCGTCGACGCGGATGTCGAAGCTCGGCATCGGCTCGCCCGCCCAGATGCGGATGGCGCAGGATTGCCGCCCGCGCTTGTCGCCGCCGGCCTTCTCGCCGGCCTCGAGCGCGACCAGCAGGCGTTCGTCGAAATCGAGCGCCGAGGCCGCGATATAGGCCTTCAGCGTCTCCTCGACCACTTCCGGCCCGGCCAGCATGTTGCCGGCGACGGAGATCTGCGGCCCGTGCACCGCCCCGCACCAGTCGATGCAGGCTGAGCCGGTATGGGCCGCGATCTTGCCCTCGCGATCGATCAGATGAAGCTGGCGATGCGCGCGGCCGTCATCGGCGGCCGTCAGCGTCGCGATGATCTCGACGGCGGAGCGGCCCTCCTGCAGCAGCCTGAGGCCGTCGACCCCGTAGAGCGGGTTGACGAAGGCCTGGGTCGCGATCGCCCCGATGCGCCCGCCGCCATAGGGCACGCGCGAACCCACGGCGAAGGCGCAGGTCGAGACGGCGACGCCATAGGCGCCGGTGGCGGCGTCACGGGCGACGATGGACCATGTCATGCGTGCAGCCCCTTCAGCGTCCGGCAGCGTAGGCTTGCATCAGACGCGGGGTGGCCGCCGCGCGCAAGAGGCCGTTGCGGCTCTTCTCGGCTGCGGTCAGGCGTCCGACCGTCCAGGCCGGGGCGCGCTCCAAGGCGTGGCCACGCCGGACGAGATCGGCGAGCGCCGCCTCGCCGATGCTCTCCTCGACCATCAGATGTCCCGGCCGCGCCTCGCGCGGATAGAAGGAGGATGGGAAGTGCTGGGTGTGGAACAGCGGCAGGTCGATCGCCTCCTGCAGGTTGAGGCCGTGATGCACCCGGCGCAGGAACATGCCGAGCTGCCACTGCTCCTGTTGGTCGCCGCCCGGCGTGCCGAAGACGAGGCGCGGTTCGCCATTCTCGAAGGCGAGCGTCGGCGTCAGCGTCGTGCGCGGCCGCTTGAACGGGGCGAGCGAGGCCGGCAGCCCTTCCTCCAGCCAGAACGCCTGCGCCCGCGAATTCAGCGGGAAGCCGAGAGAAGGGATCACCGGTGAGGATTGCAGCCAGCCGCCCGAAGGCGTCGCCGCGATCATGTTGCCCCATTTGTCGATGACGTCGATATGGACGGTGTCGCCGCGCCGCCCGGCTGCGACCATCGAGGCCATGGTCGGCTCGCCGACACTGGCGCCGCCCATGCCCGACTGGCCGGCGATGCGGACGCCGGCGAGCATGCGCCCGACCTGCTCCTCGTATCCGGGTACCGTGCCGGGCCGCAATTCATGCGAGGCCTGCTCGCCGATCAGCTTGCGCCGGCCGCTGGCATAATCCTCGGAGAGCAGCGTCGCGAGCGGCACGGTCACGAAATCCGGGTCGCCGTAATAGGCCTCGCGGTCGGCGAAGCCGAGCTTCATCGCCTCCGTGACATGGTGGACGAATTCCGGGCTCGTCGGCCCCATCCCGGCGATATCGAGGCCCTCCAGGATCTTCAGCGTCTGCAGGAAGACCGGACCCTGACCCCAGGGACCGATCTTGAAGACCTCCCAGCCATGATAGGTCACTGATGCCGGCGTCTCGTAGCTCGGCTGCCAGCGCGCCATGTCGTCGGCGGTGAGCAGGCCTTTATGGCGGCGGCCTGACGAATCCATCGCCTCCGTCGTGCGGCAGAACTTGTCCATCGCCTCGGCGACGAAGCCCTTGTACCAGGCGTCATAGGCCGCCTGGATCTGCTCCTGCCGGTCCGAGCCGGCGGCTTCCGCCTCGCTCAGGAGGCGCTTATAGGTGTCGGCGGCGGCCTGGTTGCGGAAGAGCTCCTTGGCCTTGGGCACATTGCCGCCGGGCAGATAGACCGCGCCCGATGTCGGCCATTCCCCGGTGAAGAGCTCGGTCAGTTCCGCGATCGAGTGCGAGACGCGCGGCAGCATCGGGTGGCCGTTCTCGAAATAGCCGATCGCCGGTTCGAGCACCTCGCGCAGCGTCAGGCGGCCATGGTCGCGCAGCAGCGTCATCCAGCCGCCGAAGGCGCCGGGCACCACTGTGGAGAGCAGGCCCGAGCCCGGGATCAGGTCGAGCCCGAGCGCCTTGAAGGCCTCGATCGTCGCAGCCTCGGGAGCGGGCCCCTGGGCGCAGAGAACCTCGACCTTCTTCTTTTCGGCCGAATAGAACACCGCCGGCATGTCGCCGGCCGGGCCGACGAGATGCGGCTCCACCACCTGCAGCACGAAGGCGGCCGCCGCGCAGGCGTCGAAGGCGTTGCCGCCCTTTTCCAGCATCGCCATGCCCGAGGCGGTGGCAAGCCAGTGCGTCGAGGTGACGACACCGAAGGTGCCGAGGATTTCGGGGCGGGTGGTGAACATGAGGGTATCCAATATGTCGGTTATGAGGATGGCCGGGTAACTCGGGATATCAATCTCTCAGCCCTCATCCTGAGGAGCCGCGAAGCGGCGTCTCGAAGGATGCTCCAGTAGGTGTGGATAGCGCCCATGCTGCTGAAGGCCTGAGCGGATCATGTCTTGCGCCTGGCAAGTTCGGGCAGTTTCTCCCACTGGCCGTCGATCATGACTTGCTTCTTTCGGCGAGACCAACCCTTGACGCGACGTTCCATCGCGATCGCGTCGGTGATGCTGGGAAAGTGTTCGGCAAAAACGAGGGTGACCGGACGACGCTTGAATGTGTAGCTCTCCGGGAACATGCCCGCATTGTGCTGGCCGATGCGGGTTTCAACATCCATGCGAGTCGTGCCCGTGTAAAAGCTGCCGTCGCTGCATTTCGCGATATAGAGCCAACATCCGTCATGTTGTCGCATTGGCTCACCCGGGTTCGACCACTCGGCGGTCCTGCGATGATACCGCTGACCGAGCCTTCTGGAGCATCCTTCGAGACGCCGCTGCGCGGCTCCTCAGGATGAGGGCTGAGGGGAAGAGAGGTGAGTGGTTGAGCCACATCACCCCTCCTTCGGATCGAGCGCGTCGCGCAGGCCGTCGCCGAGCAGGTTGAAGCCGAGCACGGCCAGGAAGATGGCGATGCCGGGCGCGACCGACATCCAGGGCGCCTGCTCCATGAAGTTCTTGGCGACGTTCAGCATCTGGCCCCAGGAGGGCGAGGGCGGCTGCTGGCCGAGGCCGAGGAAGGAGAGCGAGGCTTCCAGGATGATCGCCTGCGCCATGAACAATGTCGACTGCACCACGATGGGCGACATCGTGTTGGGCAGCACATGCACGAACATGATGCGCAGGTCGCGCGCGCCCACGGCCCGCGCCCCTTCGACGAAATCCTCGGCCTTCACACTCATCACCTGCCCCCGCACCAGCCGGATGAAGATCGGCACGGCGGAGAGGCCGATCGCGATCATCGCATTGGTCAGCGAGGGGCCAAGGATTGCGGCAAAGGCGATCGCCAGGATCAGGAAGGGGCAGGCGAGCATCGCTTCGGTCACGCGCGAGATCGCGATGTCGATCCAGCCGCCATACCAGCCCGAGAGCAGGCCGAAGGGGATGCCGATGGCGAGCGCGATCAGGACCGAGACGATGCCGGCGAGCAGCGAGGTCTGCGCCCCGTAGAACAGGCGCGAGACCTGATCGCGGCCAAGCTCGTCCGTGCCGAACCAGTGGAGCTCCGAGGGCGGCTTGCGGATGGCGAGGAAGTTCGACTTCAGCGGGTCGGCGAGCGGCAGCAGCGGAGCGAGCACAGCCATCAGCACAAAGACGAGCACGATCGCGCCGCCGATCAGCGCCGAGCGGTTGCGCAGGAGCTTGGCGAGCGCGCTGCGGCGCGGGCGCGGAGCGGGCTCGATGGGGCTCGCTTGCGTAGCCGTTTCGAGGATCACATCCGCCATCAGCCGCTCCTCAGGCGCGGGTTGACGAGGACATAGAGCACATCGGCCAGGAGGTTCATCAGGATGAAGCCGATCGCGGTGCAGAGCACGACGCCCTGGACCACGCCATAGTCGCGGTTGAACACGGCGTCGATGATCAGCTTGCCGAAGCCTGGAATGGTGAAGACCTGTTCGGTCAAAACCGCACCGGCCAGCAATTCGCCGAAGAGCAGCGTCGAGAGCGTGATGATCGGCACCAGCGCATTGCGCAGCGCATGCCGGTTCACCACCGTGTCCTCGTCGAGGCCCTTGGCGCGGGCGGTGCGGACATAGTCGGAGCGCAGCACCTCCAGCATCGCCGAGCGGGTATGGCGCATGATGAAGGCCGCGAGCCCGCCGCCGAGCACGAAGGCCGGCATGATCAGGCGCTCGATCGAGGCTTTCGGATCGACGAAGATCGATTCGAAGCCCGAGGCCGGCAGCCATTTCAATTCGACCGAGACCACCAGGATCAGCATGATCCCGAGCCAGAAATGCGGGATCGACAGGCCAAACAGGGCAACCGCGCTCGCCGTGTAGTCGGCCAGCGTGTCCTTGCGCCGCGCCGCGATGATGCCCGCCGGCAGGCCGATGCCGACCGCGACGATCATCGAGGCGACGGCGAGCTGCACGGTGACGCCGAGCTTCTGCCAGATCAGCCCGAGCACCGGCTCGCCGGTGCGCAGCGAGCGGCCGAAATCGCCCTGCACGACCTGGCCGAGCCAGGCGAAGAACTGCACCACGACCGGATCGTCGAGCCGGTAGAGATGGCGCAGTCTCGCTATCACCTCCGGGTCGCGCTCCTCGCCGGCGATCACGAGGAACGGATCGCCCGGCAGCGCCCGCTGCAGCGCGAACACGAAGAGCGAGACCAGGAACAGCGTCGGCAGCGCAATCAGGACGCGGCGGCCGATCAGCGCGAGCATGGTGCGCCGCCCGATTGGACTGGAGGATGAGCCGCCACGTCATTGCGAGGAGCGAAAGCGACGACGCAATCCAGGGGGAGGTAGAGCTCTTCAGCCCCTGGATTGCTTCGCGGAGCCTGTCCTCGGGCTTGCCGAAGGCAAGATCCGGGTGCTCGCAATGACGACATGGTCCGGTCCGGTCGCAGAAAGCGTCTCGCCGGTCTCACTGCCGCTTCAGCCCCGACAGCCGGATCATCCCGTCGGGGTTGATCACGAAGCCCTGGAGGTTCGAGCGCATCGCGAAAAAGACCGTCTGGTTATAGAGATAGATGATCGGCAATTCGTCCTCGAGGATCGTCTGGGCGGCGTCGTAGCGCTTCTTGCGCTCGGCGACGTCGTAGACGGTGCGGGCCTCGTCGAGCAGCCGGTCGACCTCGGCGTTGGAGTACTTTCCGTCGTTCTGGTTGCCCTTGGTGGTCACGAACTGGTGGATGTTGCCGTCCGGGTCGATGCGGCCCGACCAGCCGATGCGGCTCATCTGGAACTTGCCCTGCTGCTGGTCGCGGAGCTGGCTGGCGAACTCCGTCGAGCGGATCTGCACGTCGATGCCGGCCTCCTGCGCCATCGCCTGGACGACCTGGCCGAGCTGGGCGTCGACCGGGTTGTTGGTGACGAAGAGTTCGACCGAGACCTTCGACAGCCCGGCCTCCTTGAGCAGCGCCTTGGCCTTGGCGACGTCGCGGGCCGGCACCGGGAACTCGGCGCTGACATAGGGGTTGCCGGGGTTGAAGGGCTGGACCATCGGCTCATAGAGCCCCTCGAACACGACCTGGCTCAGCACCTTGCGGTCGATCGACAGCGAGAGCGCCTGGCGCACGCGCTTGTCCTTGCCCATCGGCTGGTTGGCGGCCTCGCCATTGCCGGTGTTGATGGTGATGCCCTGGTAGCCGAGATTGGCGGTGCTCGCGACCTTGAGCGTTTTGTCGGCTTGCGCCGACTTCACATCGGTCGGCGCGAGCCGCTCGAGGATGTCCAGTTCGCCGGCGCGCAGATTTGCCAGCCGCACCGTGGTGTCGGGGATCGAGCGATAGATGATGCGGTCGAAATGGTAATTCGCCGCCTCCCAATGCTCCTTGAACTTCTCCAGCACGATGCGGTCGTTCTGCACGCGTTCGACGAATTTATAGGGGCCGGAGCAGACCGGCTTGGCGGCGACGTCGCCGCTCAGGCTCTTGGGCGCCAGCATCATGCCGGCGCGGTCCGTGAGCTGCGCCAGGAGCGTTGCGTCAGGGCGCTTCAGCTTCATCACGATGGTCGAGGCGTCGGGCGTCTCGATGCTGTCGACCGAGGCGAGCTCGGATTTGCGCAGCGAGTCGGGCAGGGTCCGGGCGCGTTCGAGATTGGCCTTGGCGGCCTCCGCGTTGAAGACGTCGCCATCATGGAATTTCGCGTCGGTCCTGAGCTTCATCGTCAGCGTCAGCCCGTCCGCCGAGAAGCTCCACTCGGTCGCGAGCCTCGGCACCAGCTTCAATTCGGGCGTGATGTCGAGCAGCTTGTCGCAGAGCCCCTTGAAGACGATGCGGCCGACGAAGGTGCGCGCCTTGTGCGGGTCGAGCATGTCGGGGTCTTCCTGCAGCCCGACGCGCAGGGTCGAAGGCGCCTGCGCCGCGACAGGGAGCGCCGCCAGCGCCAGCAGGCCGGCCGAGGCCAAGGTGGTCAGGAGCTTCATGCGGTGGTCCCCTCTCTCGTCTCGTTCGGTCTATGTCTTGTTCGGTCTCATGGCATCGCTCTCCCGTTCCGTCGCGAGCCGGGTTCTGATGACCCTTGCATCGCGTCTGTGGTGAACGGCAGCGGCGCCTGATTTCGTTCCACTCGGTACTAGGCTGGCGCAATTTCGTCGCGGCGTCGATGGCTATCCTGTCGCCCGTGCCGCAATCCTGCATGCTTTCGCAGCGCGTCCTTGCATGCAAGTTGACGGCCAAGGAAGCTGCCAAGGAACCAGCCATGTCGTGGACACGCCATGCGTCCGCATCTGTCGTCGGAGCCGCGATCTCTGGTAACAACACGGCAAGGATGGCGCGAAGCGCACCATGGTGTGACTTACCATGTTGTAATCTGGGAATGGAACGAAGCCGATGCTGCTGGGTGTGATCGCCGACGACATGACGGGCGCGACCGATGTCGCGCTGATGCTGAACCGCGCCGGCATGCGCACCGTCCAGGTCATCGGCGCGCCAAGCACCGGGACATCAAGCGCCGGCGCGTCGCTTCCCGATGCCGATGCGGTCGTCGTCGCACTGAAATCGCGCACCAACCCGGTCGCTGAGGCGGTGGCGGATTCGCTTGCCGCCTGCGAGGCGCTGCTGGCTGCAGGCGCAAAGCAGATCCTGTTCAAATACTGCTCGACCTTCGATTCGACGGCTGAGGGCAATATCGGCCCGGTCGCGGATGCGCTGATGCGGCGGCTCGGCGCGGAGATGGCGATCATCTGCCCGGCCTTCCCCGCCAATGGCCGCTCGATCTACCAGGGTTATCTCTTCGTCGGCGCGGTGCCGCTGCATGAAAGCTCGATGAAGGACCACCCGCTGACGCCGATGCGCGATTCGAACCTGATGCGGTTGATGGGCGCGCAGACCAAGGCGCCGGTCGGCCATGTCGGCTATGCCACGGTGCTGGCGGGTGCCGAGGCGGTGAAGGCGCGTTTCGCCGCGCTGGCGGGGGAGGGCGCGCGCTATGTCGTCACGGATGCACTGACCAATGACGACCTGATGGTGCTGGGTGAGGCTGTTGCCGGCCATGTCCTGCTGACCGGCGGCTCCGGTATCGCGATGGGCCTGCCGCAGAATTTCCGCGAGGCCGGGCTGCTGCGGCAGCGCGCCGCGCCTGTGAGCCTGAGCGCGCCGAAGGGCCGCGCGGGCATTATCTCCGGCAGCTGCTCGACGGCGACGCGCGGGCAGATCAAGGTGGCGGTCGCGGCGGGCTTCCCCGCTTTGAAGGTCGACCCGCTGGCGCTGGCCGCCGGCACCCAGACCGCGGCGCAGCTTGCCGCCTGGGCGCTGGCGCAGCCGCAGGACAAGCCTTTCCTGCTCTATTCCAGCGATGATCCGGCCGAGGTCGCCGCGATCCAGGACAAGCTCGGCCGCGACAAAGCGGGCGAGACGGTGGAGCATGCCTTCGCCGAGACCGCGCGGCTCCTCGCCGCTGGCGGCGTCTCCAAGCTGCTCGTCGCCGGTGGCGAGACCTCTGGGGCCGTCGTCCAGGGACTCGGCATCGGGACGCTGGAGATCGGTCCCGAGATCGATCCGGGAGTGCCCTGGACGCGCGTCGTCGCCGGACCCGATCTCGTGATCGCGCTGAAATCCGGCAATTTCGGCACGCCAGACTTCTTCCTCAAGGCCTGGGCCTTGCTGGATTGAGGGTTTCGATCCGATTTTGGAGCGGCAGCTTTCCCGGCGCGCGGTTCCGGTCCCGCGAAACTCGTATAGGATGCCTGGCGTTCAACTGGAGGTCCGCATGGACATGGCGTTTCTCGGAGACCTTCTGACCAGCGTGGCGGATCGCGGCCGGGCGCTGATCGGCTTCGAACGCTTTGCCGGGCGCAACCGGCCGATCGACCGGCTCTGCGAGGATCTGCTCTCGGGGCGCGGCGAAGCCTCGGGCATGGCGCTGGCGCAGGCTGTCCTGAACGCCTGGGAAGGGCTCGACCGGCAGGGCCGGCAGGCCTTCTTCATGATGCTCCAGGAGCGTTTCGGGCCGGATCAGGAGCGCTTGGGCAAAGCGATCGAGGCCTATCGCAAGGAGCCCGGCACGGCTGCGATCGCTGCCCTGCATTTCGCCTCCGAACCACGCCGGCAGGAATTGCTGCGCCGGCTCAACCTCGCGCCCGACGGCACGCATGTTCTGGTGCGGATGCGCGAGGCGCTGTTCGAGGCGATGGAGGCCGAGCCCGAGCTCAAGGCCGTCGACAGCGATTTCCGCCACCTCTTCGGCTCCTGGTTCAACCGCGGCTTCCTGGTCCTGCGCCGGATCGACTGGCGCAGCCCCGCCAACGTCCTGGAAAAGATCATCCGCTACGAGGCGGTGCATGAGATCCAGGGCTGGGACGATCTGCGCCGCAGGCTGGAGCCGGCCGACCGGCGCTGCTTCGCCTTCTTCCATCCGCAGCTCGTCGACGAGCCGTTGATCTTCGTAGAGGTCGCGCTGACCGGTGCGATTCCGCACAGCATCGGCGAACTCCTGAGCGGCGAGCGCGAGGTGCTGTCCGCCCAGGCGGCGACGACGGCGGTGTTCTATTCGATCTCGAACTGCCAGGAGGGGCTGCGCGGCATCTCCTTCGGCAACTTCCTGATCAAGCAGGTGGCCGAGGACCTGAAGCGCGAATTGCCGGGGCTCGACACCTTCGTCACACTCTCGCCGGTGCCGGGTTTCGCGCGCTGGCTCGACGGCATCATTGCCGATCCCGGAGATTTCCACCTGAGCAATGAGGAACGCTCGGAGCTCGCGCGCCCGGCCAGCGAGACGGGCCTGCTCGACGATCCGGCCAAGGCAAGGCGCGACAAGCTGCTTGGCCAGATGGCGGCGCAATATCTGCTGCGGGCCCGCACGGCCTCGGGACGGGTCATCGATCCCGTCGCGCGCTTCCATCTCGGCAATGGCGCCAGGCTGGAGCGCATCAATGTCGGCGGCAACCTCTCGGCGCGCGGCTTGCGCGAAGCCCATGGCGTGATGGTCAATTATCGCTATGACCTCGACGATATCGAGACCAACCACGAAGCCTTCGCCACCCGCAACACGGTCGTCGCCTCCCCGGGCGTGCGCAAGCTGCTGCGGCCGGCCGCAAACTGAATTCCGACTGACCGGAAACGCCTGAAAGGACCCGAAATCATGGGCAACCACCTTTTCGACCTCATCAGGTCGCGTATCCCTGCGCAGGCTGCGCCTTTCGCGACGCTCGATGACGGTCGCAGCTACAGCTATGCCGACATGGTCGCGGTCTCCGCCCGCTTCGCCAATGCGCTGGTCGCTCTCGGCGTAAAGCCCGGCGACCGCGTCGCGGTGCAGGTCGAAAAGAGCATCGAGGCCTTGATGCTCTATCTCGGCACGGTGCGCGCGGGCGCGATCTTCCTGCCGCTGAACACCGCCTATACCCCGGCCGAAATCGAGTATTTCCTCGGCGATGCCGAGCCCGCCGTCTTCGTCTGCGATCCCGCCAAGGCCGCGGCGCTGAAGCCTTATGCCGACAAGGCCGGCGCGAAGCTGGAGACGCTCGGCGTCTGGCGCTCAGTCGATGTCTCGGCCGGCACGCTCTCCGACAAGGCGCTCGCGGCTGCGACCGATTTCGCCGATGTCGCGCGCGGGCCCGATGATCTCGCCGCCATCCTCTACACTTCGGGCACGACCGGGCGCTCCAAGGGCGCGATGCTGAGCCATGACAATCTGGCCTCGAACGCGCTCGCTTTGGTCGACTACTGGCGCTTCACCAAGGACGACGTGCTGCTGCATGCGCTGCCGATCTTCCACACGCATGGGCTCTTCGTGGCGACCAATGTCGTGCTGTTCTCGGGCAGCGCGATGATCCTGCTGCCGAAATTCGATCCCGACCAGGTCTTCAAACATCTGCCCCAGGCGAGCTGCATGATGGGCGTGCCGACCTTCTATGTCCGGCTCCTCCAGGATAACCGGCTGAACAAGGCTTCGACCGCCCATATGCGCCTCTTCGTCTCCGGCTCGGCCCCCTTGCTCGCCGAGACCCACCGCGAATGGCGCGAGCGCACCGGCCACGCCATCCTCGAGCGCTACGGCATGACCGAGACCAATATGAACACCTCCAACCCCTATGAGGGCGAGCGGGTGGCGGGCACGGTCGGCTTCCCGCTTCCGGGCGTCTCCGCCCGCGTCACCGACCCCGAGACGGCCAAGGTGCTGGGCGCCGACGAGATCGGCATGATCGAGGTCAAGGGCCCCAACGTCTTCAAGGGCTATTGGCGCAACCCGGAGAAGACGGCGGCCGAGTTCCGCGCTGACGGCTTCTTCATCACCGGCGACCTCGGCAAGATCGACCCCGCCGGCTATGTCCACATCGTCGGGCGCGGCAAGGACCTGATCATCACCGGCGGCTACAATGTCTATCCCAAGGAGGTCGAGACCGAGATCGACGAGATGCCAGGCGTGGTCGAAAGCGCCGTCATCGGCTGTCCGCATCCCGATTTCGGCGAGGGCGTCACCGCCGTCGTGGTGGTCAAGCCCGGCGCGACGATCACCGCCGCCTCGATCGCCAAGACGCTGGAGCAGCGCCTGGCCAAGTTCAAATTGCCCAAGCAGGTCTTCATCGTCGACGACCTGCCGCGCAACACCATGGGCAAGGTCCAGAAGAACCTGCTGCGCGAGACCTATAAGGACATCTACGCCAAGCAGATGAAGGCGGGAGAGTAGCCGCCGCTCGTTCGCCCGGCATCGGAGCCACACCGTCATCCTGGACAAGCCGCGCAGCGGCGCAGCTCCGGGAGCCATCGGAGGGCTCCGGAGCTCTATGATGGATCCCGGGACTTCGCTGCGCGAAGCCCAGGATGACGACGTGGTTCCGAGGATAGACTCTGAGCTCTAAGCCTTAAGCCGCGCCGCTGGCCCGCAGGTCGATCGTCTCGCCATCCCGCGGGATCAGCAGGCGCTCTGGGCCGATGCCGCGTGCCTGTGCGGCCTGCCGCAGGGCGACGCGGCTGACCGTGGCGTGGTCGAGCGCTTCCATATGGGTCGCGATCACGGTCGCGCGCGGCGCCGCCTCGCAGAGGTCGAGCGTCTGCCCGGCATCCATCACGATCAGCGTGCCGTCCCAGAGCGCGCCGCAGGAATGCGTCACGATGATATCGGGGTCGGTCGCCTTCAGGGCGTCGAGCAAGGGCGGGTAGAGCACGCTGTCGCCGCACCAGTAGAAGGCAGGCTCGCCCGGCGCCTCCAGGCCGAAGCCCATCACGGGGCCCATCGTCTCGACGACTGCGCCGGTGCCGTGCTGGGCTGGATGCGATTTGAGGATGATCGGGCCGAGCCGGAGATAGCAGTCGAGCGGTGTGATCGCGCGGAAGCCGGCCTTGGCGATGGTCTCCTCGTCGCCGGCGCGGCAGATCAGCGGCAAGTCCTTGGGCAGGCGTTCCTTGGCGACCTCGTCGAAATGGTCGGCATGCAGATGCGAGACGATGACGAGGTCGACCCCGGCGAGGATGTCCTCGATCGGTAGCGGCAGATCGACCATGGGATTGTTCGAGCGGCCGGCGATGGAGCGCCGGCTGTGGCGTGCCCCGAGATCGGGATCGACGAGGATCGTCCTGCCGGCATAGCTGAGCTTGAGTGCGGCATTGCGGAGAAGTTGTAGCTGCATAGTCGCTCTGGTTCCTGTGGCGATGGCATCTTTCCGCCATCGCCGGCCCGGCAACCAGTTCGAATTTGTGCGGCTATGGCCACAGATCCGTGAAGTGACGGCGCTGGTTTCAGGCTGCGAATTGCCCGTAAGGCACGCTGTTTCGGGCGTTGCGCAGGGCTGTGGCCCACCAATGCAATTGCGCCAGCATGGTCGCCATCGCCTTCTCCGGCTGGTCGGCATCCAGGAGCCTGCCCGACGCATCGAAGCGGCTCCAGACATTGGCGAAGCAGACGCCATCGCGGATCGTCATGGCGTGGAGCTCGGCGAAGACGAGGCGCAATTGCTCGACGGCGCGCAAGCCACCCGAGACGCCGCCATAGGAGACGAAGCCTACCGGCTTGCCGCGCCACTCCTCGCCGACGGAGTCGATCAGGAACTTCAGCGCAGCGGTATAGCCGCGATTATATTCCGGCGTCGCGATGACGAAGCCGTCGGCATTGCCGATGCGCTGCCTCAGCGCTTGCACGGCGTCGTGCTCGCCGCGCTGATGTCGCTCCGGCAGGCCGAGCGTGACGGGGTCGATGATGTCGAGATCGAAGGGGCCGTCGCCTTCGATCTGCGCTGCGGCCCAGCCGGCGACCTTGTCGCAGAGGCGGCCTTCACGGGTGCTGCCATAGATCAGCGCCAGCTTGATCCTGGGTTCGAGCCTGCGATGCATGGGGATGTGCTCCAGTTTGCGTGTCGGGAGCCAGTTGTATAGAACCTCAACTATAGTTGAGGTCAAGAGCATCGATGGCGAACGGGCATGCATCTCCCCTGGACGAATTGAGCGTCGGCGAGGTCGCGCGCCGCACCGGGCTCGCCGTCTCCGCGATCCATTTCTATGAGGCGAAGGGCCTGATCCGCAGCAATCGCAGCGCCGGCAACCAGCGGCGCTATCCGCGCGAGGTCCTGCGGCGGGTTTCGATCATCAAGGTGGCGCAGCGCACCGGCATGCCACTGAAGACGATCCGCGAGGCCTTCAAGGCGCTGCCGGCCGAGCGCACGCCGACTGTCGCCGACTGGGCGAAGCTGTCCTCGCTGTGGAAGGCGGAGCTGGAGCGGCGCATCGACCGGCTGACGCGGTTGCGCGACCACCTGACCGACTGCATCGGCTGCGGCTGTCTCTCGGTGAAGGGTTGCCCCTTGCACAATCCCTGGGACAGGCTGGCCGAGCAGGGGGCAGGGCCGCGCTTGCTCGATCCGGATTGAGCTGTTCAGGGCATAGGTTCAACCCCGTCATTGCGAGCGCAGTGAAGCAATCCAGAGGTTTGCGCGAGCCCTCCTGGATTGCTTCGTCGCTGACGCTCCTCGCAATGACGGCTGCCGCGCCTCAATCGGCCTCGTGCAGCTTCGCCAGCGGAAATCGGGCGACATCGGCCATAAGCTCGGCAAAACCCTTCGCCTGGAAGGCCGACGTCGCCTTGCCTTTCTCTGCCGTGGCGAGGCTGGCGTCGCCGGCTGCGCCCGAGGCGTGAACATCCTGCGCCATCCAGGCGAAGGCGTGCAGCCCGGTCGGTCGCAACCAGGTGTAGCCCTCGCTCGCCATCGCGACCGTCAACGGCTCGAAGCGCCCGGCCTTGCTCATATCGACGAGGTCTGGCCGGAAATGCAGCATCAGCGAGGTCTCGATATCGCCGGCATGGATGCCGTGATTGGCGTCGAGATCGGCAAAAAGGCCCTGCGGCAGGCCAAAGGCGCGCCAGGCCGTGGTCACGGTGAGCATGCCGAGGCGCACGCGCAATTCGCGCGCGACAACCTTCATCGGATCGACATTGCCGCCATGCGAGGTGAGGATGACGAGCTTGCGCAAGCCTGCACGCCTGACGCTCTCGCCGATCTCGATCCAGGCGCTGGTCGCGGTCTCCCAGGACAAGGTCAGCGTGCCCGGCGAATGCAGGTGCTCGTTCGATTTGCAGATCGCCATGGTCGGCAGCACCAGCACGTCGAGTCCGGCCGGGATGAGCGGCATCGCCTCAGCCAGCATCGCGTTCATGATCGTGGTGTCGACCGAAACAGGCAGATGCGGTCCATGCTGCTCGATCGCCGCCAGCGGCAGCACCGCGACGGTGTCGTCGGCGGACAGCCCCTCGAATTCGGTGGTCTTCAGCTCGCCCCAGAAGCGCGCGGTCATGCTCTCGTCCTTGCAGCCAATCGAGGGCGTAACCCTAGGCCATCGGCCCGAAAAGTGGGAACCGGTTTTCGGGCCAAGCCGATGCGAGAGCAAAAACCTGAGAGCAGCTAGTTCAGCGCGGCTGAGAGAGAAGGCCGCTCCGGCTTCGCGCCGTTTCCGAAACACAGCCCTCATCCTGAGGAGCCGCGTAGCGGCGTCTCGAAGGATGTTCCAGGAGGCTCCGGAGCCATCTGGAGCATCCTTCGAGACGCAGCCTGAAGGCTGCTCCTCAGGATGAGGGCTCAAACTATAGACCGTCAAAGCCGGTTGATGTCGGCATTCTCGATGATGGATTTGGGCGCTCCCTCCCTTGCCACCTTGAGCATCGCCTTGCCGATCTGCTCGGTGGTGGTGATGGAATTCGGCAGCCAGCGCTGCAGCAGGGGCAGCAACGGCGCGGTCAGGTCGTAGATCACGCGATAGAGCCTGGTCTTCGAGCGGATGCCGTGCAGCGGCTGGATCGCGCCCGGGCGGAACATGTAGGAGGCCTTGAAGGGCAGGCGCATGATGGCGTTCTCGGTCGCGCCCTTCACCCGCGCCCACATCCAGCGGCCTTTTTCGCTGCTGTCGGTGCTGGCGCCCGAGACATAGATGAACACCATCGTCGGATTGAGCCGCACCAGCGTCCGGGCGGCGGCGAGCGCGATGTCATAGGTGATGCGGCGGTAGTCGGCTTCGCTCATCCCCGCCGAGGCGACGCCGAGGCAGAAGAAGCAGGCGTCGAAGCCCGTGAGCTGCGATTCGATCGCGGCGTAGTCGGTCAGATCGGCGTGAACGATCTCGCGCAGCCTGGCATGGCTCTGCCCGGTCGCGCTGCGGCCGATGGTGACGACCTCGCTCACGTCGGGATCGAGCAGGCATTCGCGCAGCACGCCTTGCCCGACCATGCCGGTCGCGCCGAAAATCAGGACTTTCACGGATCGTATCCTTGGCTTCAGCGATGGAGTTCGGTCTCAGGCAGTCGTCGCGGCGTCGACGGGCTCGGCGAAACTCACGCCGGTGAGCCGCTCGGCGGCGTCCCAGAGTCGCGTCGCGATAGCGGGATCATTCGCTTGCCCGACCATCTTCGAATGCGACGGTGCGCCTCTCATTTCGTAGAAGCCATTGGGGCCATAATAGCCGCCCTTCTCCGCGTCGGAAGCGGTCGCCGCATAGAGCGTCGGCAGGGCGCCGGCGGCAGGCGATTGGCTGAACAGGGGAGCGAGCAGGCGCGTCACCTGCCAGAGCAGCGCCGGCCCGCTTTGGGCGGGACCGTTCGCGATCAGGTCTGTCGTCGCCCAGCCGGGATGGCTCGCAAGGCTGGTCAGGCCCCAGCCCTGGGCGTCGCTGCGACGCTGCAGCTCCAGCGCGAAGATCAGCATGGCGAGCTTGGACTGGCTATAGGCCTTCCAGGCATTATAGGGCCGCTCGCCCTGGAGATCGTCGAAATCGATCGTGCCGCGGCGATGCGCCAGGCTGCTCAATTGGATCACGCGCGGCGCGGCGCTTTTGCGCAGCAGCGGTAAGAGATGCGCCGTCAGTGCGAAATGCCCGAGGAAATTGGTGCCGATCTGCATCTCGAAACCGTCGGCCGTGATCGCCCGCTTTGGCAGCGCCATCACCGCGGCATTGTTGATCAGGATGTCGAGCCGGTCGTGCCTGCTGGCGAAGGAAGCCGCGAAAGCCTGGATCGAGGATAGCTCGGCGAGATCGAGCAGGCTGAAGGAGATGGTCGTGCCCGGGACGGCGGCCTTGATCCGCGCCACCGCCTCGCTGCCCTTGCCAGCGTTGCGGCCGGCGAGGACGACCTCTGCTCCAGCGCGGGCGAGCTCGATCGCGTCTTCATAGCCGAGGCCGCCGGTGCCGGTGACGATGGCGAGCTTGCCGGCTTGCGAAGGGATATCGGCAGTGGTCCAGTTGTCTTTCATGGCTCTTTCCAGGCGTGGGATGGCGGGAGCGCTGGCGGATGCTAACTTGGATGCAGATATTTGCATCAAGTGCAAAATTGCAAGAGATGAAATTAAAGAGTTTTCCGATGCCTGATCAAACGCGCGGCGCGCCCTTGCGCAACACGCCCAAGCCAGGACTGCGCGAGCGCAAGAAGCTCCAGACCCGCGAAAGGCTGACGAATGCGGCCATGGCGCTGTTCCTGGAGAAGGGCTTCGAGGCGACGACACTGGACGATATCGCCGCAGCCGCCGAGATGTCGCGCCGCAGCTTCTTCCACTATTTCGCTTCCAAGGAGGAGGTCGTCTTCGCCTGGAAGGATGCCTTCGGCGACGGGCTTGTGGCTGCGCTGGCGCAGCGCCCACAAAGCGAGCCGCTGCTGCTGGCGGCGGAGCGGGCGCTGATCGCCAGCATCAGCAGCTATGAGCGCGAGGAGGCGATCGCCCTCTCCCGGCTGGTGAAGGAGACGCCGGCCCTGCGCGCCTATGATCAGGTCAAATACGAGAAGCTGGAACGTGTGCTGGCGGCAGCCCTGGCCGAGCGCACGGCCCAAGGCGGCGATCCGTTGCCGGCGCGGCTCGTCGCCATGGTCACGATCGGGGCGCTGCGGGTCGCGAGCGATCTCTGGCTCGATCATGCCGGTGCCGAGCCCCCGGTGGATTATGCCAGGCGCATCTTCGCGGATCTGCGCAAGCTGATCTGCGGCTGAGGCGCAAGCTCACTCGGCCGCTTCCGTGGTCTTCGCATCCGAGGCTTGGGCCTCCCAGTCCAGCAGCTTGCCCGGGTTCATCAGCCCATAGGGGTCGGCGAGGCGCTTGAATTCCGGCTGCGGCGCGTCGGTGCGCTTCCAGCCAGCATTGTTCAAGACCCATGTATGCGGGTTCGAGGCCTGGATGCCGGCTGCCTCGGCTTGCCGCATGATCTCGTGCAGGCGCTCCGCCGTGCTGAAGCGCACCAGCGGCAGGCTGGAATGATAGACCTTGCCCTGCCGGCGCTGGAACTCGATGTGGAAGATCACGTCGTCGCGGAAGGCCTCCTCTGCCCAATCGAGCAGCTCGAGATTGCGGCCGGGTGGAAAGCGAAGCTGCAGATAGGTGATCGTCGGATCGAGCTTGAGCGCATGCAGCGTGGTGTGGTTCCAGGTGTATTCGTAGAGCGGGCCGGGCGCGCCTTTCTCCCGGTGCTCGCCGAAGGCGGCAGCCCTTGCAGCCTGCGCCCCGCGCGCAAAGGTCACGCTACCGCCCATCTCGGCGATCAGCCGGTCGAGCTCGTCGCCCTGCGGCTCCGACACCATCAGGATGGCGAAGGCCTTGTCGCCGAGATAGGGTCCGAGGCGCTTGAGATAGGGCGCGATCGCGGGGGCGTGGATACTGACGAGCTTCTTGGCGATGCCGTCGCATTCGGTGAAGGCCTGGCCGAAGGCGGCCGCCGCCTTCAGGCTGTCGAAGGTCGCGATCCGCTCGGCCCAGGCATGGGCCGGCGCGAGCGGGACCTCGACCTCGGTGATGATGCCGTTGACGCCATAGGCGTGCATCACCTTGAGGATTTCCTTGCCGCGCAATTCGATCAGGCGCGGCTCGGGCTCGACCGTCATGACTTCGAGCGCGATCACCGCGCCGAGATTGTCGATCTGGCCCCATGTGCAGGAACCGGCGCCGGCCGCGCCGCCGGCGACGAAGCCGCCCAGCGTCGCCTGCGCCCGTGTCGAGGGATGCATGCGCAATTCCTGCCCGAGCGGCCAGAGAGCCTTGTCGATGTCGAGCAGATTGGCTCCGGCCTCGAAGCGGCCGGCGCCGAGCGTGGTCGAGACGACGCGGTTGAGCCGGGTCAGGTTCATCACCACGCCGCCTTCCAGCGGCACGGCCTGGCCGTAATTGCCGGTGCCGCCGCCGCGCACCGTCAACGGCACGCGATGGCGCGCGCAGGCCGAGGCGATGCGGGCGACCTCCGCCTTGTCGCGCGGCAGGATGATCAGCTCGGCCTGCTTGCCCTCGAGATCGGGCTTCAGCACCGGCGAGAACCAGAAGAAGTCACGGCTATGCATGCGCAAGCTCGGCGCATCCTCATAGATCGTCAGATCCGCGAGTTCAGCGCGCAGCGCGGCAAGGGCAGGGCGGGTCATGGCAGGGGTGGTCATGGCGGGGCTGGTCATGGCGGGGCTGGTCATGGCATGTCCGGCGCGCTGAGGTAATGGGTCAGGGTGAGGTAGCGCCTCATGCCTAGGGACTCCGCCAGCCGGATGGAAGCCGTGTTTTCCTCGGCGACCTGATAGCGTGCAACATGGCCGCGACGCTGCAATTCTGCCAGCGCCGTGCGGACCACGCGATAGGCCAGGCCTTTGCCGCGCTCTTGCGGCTGGGTGTAGACGCCCCCGACCTCCCAGACCGGGCCGTCGATCTGGAAGGCAAAGCAGGCCGATAGTGGCTTGGGACCGTCCCTGAGCACGCTGATGAAGGCGCGCCTGCTCTCGATCAGGGGCCCCAGCCACTCTGCGCTGTGGCCTTGCGCCGCCAACAGCTCGAACGGCGTCTTAGCGGTGGTCGTCTCGATGTTTGCGCCCGCGTCGAGTGGGGCCGTCGCTGTTGCGGTGTAGGACAGGAAGGCGGTGCGCCGTTCCAGGGGAAATGCCTCCGCCACGACAAGCCGGTCGGCCTGGCTCGCCAGCTTGAAGACCAGGGTCTGCTCCCGCGGCACGAAAGCCAGCAGGTCCCGCGTGAGTTCGGGGCGGCTGCTGGCGATGAGGACCGACGCGCTGGCTGCCGGATAGGTCTCGCGATCGAAATCGCTGAAGCGATGGTCGAGCAGCAGCAGTGTCGCCGCATCATCGCCCTTGACGATCTGATGCACGGTCGCGGCCTCCGGGGAGGCGAGCAGAAACTTCAGGAGAACGACGTTTTCGAGGGGCGCCCGCCGGAGCACGGCAAGCAGCGTATCGGAGACGGCATGTTCGGAGCGCATTGCGCCAGCCTAGCTGGAACCGCCCGCTGGGGAAGCCCGCTGCCTGCATCCATGGATCGCGTGGTGTTTCTGCTTGCAGCCTGGGCAATTGCACGTTCTCTGTGCGCAAGAGCGTCATGCCGCATTTCCTGCCAGCGGTGCTGCATGGCATGTATGTTGCTGGCCCGCGATCACGGCGCAGCTGCGCAAAAGCCTTATCCAGGAGGTCTCCAGCATGATGATGAAGTATCGCATCAACCGGCGCGCGGCGCTGGGCCTCATCGGCGGCTCGGCCGCCTCCGTCCTGGTGCCGGTGCCCGGCAGCAAGGTCAGCGCCCAGACGCTCGACAAGGTCTCCTACCAGACCAATTGGCGCGCCCAGGCCGAGCATGGCGGCTTCTATCTCGCCGTCACCAACGGCATCTACAAGAAATACGGCATCGACGCCGATATCCGCCCCGGCGGACCGCAGCAGAACCCTTCGCAGCTCCTGCTCGGCGGTCGCGTCGACATGATCATGTCGAACTCCTTCGAGGCGATCCGCTATGCCCAGGAGAACATCCCCTTCCTCTGCATCGCCTCGATCTTCCAGAAGGACCCGCAGGTCCTGATCTCGCATCCCGGACAGGGCAATGACTCGCTGGCTGCGCTGAAGGGCAAGCCGATCCTGGTCGGCGCTGCCGGGCGCACCAGCTACTGGCCCTTCCTGAAGGCGAAGTTCGGCTATACCGACGAGCAGATCAGGCCCTACACCTTCAACATGGCGCCCTTCCTGGCCGACAAGACCATCTCGCAGCAGGGCTTCCTGTCGTCCGAGCCCTTCGCCATCCAGAAGGGCGGGGTGAACCCGGTGGTGCATCTCATCGCCGATGCCGGCTTCGAGAACTATAACACCACGATCAACATCTCGCAGAAGATGGTCGCGGAGAAGAAGGACCTGGTCCAGCGCTTCGTCACCGCCTCGCTGGAAGGCTGGGCTGAATACATGAAGGCCGGGCCGAGCGCGGCCGCAGCCAACGCCCAGATCCTGAAGGACAATCCCGACATGGATCAGGAGAAGATCGACTACGCCGTCAAGGTCATGAACGAGAAGGGCATCGTGCTCTCCGGCGACGCGCTGACGCTCGGCATCGGCGCCATGACCGATGCGCGCTGGGCCAGCTTCTACAAGACGATGACGGAGGCCGGCGTCTTCCCGGCCGGCGTCGATATCAAGAAGGCCTACAGCCTGGAGTTCGTGAACAAGGGCGTGGGCAAGGCGTGAGGCGTTCGGCGGCCGCCTCCTCGCCGTCATCCCGGACAAGCCGCGAAGCGGCGCAGATCCGGGAGCTATCGTAGAGTGCGGCGCCCTTCGATGGATCCCGGGGCAAGCCCGGGATGACGTCGCACTCGTTGTGACTGTCACAGACAACGGATCATCAGGCTTTGGACACAGCCTATCTGAGCACACCCCATGCCGTCCGCAGCAGCGAGGCCAAGCCGCTCGTCTGCGTGCGCCATGTCTCGAAACAGTTCGCCAACGGCACGCTCGCCGTGCGCGACGTCAACCTGCATCTGGGCGCCGGCGAGTTCATCAGCCTGCTCGGCCCCTCCGGCTGCGGGAAATCGACCCTGCTGCGCATGATCGCCGGGCTGGGCGCCCCCTCGACCGGCACGATCGAATGGCCGACGACCAGCCATGACGCCTCGGGCGAGCCTGAGCGCGATCTCGGTTTCGTCTTCCAGGACCCGACCTTGATGCCCTGGGCGACCGCGCTCGCCAACGTCATGATGCCCTTGACGCTGAAGGGCGTCCGCAAGCGCGAGGCGCAAGAGCGCGCCGCCGAGATGCTGGCGCTGGTTGGGCTCAAGGGCTTTGAGAAATCCTATCCGCGCGAGCTCTCCGGCGGCATGAGGATGCGCGTCTCGATCGCGCGCGGGCTCGTGCTGCGGCCAAAGATCCTGCTGATGGACGAGCCTTTCGCGGCGCTCGACGAGATCACCCGCCACCGCCTCAATGACGATCTGCTCGAACTCTGGTGGAAGGAGAAGTTCACCGCCGTCTTCGTCACCCATTCGGTCTTCGAGTCGGTCTATCTCTCCAAGCGCATCGTGGTGATGGCGGCGCGTCCCGGCCGGGTCATGGCCGATCTCGATGTCGATGCGCCCTATCCGCGCGACGATCTCTTCCGCACCTCCCCGGAATACGCCCATCTCTGCCGCGTCGTCTCCGGCAAGCTCAAGGAGGCGATCGGCTCATGAGCGCGCCATCCCTTGAGACAGCCCTGCCGCACGCCCCCCATGACGGCACAGACGCTGAAGCCCGCCCCGTCTTCGCGACGGAGCCCCGCATCCTGGGCCTGCCCGCCAGCGCCTGGCCGCGCCTCCTGGCGCCGATCGTCATCGGCGTGCTGGCGCTTGGCCTGTGGGAGTTCCTGGTCCGCTGGAAGGAGATTCCGCCCTATGTCCTGCCCGGGCCGCTCCTGATCGGCCAGACGCTGATTGCCGACTGGGGCACGCTCTCGGGTTCGCTCTGGATCACGCTGCGCATCACCTTCATGGCGCTGGCTGCGGCCGTCATTGTCGGCGTTGCGCTCGCCGTGCTGTTCACCCAGTCGAAATGGCTGGAGATGTCGCTTCTGCCCTATGCGGTGATCCTGCAGGTGACCCCGATCGTGGCGATCGCGCCGCTGATCATCATCTGGGCCGGAGACATCAACCTCTCGCTCCTGATCTGCGCCTGGATCGTCGCCTTCTTCCCGATCCTGTCGAACACCATCCTCGGGCTGAATTCGGCCGATCACAACCTGATCAACCTGTTCCAGCTCTATGGCGCGACGCGCTGGCAGACGCTGCGCCATCTCAAATTGCCGGCAGCGTTGCCGTATTTCCTCGCCGGGCTGAAGATATCGGGTGGGCTCGCGCTGATCGGGGCGGTCGTCGCCGAATTCGTCGCCGGTACCGGCGGCAGCTCGTCGGGCCTCGCCTACCGCATCCTGGAGGCGGGCTATCAGCTCAAGATCCCGCGCGTTTTTGCCGCCCTGATCATGATCTCGCTGTCGGGGATCGCGATCTTCCTCGCGACGAGCTGGATCTCGCATCTCCTGCTGCGGCGCTGGCATGAGAGCGCGCTGAAACGGGAGAATTGATGCCCTGTCGTCATTGCGAGCGCAGCGAAGCAATCCAGGGGGACGTCGAGCGCTAAGACTCTGAATTGCTTCGCTGCGCTCGCAATGACGAAGCTGCAATGGATACGATATGAGCTTGGACATCGAAAGAAAGCACAAGCCGCCGCAGCCTTCGCGCTACGACATCGCCGGGCTGAAGGCCGATCTCGACGGCATCCCGCTGATCGACGAGCCGCAGGTGGTGCGCAAGCGCTCGCGCGACTTCTTCTGGTATTCGCCGATCCTGAACCAGGAATTGGCCGACAAATCCGCCGACATCATCGCCTGCCCGCGCGATGAGGACGAGGTGGTGCGGGTCGCCGCGGCTTGCGTGAAGCGGCGCATCCCGCTGACGGTCCGTGCGGCTGGTACCGGCAATTACGGCCAGGCCGTGCCGCTCGAAGGCGGCGTGCTGCTCGACATTACGGCATTGAGTGGCATCGCCTGGCAAAAGCCCGGCGTGGTCAGGGTCGCCGCCGGCTCGCGCCTGCTCGACATCGATATGGCGACGCGCGAGGCGGGTTTCGAACTGCGCATGCATCCCTCGACCAAGCGCTCGGCCACGATCGGCGGCTTCGTTGCCGGCGGCTCGGGCGGCGTCGGCTCGGTCACATATGGCGGCCTGCGCGAGCCCGGCAACATCCTGGCGGCGCGCATCGTCACGATGGAGGAGGAGCCGCGCATCCTCGAACTGCGCGACGACGCGGCCCAGAAGGTCAATCGCGCCTATGGCACGACCGGCATCATCACGGCGCTGGAAATGCCGCTCGCTCCGGCCTGGCCCTGGATCGACGTCATCGTCGCCTTCGACGACTATATGGAGGCCTTCCAGGCCGGCTACGCGGTCGCGCTCGCCGACGGCGTGGTCAAGAAGCTGGTGACGCCGATCTCATGGCCGATCCCGGCGACATTCGGCGCGCTGAAGCAGCATTGCCCGCAGGGCAAGAGCATCCTGATCTGCATGATCGCCGAAGCCTCGCTCGGGCCGTTCAAGGCGATCATCGGCCAGCGCGGCGCGGTGACCTATGAGGCTCCCTCGGAGGAGGGGCCGGGCACGGTCCCGCTCTACGAATACACCTGGAACCACACCACGCTGCAATGGCTGAAGGGCGACCGCTCGATCACCTATCTGCAATGCATGTTCCCGCATGACCGGCTGCTCGAGAGCGCCGCTGAGATGATCGCGCGCTTTCCCGACGAGGTTCTGGCGCATCACGAATTCATCCGCTTCGGTGGGAGGATGACCGCGAGCGCCTTGCCGATCCTGCGCTATTCGACGCCCGAGCGCCTGAACGAGATCATCGCTTTGCATGAGGAGGCGGGCGTGATGATCGCGAATCCGCATGTGGTCTCGCTCGAGGCCGGCAGCCGCCACAAGCGCGCCGATGCCGACCAGCTCGGCTTCAAGCACGAGGTCGATCCGCTCGGCCTGCTCAACCCCGGCAAGATGGCGAGCTATGTCGCCGCGGGAGCGGTTTAAGCGAAATAGGCGAGCTTCTTGTCGGCGCGCAGCGCGTCGATCTCGCGCAGTTCGGCTTCCGAGGTCGCCGGGGGGGCGGGGGGAGCGGGCGGCGGCGCCTCGCCGGGCACGTCGATATATTCGAAATCGACATCGTCGTGAACGAGCGGGCTGACCTGGTGCTTGAACTCGCTCGTCGGCCGCGCGGAGATCTTGCGCGGCGCAGACACGACCGAGGTCGGAATCTCGTCGATCTCGATGATCTCGATGTCGTCATAGGCGCTGAGCGGCGCCGCCTCCCGCAGGCTGAGCCCGCGCGCCGGCTGGACCTGCTCTGCGTCGCTTTCGCCCTGCGCGCCCTCGCAGAACGCCCGCAGGCTGCTGTCGAGCATTGCGATCGTATCGGCGATCTTGCCGATCTGCTGGGCCGTGCCGTCGATGTTGGCGGTCGCGGCGTTGATCTCGGTGGCGCGCCGGTCGAGCATGTCGCAGAGGACCTCGTCGGCGCCGGCTTCGCGCAGGCCCCAGGCGGCCTCCTGCACGCTCTCGACCGCGGCGGCGATGCTGCCGGAGGCGCTCTCGATGCGCGCCGCCAAGCCAGATGACGGCTCCTGGCTGCGCCCGCTGATCCGTTCGAGGTCGAGCCTGAGATCGGTGATCAGCGCGGCAGCCTCACGCAGGTTGGGCTCGGGTGGCGCGGGCTGGGCATTGACGCCGACGACGCGCTCGATCCGGCCGATGGCGGTGAGCAGCTGGGCCGTGTCGGCCTGGCGGTTGCGTTTGGCGAATTCGGCCATGAACCAGCGCCCGCGCGCCGTCTCCATGACGGCGGCCGCAATGGCCTCGTAGTCGGTTTCGCTCAGCGGCGTTAGCGAACGCGGCTCAACCATGGCCAACCTGCTCGTGAAGGACTGGCCGAATCGCCATTCGTCAGTCGAAATGCACCATCTCCAACCGTGCCCCCGTATTGCTTAAGGAAGTGCTGCCGGCGCCATGCGATTGGGCTTGAAAATGGCGCTGCTTCCGCAGGGTGGGGTCGGGCCGCGACTGTCGCTGATGCATGCGCTGAATTTCCTCGGCGTCGGCATCTACATGCCGTTCTTTCCGATCTGGCTCGCTTCCAGAGGGCTCGGCGACGTCGCCATCAGCGTCGTCCTCACGATTCCGATCCTGATGCGCGTCGTCGCTACGTCATGGGTTACCGGGCTCGCCGACAGCCGCCTGCCGCCGGTTCTGCTGCTGGCCGCGCTCAATGGGCTGGCGGCGCTGCTCTATCTCGCCTTGCTGCCGGCGCATGGCATCTGGCTGATCGGCCTGACCATGGCGCTCAACGCCGCCGCCATCTCCGGTGTCGTGCCTTTGGCCGACGTGCTGACGACGGCGCAGATCAGGGCGGGCGCTGCGATCGACTATGGCCGCGTCAGGCTATGGGGCTCGGTCAGCTTCTTTGCGGCGAACCTGCTCGGCGGCTACCTGATCGCCCGCCTCGGCGCCGGCATCATCCCGCTCGCTTTGGCGGCGAGCACGGGCCTGGCGGCGCTTGCCGCGCTGGCGGCCCCCGCTCCACCGGCACGCCTCAGGCCGCCGCAAGAAGCAAGCCCCGCTCCGGTTGGCTTCAGCCCGGCCTTCCGGCTGGCGCTGGTCGCCATCGCCTGCGTGAACGCGACGCATGCCGCGCTCTACGCCTTCGGCTCGCTGCACTGGCGCAGCCTCGGTTTCAGCGACACCGTCATCGGCGGCCTCTGGGCCGTGAGCGTGGTGGCGGAGGTGGGGTTGTTCCTCTTCGCCGGCGGCATCGTCGCGCGGGGCGCGGCCGGCTTCGCCTGGATCGCGGCCGGCGCGGTCGCCGCCATCATCCGCTTCGGCGTCATGGCGCTCGATCCCGGGCTCGGCGTCACGCTGCTGCTGCAATTGCTGCATGGCCTGACCTTCGGCTGCGCTCATCTCGGCGCGCTGGCGGTTCTCTCCGCATTGGCGCCAGAGGGGCGGCGCGCCGCCGCCCAGGGCAGGCTCGTGGCGCTGAGTGCGCTGGTCAGCGCCGCGATGACGATTCTGTCGGGCTATCTCTACCAGCGCCATGGTTCGCTGGCGTTTCTCGCCATGGTTCCACTGGCGCTCGTCGGTCTCGTTCTGCTCCTGCTTGCAAAGCGCAATCTGCCCGGCGATACAGGCAGCAGGGGCACAACAAGATCGACCGGACGGGCGCTGCGGGCAGGTCGCGAGACCGCTCCGGTGAAGGGTTTGACTTAAAGCCATGGCGAGCCTCGATACCGCCGAACCGCAAGCCGTCTTCCGCGACGATGCCGGCACGCTTGCCGTCGCGCTCGCGGGCTCGTGGAGCGCCGACCGCGCGCCGCGAGTCGAGGCGCTGATCGCGGAGATCGGCGAACGCATCGCCAAGGGCGCGTCGTCCCGACTCGATCTCTCGGCCGTGACGCGGCTCGACACGATGGGCGCCTATGTCCTCAACCGGCTGAAGCTGCAGCAGGAAGCCAAGGGCGCGGCCGTCGACATCGTCAGCGACCGGCCCGAACATGGGATCCTGCTCGCCGAGGTGACGGTCAGGGATCACGAGGTGCCGGCGCATCCCGGCCATTTCGGCGTCGTCAGCGTGCTGGTCGACATCGGCGCGGCGGTCGTCAGCTTCGGGCGCGACATGGTCGGCGGTGCGATGTTCCTCGGCGAGGTCGTGGTCGGCTCGGTCGGCGTCGTGCTCGGTCCGCGCAAGTTCCGCGGGCCCTCGCTGGTCAACCAGATCGAGCTGATCGCCTTCAACGGCGCGCCGATCATCATGCTGATCTCGTTCCTGGTCGGCTGCATCGTCGCCCAGCAGGGTATTTTCCAGCTCCAGCAATTCGGCGCGACCGTCTTCGTCGTGAACCTGACCGGCATCCTGATCCTGCGCGAACTCTCCGTGCTGCTGACCTCGATCATGATCGCCGGCCGTTCGGGCTCGGCCTTCACCGCCGAGATCGGCTCGATGAAGATGCGCGAGGAGATCGATGCGCTGCGCGTGATGGGGCTCGATCCGATCGAAGTCCTCGTCGTGCCACGCATCCTGGCGCTGATCATCTCGCTGCCGATCCTGACCTTCCTCTCGTCGATGTCGGGTTTGACCGGCGCGGCGCTCGTCACATGGCTCTATGGCGGCATCGGCATCGACACTTTCCTGGCCCGGCTGCAATCGGTCATCACCTGGAAGCATTTCGCGGTCGGCCTCATCAAGGCCCCTTTCATGGCCTTCGTCATCGGTCTGATCGCCTCGATCGAGGGCCTGGCGGTCCAGGGCTCGGCCGAGTCGCTCGGCCGGCAGGTCACGGCCTCGGTGGTGAAGGCGATCTTCATGGTCATCGTCGTCGACGGTCTCTTCGCCATGTTTTTTGCATCTATCGCGTTTTGAGGATCGTAACCCGGCCATGAAATCGCCCATCAGCGAGCAATCGGCCGAGCCAGGCGAGCAGGGGCACGCGCGGGACGCGACGCCTGACGGCGGGACGGAGGCCCCGGAGGCCATCCGCGTGCGTGATCTCAAGGTCGCCTTCGGCGACAAGGTGATCATGGACGGTCTCGACCTCGACGTGATGCGCGGCGAGATCCTGGGCTTCGTCGGTGGGTCAGGTCAGGGCAAGTCGGTCCTGACGCGCACCATCCTGGGCCTGGTGCGCAAGTCCCGCGGCACGATCGAGGTGCTGGGGGACGATGTCGATGAGCTCGACCTGGTACAGCGCCGCGCGCTGGAGCGCCGCTTCGGCGTGATGTTCCAGCATGGCGCCTTGTTCTCGGCCTTGAGCGTCAAGCAGAACATCCAGGTGCCGATGCGGGAATATCTCAAGCTGTCGCCGGCCCTGCTCGACGAACTGGCGATGGTGAAGCTCGATCTCGTCGGCCTGAAGCCCGACGCCGCCGACAAGGCGCCGTCCGAGCTCTCCGGCGGCATGATCAAGCGCGCGGCGCTGGCGCGGGCGCTGGCGCTCGATCCGGAGATCGTCTTCCTGGACGAGCCGACATCGGGGCTCGATCCGATCGGCGCCGCCGAGTTCGACGAACTGATCGTGACGCTGAAGCAGACTTTGGGGCTGACCGTCTTCATGGTAACCCACGATCTCGACAGCCTGTATTCCGCTTGCGACAGAATCGCGGCGCTCGCGGACAAACGGGTCGTCGCGGTCGGTACGCTTGCGACCATGCTGGCGTCGGATCACCCTTGGGTGAAGGCCTATTTCGGTGGTGAGCGGGCGAGGGCGCGTCTGCCGGCGGGTATGCAGGGATGAAGCGCTAGACAATGGAATCGCGGGCAAATTACGCGCTGGTCGGGCTGTTCACGCTTGCAGTCCTCGCAGCGGCGTTCGGCTTCATCTACTGGTTCAACAGCGGCGGCGCCGGCCGGCGGCAGGATGTGCGCGTCATTTTCAGCGGCACCGTGACCGGGCTCGGGCGCGGCTCCAGCGTGCTCTTCAACGGCCTGCGGGTCGGCGAGGTGACGCGAATCGAATTGCTGCCGGATGATCCGCGCCGCATCTATGCGGTGATCCAGGTCGACAACACGACGCCGCTGCGCGTCGACACCCGCGCGCGCATCGAGGCGCAGGGCCTTGCCGGCGTCGTCGCGGTTCAGTTGCTCGGCGGCGAGCCGAACTCGCCTGTGCTGCAGGCGCAGCCCGGCCAGCAATTGCCGACCATCATCGCCGAGCGCTCGGAATTCCAGGACATCCTTGAGACCGTCCGCACCATCGCCAAGCGCGCCGACGAGGTTCTCGGCAGCGTCGAGGGGCTGGTCAAGGACAATGCCGGCTCGATCAGCAACACCGTCAGGAATGTCGAGCGCTTCTCGGCCGCGCTCGGCGACAATTCCGATGGCGTCGACAAGCTGATGAAGAGCTTTGGCCAGATCGCCGAGACGATCTCGCCGCTCGCCCTGAAGCTCGGCACGCTGAGCGAGGAGCTCACCCAGATCGTGCGCTCGGTCGACCAGAAGAAGGTCACCAACATCGTCGACAATGTCGACAAGTTCACCGCGGCGCTGGGCGGTTCCAGCGACGATGTCGGCAAGGCGGTCAAGGAGGTCGCCTCGATCACCGAAAAGCTGAACAAGGCGGCAGATCAGGTCGAGGGCGTGCTCAAGAGTGCGCAGTCCTTCCTGAACACGGCAGCTGGGCCGGACGGCAAGAGCGCCTTCACCGATGTCGGCGAAGCGGCTCGGTCGATCCGTGTCCTGGCCGACAATCTCGACAAGCGCACCGCGGAGATCACCTCCGGCATCAGCCGCTTCACCGGTCCGGGCCTGCGCGACATCGAGTCCCTCGCCAGTGACGGCAAGCGCACGCTGACCGATATCAACCGGACGCTGCGCAATATCGAGCGCAATCCGCAGCAATTCATCTTCGGCGGCAAGCCGCCGCTTCCTCAATATGGTGGGTCGCGCTAGCCTCATGACGATGTCGATCCCGCCTATCCGCCTAGATCACGTCGCATTCGGACGGAAACGTCCCAATGCGAAAAACGTGATCGATGTTAAAAGCTTGGAGCATTGCTCCCGCGAAAAACCGGTACCCACTTTTTCGCGCAAGGCTCTTGCCGTCCCGACCGCGCTGCTTGCCGCTGTGCTGATGCTGGCCGGCTGCGGCGGTGGGGCTGTGCCGACGACCTATGATCTCTCGGCGCCCCGTGATGTCGGCCGGGTCGGCGGCTCGCGCGCCGCGCTGGTCGTGGCCGAGCCGACGACGGTCCAGACCCTCGATTCCGACCGGGTGATCGTCAAGGACTCCTCCGGCGCATTGTCCTTCGCCGGCGGCGCGCAATGGGCCGACCGCGTGCCGAAGCTGGTGCAGACGCGTCTGGTCCAGACCTTCGAGAATGGTGGCCGGCTCGCCTCCGTCGCGCGGCCGGGCGAGCGCATCGTGCCCGACACGCAGCTCAACACCGATATCCGCAGCTTCAACATCGACACAGCGAGCGGGGCTGCCGTTGTCGAGATCACCGCCAAGCTGGTGGGGGACCGCTCCGGCAAGGTCCAGCGCGCGCGCCTGTTTACCGCCCGCGTACCGGCGAGCGGCGGAGATGGCGGCGCGGCCGCGCAGGCGCTCGACCGGGCGCTGTCGCAGGTGCTGATCGAGATCGTGCGCTGGGCGCGGTGACCCCACGCCCAGCAACGGGTCCGCTATGCCGAGTTGACTCGATCCATGCGCTTTGTGCCGTGTCGTGGATGTGCGGCAATTGGCGTTAGAGTGTTTTCGAGTGAAGTGGACGCCGGTTCGCGTGAAGAAAACGCATTAAAACAATGAGCTGGAGCTGTTCAACGATCCAATTGGATCGGAAATTTCTCTAGGAGGCTGCTTATCAATTCTTCGAGGATATCGGCCCGCGCGCCATGACGCTTGCAAGATTTTTGACGAGCCGGCTGCACAATTGGCTTCAGCCCTGGCAATCTGCGGCCCGGAAGACGCGCCTGCGGGATTTCGGCCTGACACCGGACGACATGCTGCCGATCGCGTATCTGCAGCCCGAAGCGCCTCATCGCTGCGAACATCCGCTGTGCGGCCTTTTGATTGCCGATGCACGTCGCTTCCATCAACGCAACGCGCCTCGATCGGGTTTCAGGCGCCGGTTCGTGCCGACCGCAATGCTGCTGGACATGGCTCGCTATCCGACATCGGACGCCTATATGCGCGCCGTCTCGAAGCGCTCACATGGCAATATCGCCAGGGCAGCCAGGAAAGCGGCCCGCCTCGGCATCAACTGTGCGCCCATTCAACTGGAAAGCTATGCGGCGAGCATGGCGGCCATCTCCAAGTCGAAGCGTTTCCGGTCCGGTGGGCCGGTCCTGTCCGCTTGGTTCGGCGCCGGTTCCAAGCGCGTCGACACGCGGGACGCTCCCTTGGAGCCTGCCTGCCCCTTGCACTGGACCTTGGCATGGGGCGCCTTCGTCCAGGAATCGGCGGGTCCGAGGCTGGTCGCATTTCTCTCGCTGAGGCGCGTAGGCGATATGTGCCGCACGCACGAACTCATGTGCCATGGCGACTATCTGCAAGCCGGAGCTATGAAGCTTCTGTTCCTCGAGGTGGCTCGCTGGCTGATGGATCGGCAAGCCCCTGAAGTCCAGGGCCTGCGCTGGTACATGTACGGCGCCATGGAACATGGCTCGTCCGGGTTGCATGAATGGAAGCGGCTGATGTGCTTCGAGCCCGCCAACCTCGCATTTGCCAGCCGGCCGGATAGCTGAACGCGGCGTTTGGTCCGGCAAGGTGCAGCGCGCATGCCTGTTCACGGCTCGCGTGCCGGCGAGCGCAGGCGCTCGGCAGGGCGCTGTCGCAGCTGCTGATCGAGGTCGCGCGCTGGGCGTGGCGAGCCGCTAGAGCCGGATGATTTCAGAACGGATCGACAAGCGATCCGATCTGAAATCGGAATCCGTCTCTCATCAAGGAGTTAGAGCAGGATGCGAAAAACCGGTTCCCACTTTTTCGCATCCTGCTCTGGCACGTCGGGACACTACTGGCGCGTCGTTGCGTTGGGGTCGCGTCCCGGATCGCGGGCGTGCGCCGCGTTCAAAAGCAGCCACATCAAATGGCCCATCTGCCGCTCATTGACCTTGGCCGTATCGGTCTGGTGGACGACGACGAGGTCGTTCACGGGGTCGATGATGATGAACTGTCCATAATTCCCATCGGCCCAGAAGCCGCCGGGAGACAGGTTCATGACCGCGACGCGCCGGTCTGGGAAACCGGTCCACCACATATAGCCGTAGCCGGATCGAAGATAGGTTTCCGACGAGGCGGTCGTGCTCTCCTTGACCCATGATGGCGAGACCAGGGCCCTGTCGCGCCAGCGCCCGGAACGCAGATAGAGCAGGCCGAACCGGGCCAGATCCCGCGCGCTCATATGGAACGGGTAGGCGGGATGCAGCGAAACCTCGCCCCTGACGTAGCGACCGTCGCGCGGCCGATAATCCTGCATGCCGACGGGATTGCCGATGCGTTGCTGGAACATCTCGAAGATCGATGCGCCGACAGCGCGTTCGTAGATCGTTCCAAGGACGTTGAAATCCCAGTTGTTGTAGTACCAGAACGTACCGGGCGGATGACTCCCTCGAACGGGGCGGCGCGCGACCTGGCTCGGCATCTCGACAAGGGCGGGTCGGTAGACGCCCGACCGGGATTGCAGCAACTGTCGAACCGTCGCCTGTTTCTCGGCCTCGGTGAGGGCGGGCGGAACATCATCGATGCCAAGCGAGCCCAGTGTTGCGTCGAGCTCGATCTTGCCCTCCGCCACGGCAATGCCGATCAGGGCGCTCAGAAGGCTCTTGCGCACCGAGTATAATTGCAGCCGGCGGCCGATATCGCCCCAGCTGTCGACGATGCGTCCATGTTGCACGACGATGAAGCTCGCCGTGCCGATGGACTGCGAGTAGGCCCGGGCCTGGGCCAGGATGTCTGTGTCCCACCCCGCCTGCTCGGGAGGCGTTCGATCCCACTCGCCCCCAGGCCAGTCATCGACAGCGGACAACGGCGCCGCACGAAGCGGAGAGCCTCGTAGTGTCAGATAGGCGAGGGGCAGCGCCAGAAGGCTGCGGCGGTTGACTGACACGAGGTCGTTCTCCAGCGAGTTCGTCCATTTGGCGGCGAACTCGACGCTGCGCTCAAACGAAAAGACCGCCCTTGCGGGCGGTCTTTTTATCCGGAATCAGCTAGCTCACGCTTACTCGAAGCGCCCGCTGGCATGGGCCAGCATCGTGTAGACCTTGCCCGTCTCCGAGGTCAGGTAGGTCTTTGCCACCATCGAGTCGCGGTCGTCCTTGGCCGCCTCGCCGAGCAGGCGCTCGAACTCGTCGATGTAACGGTCGACCGTCTCCTTGAACTCGGTGTCGCGGCGGTATTTGCGCCGGATCTCGTCGAAGGTCTGCTGGCCCTGCAGCGTGTAGAGCCGGCGCGTGAAGACGTTGCGCTCGCCGCGCTTGTAGCGGTCCCACAACTCGACGGCCGCTTCATGGTCGATCATCCGGGCAATGTCGACGGAGAGCGAATCGAGCTTCTCGATCGAATGCGCGGTCGGCTTGCTGGCCTCGCTGGGCTGCTCCTCGCGCGAGGCGCGGTTGAGCAGGTCGGAGAGCCAGCCGGCCTTCGCCGGCGGCTGAACCTCCGGCTGCGGCGCAGGCGCACGGCGCGGCGCCTCCTCGACTGGGGCAGGGCGGGGCACCGCTGTCGGCTTGGGAGCCTCGACCCGCGCTTCGCTGCGGGCGGGCTGCTGGGGCGCCGCGTCGAAGGAGGGCCGCAATTGCGGCGGCTCGCTGACCGCGGGCAGGCGCGCCTGCGTCACGGTCGTATAGGCAGGCGCCGTCACGGTCTGTACGGGGGCGGTGCGGCGGGCTGGAGCCTCAGCGGGGAGCGTGACGTCGTTGCGCCGGCCCGATTTGGTGACGATCTCGGTCAGCTCGTTCAGCGCCTTGATCTGCTCGGAGACGACGCGGCGCATGGCGGCGGTCGATTCCTGCGTCTCGCGGGGCAGGTCGAGCACGCCGCGCGAGAGCTCGGCGCGCGTCGCTTCCAGCTCGCGCTTGATGTCGGCTGTGACGGAGCGCATGTCCTGGGCTGCGCCCTGGAAGCGTTCGGTCACCTTGGCGAGCTCGCCGCCGACCTCGTTGGTGACCTGCTCATAGGCCGAACGCAGCGCATGGGCGGTGCGTTCGCGCTCCTTGCCGGTCGTGGCGCGGATCAGCTCGAACTGCTGCGTCAGCGCCGTGGTCGTGGCTTCGGCGGAGTCGCTCAGCACGCCGCCGATCTGGCGCGCACGCGCCTCGGCCGAGCTTAGCGAATCGTCGATCAGGGCGGCGAAGGACCGCGTGATCGATTCCACGTCGTCGGTGCGGGTGGCAATCAGCCCGTGCAGCTCCTCCAGCGTGTCCTTGCGATCGGAGAGGGCCTTGCCGACGCGGGCCTCGACCTGCTCCAGCCGTGTCGCGACGGCATGAAGCGCGGCTGCGCTCGCTTGTGTCGCCTCGGTCAGCGAGGCGCCCTTGTCGTCGAGCTGGCCGACGAGCGCGGTGGTCTGCCGCAGCGTGCCCTCGGAGAAGGCCTTCAGCTCCGAGACCTGGGCCGCGACCTGCTCGGACGCGCGCCCGGTCTCCTCCATCACTGTGGCGACGACGCTCTGCAATTCACCGACACGGGCCGAGAGGCCGCCTTCGATCGCGCCGAGGTTCTTGTTCGCCCCCGTCACGATCTGCTGCATCAGCTTGTTGGCCTCGCCGAGACGTCCCAGCATGCCGCCGAGTTCGTCGCGCAGCTGTTCGTTGGTGCTGACGAGCGTGTCGACCGACTGGCGCGTGCCGGATTCCAGCGTCTCGCGCAGGCCGCTGGACGAGGCGTCGAGCGCGCTCGTGATCTCGGCGCCGCGATCGCGCAGCCCCTCGATGATCGAATTGCCGCGGCTCTCGATGGCGCGCACCACTGTCTGGCCGACATTGGCGACTTCGCCGGCAATGGCCTCGCCGCGCTGGCTCAGCGCGCCGAGCATGCCGCCGCCGGTCTCGTCGAACATGACGCGCAATTCGTCGGCGCGGGTGCCGAGCGCGGCCGTGATCGCGTCCGACTTGGTCTGCAGCGTATCGGCGAATTCGCGGCTGCGGATGTCGAGCGTGCCCGAGACGGTGTCGAGCCGGTTGACGACCCGCTCCTCGAAGCGCGCGACGCTCTGGTCGAGCGTATCGGCGATCTGCAGGGCGCGGCCGCCCAGCGTCGCATTGATCGCATCGGCCTTGTCGCTGAGCGTGCGCGTCAGCGACTCGCTCTTGGAGGTCACGACCTCGCCGATCTCGTCGGCCTTGGCCGCAAGCGCGCGGGTGACCTCGCGTCCGCCCTCGGCGAGCACGCGTGCGATATCGACGGTGCGCTCGACCAGCGCCTCGTTGAGCGCGGTCGCCCGCGAACCGAGATTGCCGTCGATCCGCGCGATCAGCCCGTCGAGCGACTGCCCGATCTCGGCGCTCTTGGCGCTGGAGCGTTCCTCGAAGACCCGGATCTGGAGTTCCATTGCCTGGGCGGCCTCGTTGGTCCGTGCCGCCAGGATCTCGGACGCCTCGCTGGAGCGGGCGCCGACCTTGTCGGCGAGCGCCTGGCCCTCCTGGGTGAGCAGGCGTTCGACCTGGGCGAGGCGCGTCGTCACGGTGTCGGTGAAGCCGCGGGCATTGTCGGCGAGCCTGGAGGCAAGCGCGCCGCCCTGGTTGAGCACGATATCCTCGAAGGCGGCGAGCCGTGCGCCGAGACCGTCCGTGATCTCGCGGCCCTGCGCGTCGAAGAGCTGGATCAGCGCGTCATGCTTGCCGGCGAGCGCCTCGTTGAGCGCCTGCGAGCGGCTCTCGACCGAACGCAGCATCGATTCGGCGTTGGCGGCGAGGGCCTCGTTGACGCGTCCGCCCTGCTGCGTGAGCGCCAGCACGATCTCGCGGCCGGTGCCGGCGAGCAGGGTCCGGGCGTCCTCGGCATGGATGGTGAAGGTGTCGCGCAGGGTTTGCGTGGCCTCGGTGACGCGGTCGGCGACATGGCGGCCATCGACATTGATCGTCTCGGTCAAAGTACGGGTGGCGTCCGTCATGCGGCGGGCCAGATCCTCGCTCTGCTCGCCGAGCAGGCCGTGGACCTCGCGGCCGGTCGAGACGAGATCGCGGACCATCGCCTCGCGCTGCTCGCCCAGCAGCGCGCCGACCTGGTCGCCGGTCTCGCCCAGCCGGGTGAGGAAGCCGCTCTGCTGCTCGTCGAGCGCGGCGCGGGCGCCGTCGGTCGCCTGCCTGACCCGCTCGGTCAGCGCCGCCGCCTGCTCGTCGAGCTGGCGGTTCATGGTATCGCCGGTCTCGCCCAGCCGGGTGATCAGGGCGCTGCTGCGTTCGGCCAGCACGCCATGCACGGAGCGGCCGACATCGGTGATGCGCATCACCAGGGCCTGGCTCTCATTGCCGAGCAGGTCCTTGATCTCGAGTCCGGCCTGCGAAACCTTGACAGTCATCGCGCCGGCCTGCTCGTCGAGCAGCGCACTGACGCGCGAGCCCGTCTCCGACAGGCCCGAGATCAGGGCGGCGCTTTGCGTGCCGATCAGGCCGTGAAGCTGCTCGCCCGCCAGGCCGAGGCGCTCGACCAGCGCGTCGCCATGCTTGCCGACAAGGACGTCGATGTCCTGCGTCGCCTGTCCGAGCCGCGAGACGAGGGACTGGGTGCGCGCCTCGAGCAGGCTGTCGACATCCTGTCCTGCCCCGGAAACGCGCGACACGAGCGCCTCGCTGCGGCTGTCGAGCAGCCTGACGGTCTCGCCGCCGGCACTGGAGACGCGCGTGACGAGAGCGTCGCTCTGCTCGTTCATCAGCGCGACGACATCCTTGCCCGCGCCGGACACAAGCGAGACCAGGGCTTCGCTTTGAGCCGCGAGCAGCCCCTGCACCTCCTGGCCTGCGCTGGTGACGCGCGAGACCAGGGTCTCGCTTTGAGCCGCGAGGAGCCCCTGCACCTCCTGGCCGGCACCGGTGACGCGCGAGACCAAGGTCTCGCTATGGCCATCGAGCAGCCTGACGGCTTCATTGCTGGCGCCTGAAACGCGCGAGACCAGGGCCTCGCTATGGTCGTCGAGCAGCCTGACGGCCTCGTTGCCGGCGCCTGAAACGCGCGAGACCAGGGCCTCGCTATGGCCGTCGAGCAGCCTGACGGCCTCATTGCCGGCGCCCGAAACGCGCGAGACCAGCTTGTCCGCCTGGCCGTCGAGCAGCGCGTGGACGGTCTCGCCGGTTTCCGCCAGGCGCGTCACCAGGCTACCGCCCTGTTCGGTGAAGAGCCCGTGGACGGAGGCGCCGACCTCGGTGATGCGCGAGGTCAGGTCCTGGCCATGGCGGCTGACGGTATCGCCGATCGACTTTCCGGCCTCGTCGACGCGCAGGATGATGGCGTCGCTGCGCTCGCGCAGCACGTCGTCGACCGTCCGCGCCGTCTCGTTCAGGCGCGTCACCAGGGTCTCGCCCTGGGTGCCGATCAGGCTGTTCACGCTCTCGCCGATCTCGAGCAGGCGCGAGGCGATATGTTCGTTCTGGCGGCTGAGCAGGCCGTGGACGCCGCGCCCGACCTCGGCAAGGCGCGTCGTGACGCTTTCGCCTTCCTCGGAGAGCGAGGCGCGCAAGGTTTCGCCGGTTTCCGCAAGCTTGGCGCCCAGCGCCTCGCTATGCCCCTCGATCAGCGCGATCATGCCGCGGCTGGAGGTCTCGAAACGCTCGGCGACATCGGCGCCGCGCGTGGAGATTTCCTTGGCGAGGCCTTCACCGGTGAGGCGCAGCGTCTCGTTGACGGTCTCGGCGCGCTGGGCCAGCGAATCGACGACCTGCGTGCCGGTCTCGCTGATGGCGCGGGTCACGTCCTTGGCGCCCGTGGTCAGGCCCTCGGTGAGGATGGCGCCGGTGCGTTCCAGAGAGGTCGCGATCTCCTGGGCACGGCCATCGAGCAGCGACGACAGGTTGTCGCTGGCTCCCGCCAGCCGCTCGCTGACCTCGCCGGAGGTGATCTGCAGGCGCTCGACAAGGTCGTTGCCGCGGCCGCTGATCTCGTCGACCATGCGTTCGCCGGCGCGCCCCAGCGCCAGCGTGATCTGGTCGCCCTTTTCGCCGAGCGAGCCGGTGACCCGGTCGCCCGCCTGCGTGACCGCCTCGGCGATGGCGCGGCTGGCGTTGTCGAGGTCCTTGGACAGGCCCTCATGCGCGCCGCTGATGGCGAATTTCACGCGCTCGGCATTGCCGACGACCGCCTCGCGCTGCGTCACGAGTTCGTCGATCAGCGAGCGCAGACGGATCTCGTTATCGGCATAGGCGCGTTCCAGCGTGGCGATCTCGCCGCGCACGATCGTCTCCAGCTCGCCGGCGCGCGCGACGGCGCGCTCGATGCCGTCACCCATCGCGGCGACTTCGCGGCGGATGGTCTGGCTGAGCGAGAGGATGGAATCGGCGCCGACGATCTCAGGCTCGGCCAGCCGCAGGGCGACTTCGGTCATGGCGCGCGAGACGAGGCGCATTTCCTGGGTGCGCCGGTAGAGCGCCGCCAGGACGAAGAAGAAGATCACGGGCGCGCCGGCGAAGAGCGCCAGCAGCGTCCACTCGCCGATGCCGAAGGCGGTAAGACGCTCGGAGAGGCCGTTGGAGAGGGTGCCGTAGCGGCTGACCAGCAGGAAGAAGGCGCCGCCGAGCCAGCCGAGCGAGGCGAGCGCAGCAAACCAGTAGGGACGCAAGGAGGGGCGGGCGGAGAAGGCCTGGACCAGCGAACTCGAATCGCGCCGGTCGTCATTGGCGACGCGGCTCGTATCGGGCGCGATCAGCGGGCGCTGCGTCGATGGCGGCGCAGGCGCAGCCGGCTGCGACTGGACGGGCGCAGCCGCTTCGACGCGGGGAAGCTCGATCTTCAAATCGGTGTCGGCAGTCATGGGCAGCTTGGGCTCGGCCGCCGTGCCGGTCTCGGCGTCGTCTTTCGGCTGGTCCAGCCGCAGCGCCTCCTCGATCGCCGACATCGCGGCTTCGGTCGGGTCTTGGAGCTTTTTTTGCCGGGTCATGCTTGCCGCCTCGCTACGCCACTGCCGATCGGCGCCCGCTCGTGCCTTCGCCGCGATTGAGAGCCGCCTCTGGCTCTCTCGCTACGGAAGGACACTGCGCCCATCATTTACCAGTTGTGAAGGGTAGTGGACGCACCTGGTGATGGAAACCCATTTGAGTGGCTGATTCACAAACGTCGTTAACGCCTCGTTCACCATGATGGCGCTTGTTAATGGCTAGAACTGCCGCATCTGCGGCTCTCCAAACGTCACCACCTCGAGCCTGAAATGCCCCAGACCGCCATCGATCTCGCCCATCTCGCCCGCCAGAGCGGCGGCGACCATGCGCTGGAGCGCGAGCTTCTCGCCCTCTTCGCGCAGCAATGCGTCCGCCATCTGCGCACCATCCATGCCGGCGCCGACGCCCAGACCCGGATGGATGCAGCCCATACCCTGAAGGGCGCGGCCCGCGCCATCGGAGCCTGGCAGGTCGCCGATGCGGCCGATGCGATCGAGCAGCACCTGGCCGAGCCGGATTCGCGCCGGACGGAAACGGCGATGGACGCGCTGGCCCTGGCCGCCGCCGAGGCGCGCGCCGCGATCTCGCGGCTCGATTGCGCGGCCTGAGGCACCCTTCGAGACTTGAGTCCTCATCTTGAGGAGGCCGAAGGGGCCGTCTCGAAGGATGAGGGCTGAGGGAATTCTCAGACGTGATCGATTCTCAACGCTTCGAGATCGCTCATGCGAAAAGCCGATACCCGCTTTTTCGCGCAGTGCTCTGAGCGTCTAAATCGCCTTGGCGCGGCACTCCTGCTGAAAGAGGGGTTGTTCGTGTCTCAATTGAGAGACGTGATTGGGGTGGACACCCTGGAGAACTCCCGATGGCTCAAACCTCGATGCTTCACGTTCGCGTCGACGATAAGCTGAAGGCTGATGCGGCAGCCAAGCTTGCCAATTTCGGCCTGACCGTCTCCGATGCCGTACGCATCCTGTTAGCCCGCGTCGCTATTGAAGGCGGCTTGCCGGCCGGCCTGACGGCTACCCCGGAAGCCTATGACGCATGGTTCAAGGCCAAGGTGCAGGAGGCTTTGGACGACACGCGGCCGGCCATGCCGCATCAGCAGGTCATGGACGAAGCTCAAGCGATGATCGACAGGAAGCGCCGTGCCCGCGCTTGAGTGGCGACAGACTGCCTGCACCGATCTGCTGGCGATTGTCGATTATATCTCTGACGAAAGCCCGGATGCGGCACAACGCCTGAAAGATGAGATTGAGGCGAAGACGGCGAAGCTGCCGGAGCATCCGAAGCTCTATCGGACGGGCCGCGTGCCCGGCACCCGCGAAATGACCGTGTGATCGAATTACGTCTTGATCTACACCGAGGATGTCTACGCCGTGACGATCCTGCGCGTGCTCCACGCTGCGCAGCAATGGCCGCCGGAGAGCGCGTAGAGGGCGTATGTCGGTGACGGGCTGGAATTGCCGAGACTAACCGCATGAGCGCCGTTCGAATGCGAGAAGCTTGATCTAGCCCTTGTCGTCTCACTGAAGCCGGCCAGCTGACACCTGCAGATGCAAAAGTCCTTTCCTCGACTATTGGAAATGCTCTAAGCGGAGCGCGTCATTCGCCCGCCGGAGTTCATGATGCCCAAGATCACCTTCATCGACGCTCAAGGGGAAAGCCGGACCGTCGAGGGCGAAACCGGCTCCACCGTGATGGAAGTCGCCGTGCGCAACGGTATTCCCGGCATCGAGGCCGAATGCGGCGGCGCCTGTGCCTGCGCCACCTGCCATGTCTATGTCGATGACGCCTGGGCCGCCAAGACGGGCCATCCGGAGTCGATGGAGGAGGACATGCTCGATTTCGCCTTCGACGTGCGCCCGACCTCGCGGCTGTCCTGCCAGATCCGGGTCAAGGACGATCTCGACGGGCTGATCGTCCGGACGCCGGCCCGGCAAGGCTGATTCTTCGGCTCACTCCGCGGCGACGGGAACGGCCTGCGTCATCGTGGTCTCGTTGCCCGGCGCGGGATGGCGCGGCACGAGGAAGGCGAGCGAGAGCGACACGGTCGCGACGCCTGCGCCGATGATGAAGACGATCGCCGGATCGTAGATCCAGATCAGCCCGAAGGTCACCGGCAGGAAGACCGCCGCGATGTGGTTGATGGTGAAGGCGACCGCCGAGGTCGGCGCGATGTCGGCGGGATCGGCGATCTTCTGGAAATAGGTGCGCTGGGCCAGCATCAGTGTGGTGAAGATGCCGTCGATGACGAAGAGGGAGCCGGCGACGATATAGCCCAGTTCGGCGAAGTGCCCGCGGCTTGCCAGCGCGTAGCCGACGAAGACCGCGACCAGCGAGACATTCTCCATCTGGATCGTGGCGCGCTCACCGACCCGCCCGACGAGCTTGCCGAGCATTGGCCCCATGAAGGTGTTGATGCCATAGGTCGCCAGCAGCAGCGTCGCCGTGGCCGAGACGTCGTAGCCGAAGCGCTCGACCAGCAGGAAGCCGCCGAACGCCATGAAGATCTGCCGGCGCGCGCCCGACATGAAGGTCAGCGCGTAATAGAGCCAGTAGCGCTTGCGCAGCACGAAGCCCTTGTTCTGTGGAACCGTGCCCTGGAAGCGCGGAAACACAAGCCAGACCACCAGCGCCAACGTCGCCGTGGTGAGGCCCGCGACCATGAAGATGGCGACATAGCCCGGCTGGAAAACCCGCCAGACCACGGCGATCGACCCGAAGGCGAGGAGCTGCGCCATCGCGGACGCGCCGGCGACCTTGCCGAGCAGCCGCGGCGCCTCCGCCTTCGGCAGGAGCTGGAGCTGCAGTGATTGCTGCGAGGTCTCGTAATAGTGGAAGCCGAGCGACATCACCGTCGTGGTCAGCAGCAGGCCGCCCAGCGTCGGATAGAAGCCGGTGATGGCGATGCCGATGCCGAGCGTCACCAGGCTGAGATAGGCCAGCATCTGCTCGCGCATGATCCAGAACAGGATGATGGCGGTGAAGGCGAGGAAGCCCGGAATCTCGCGCACCGACTGCAGGATGCCGATATCCTGGCCGGTGAAGCCGGCGGCTTCCTTGGAGAAATTGTTGATCAGGGCGTTCCAGCTGGCAAAGCCGAGCCAGTTCACGAAGGCCAGCACCATCAGAAAGGCGGTCGGGGACTGCAGGAGCGTCCTGAAGCCGCGCGGGGCGGAAGGGGCGTCGGTCATCGGACGGCCTGGCAAGAGGAACAGCTTAGCAAGAGCTACAGCCTAGCAAGAGAAACAGCCTGGCAAGAGCAACGGCGGCAGGCGGCGTTGCCGGCTTCGCAAGCTGTGGCTAGCGTGCCGGGGTACTCTTAAGGCCAGGCGTGGGAGCGTCAATTCCGTTCCGTCATGGCGCCCATGCACATGCGTGGTTCGCAGCGGATCGTGGTATGATGCTTTTGCGAAAGCAGGACGTCACAAAACAGGACGTCACGACGCCACCAGCCAGGAGGATGCGATGTACAAATCGATTCTGGTTCCTGTCGATCTCGCAGAGGCCGATTTGGCCGAACCCGCGATCGCCGCGGCTGTCGCCTTCGCCGAAACCTCCGGCGGCACGATCAGGCTGGTCTATGTCCGCTCGCTCGTGCCGATCACCTATATGGAATTCGTGCCGGCCGATTTCGATTCCGAGCAGCAGACCGACGCCGAGGCGAAGCTCGCCGCCATTGCTGCCGCCATCCCGTTGCCGCCTGAGCGGGTCTCGGCCAAGGTGCTGGTCGGCTCCGTCCATGGCGAGGTTCTGGCCGAGGCCGACGCGAGCGGCGCCGACCTGATCGTCATCGGCTCGCATGAGCCCGGCATCTTGGCCTATGTCATCGGCTCCAACGCCTCGACCATCGTCAGGCGGGCGAAATGCTCGGTCCTGGTCGTGCGCTAGGGTTTCAGGCACGGACGCGACCTGGCACCAGCTCGTCGGGCACCTCGCCGCGTGTCAGGTCCCGTGGCCGGTTCAGCCTGATCATCGGCCCGACCTGCCAGTACGAGGCTGCCGCCAGCAGCACTCCGAGCCAGCCGGCCGCATACGCGCCCTGCTGGAAGGCGCGCGCGGTGAAATAGGCCAGCATCAGCAGGGACAGCCCGCCGACGAGCGCAAGCGCCAGCCAGAGCGCGAAGGGCTTGCCGGCGACGAAACGGGCCTTGGGGTTGGCGCGCTGGACCTCGCGTGCGAGCGCCGTGACGAAGGCGTGGTAGCCGGCGTCGTCGCGCTCGACATCGGTCAGCGAGCGCCAGGAGAGGTTGCCGAAGGTGATGCTCTTGCCGTCGCTGAGGCGCAGCTGCGTCCTGTAGCCCTTCGAGCTGATATTGCCGGGCGCGTAGAAGAAGCGGACCTGCTCGATTGCCGCCAGCCTGACGCGATCGACCTTGCGGGTCGTGTCGATCTCCAGCACGTCGCCGTCGAGCCTGTAGGCGATCTCGAAGCCGATCGGCTTCGGGCGCTGGCGCCAGACCGGGGGAGGGGTGTCGTCGTCGGGTTGAGCCTGCATGGCCGCGAGCCTTAGAGCATCGGGCTTGTCGATGGAAACACTGCCTCGTCCCGGGGCTCATCGTAGAGCGTCATTCTCGGGCTTGCCCCGAGAATCTCATGCCGGAAGAGGCATCGGCGAAGGCAGGCTCCCCCATCACGAGATGGTCGGGGCAAGCCCGACCATGACGCGCTTCGGATCCCGGGGCTGCGCCTCGCTACGGCCAGAATGACGGCGCGGTTCCAGGACAACGCGTCAACAAGACAAGGCGTCAAGCAGAGGCCGGAGCCGGCGCTTGTCAGCGCGCCAGTACCTTCATCGCCCCATCCAGCCCGTCCAGCGTCAGCGGGAACATGCGGCCTGCCATCAGCCCGCCGATCTGGCGGATCGACTGGGTGTAGCTCCACAGATGCGGCTGCACGGGGTTGAGCCAGACCGATTTCTGGAAGCGTCCGGTCAATCGCTCCAGCCAGACCTGGCCCGCCTCCTCGTTCCAGTGCTCGACCGAGCCGCCCGGCATCGCGATCTCATAGGGGCTCATCGAGGCGTCGCCGACGAAGACGACGCGGTAATCGGCCGGATAGGTCCGCAGGATGTCCCAGGTCGGGATGACCTGGTCGTGCCGGCGACGATTCTCACGCCAGACCCGCTCATAGGGGCAGTTGTGGAAGTAGAAATGCTCGAAATGCTTGAACTCGGCGCGGGCTGCGGAAAACAGCTCCTCGGCCAGTTCGATATGCCAGTCCATCGAGCCGCCGACATCGAGGAAGAGCAGCACCTTCACGGCGTTGCGCCGCTCGGGCCGCAATTTCACGTCGAGATAGCCGTGCCGCGCGGTTTCGGAGATCGTTGAGTCGAGGTCGAGCTCCTCGGCCGCGCCGGTGCGGGCGAATTTGCGCAGGCGGCGCAGCGCGATGCGCAGGTTGCGCACGCCAAGCTCGCGCGTGTCGTCGAAATCCTTGAATTCGCGCTTGTCCCAGACCTTCACCGCCCGGAAATTGCGGTTCTTGTCCTGGCCGATGCGGACGCCTTCGGGGTTATAGCCATAGGCGCCATAGGGCGAGGTGCCGGCGGTGCCGATCCATTTCGAGCCGCCCTGATGGCGGCCCTTCTGCTCCTCGAGCCGCTGCTTCAGCGTCTCCCAGAGCTTCTCCCAGCCGAGCGCCTCGATCTCAGCCTTTTCCTCGTCGGTGAGGTATTTCTCGGCGAGCTTGCGCAGCCACTCCTCGGGAATGCCGGTCTGCTCGATGGCTTGGCCAAGCGTCTCCATGCCCTTGAAGACCTGGGCGAAGACCTGATCGAAGCGGTCGAGATGGCGCTCGTCCTTCACCAGGCAGGTCCGGGCGAGATAGTAGAACTCCTCGACGCGGTGCTCGGCGAGGTTGGCCTCGACGCCTTCCAGCAGCGCCAGGTACTCCCGCAGCGTGACGGGAACCTTGGCAGCGCGCAGATCTGTGAAAAGACGGAGGAACATCAGGCTAATGTGCGGGGCGCGAGCCTGCGGTCAAGCCGCTCTTGCGCACATCCTGCTGTGGTCGCCATGGCCTGGCGAGTATCGTTCCCTCCGCCGTCGTCCCGGGCCCAGGCGGCTGCGCCGCTTGTCCGGGATGACGGGAAGGGAAGCGATCGGAGCATTGCGCGAAAAACGGGCTACCGGTTTTTCGCTGGAGCAATGCTCTCAAGCTTTTAGAATCGATCACGTCGCATTCGGACGGAACCGTCCGAATGCGACGTGATTGAGATCACGCGACGGCGTCAGCGAGATCCTTGGTCACCTTGAACTTGACGACCGTCTTGGCCGGAACCTTGATCATCGCGCCGGTCGAAGGGTTGCGGGCCTCGCGGGCCTCGCGCTTGGCGGCCGAGAGCTTGCCAACTCCGCCCAGCGTGACGTCATCGCCGGACTTCAGGGTCTTGGCGACAACCGCGCCCAGCGAGGCCAGGACGGCCGAGACGTCGGTCTTGGTCTTGCCGGTCTCATCGGCGATAGCGGCGATCAGTTCATTCTTGGTCATGAATTCCTCCTTGAGAAGGGGGTTGTACAGCGTCGCGCAAGGCCGAGCGTTCGTACGGGGTTGCTCCCACGGATCGTTGCTCCCGCAATTTGCGGCGCGCGAAGGCGCCAGTTGACACAGCTGCAATCGAAAGACGACAGCCGCGGCCGTAGATACGCACAGAAATCCGCTTCGTTCCGCTCTTCGCGCGGCTAATGTTGTACGATTCCGACGCTGCCGCGGTGCGATTGACAAATCAGGGCTGGTTATTTCAAGCTTAAAATAATTACACGGGCAGGGGCGGGCAGGCATGAAGGTCATCATCGTCGGGGGCGGGATCGGCGGTTTGGCGCTGGCGCTCATGCTGCATGCACGCGGCTTCACGCCGACCGTCTACGAGCAGTCCGGGGAGATCCGCGAGGTCGGCGTCGGCATCAACACATTGCCGCATGCCATTCGCGAGCTCGCCGAGCTTGGGCTGCTGCCGGCCCTCGACGCGGTGGCGATCCGCACGCGTGAACTCGTCTACATGAACCGCTTCGGCCAGACCGTCTGGCGCGAATTGCGCGGCCTGCATGCCGGCGCTCCGGTGCCGCAATTCTCGATCCATCGCGGCCGCCTGCAGGGCGTGATCCGCGATGCGGTGGTGGCGCGACTGGGGCCGGATGCGCTGCGCACCGGCCGCCGCCTGCAGGGCTTCCAGCAGGATGAGGGCGGCGTCACCGCCCATTTCGCCGATTCCCGGCGCGGCGAGGGCGGCGAGACGGCCCGCGCCGATATCCTGGTCGCCGCCGACGGCATCCATTCGACCGTGCGCGGCCATTATTTTCCCGATCAAGGGCCGCCGCGCTGGAATGGCGTGCAGATGTGGCGCGGCGCCTGCGACTGGCCGCTCTTTCTCGATGGCGAGAGCATGATCATCGCCGGCGGCATGGCGGGCAAGCTGGTGCTCTACCCGATTGCATCAGGCGCGACGCCGCAGACGCGCCTGACCAACTGGGTCGTCAATATCCGCACCGGCGACCCGGCCAAGCCGCCGCCGAAGGAGGCCTGGTCCAAGCCCGGCCGGCTCGAGGACGTGCTGCCCTTCGCGCGCCGCTTCAGCGTGCCCGGCGTCGACATCATGGCGCTGATCCAGGCCTCGCCCGGCTTCTGGGATTATCCGATGTGCGATCGCGACCCGCTGCCGCGTTGGACCCATGGCCGCGTCACGCTGCTCGGCGACGCCGCTCATCCGATGTATCCGGTCGGCTCGAACGGCGCCTCGCAGGCGATCCTCGATGCGCGCTGCCTCGCCGATCTGCTGGTCCGTGCCGAGCATCCGCGCCATGCGCTCGCGGCCTATGAGGCGGTCCGCCTGCCCGCCACCGCCGAAATCGTGGCGATGAATCGGGTCGGTGGTCCCGAGCGCGTCATCGATGCCGTCGAGGCTCTGGCGCCCAATGGCTTCGATGATGTGGAGCGCGTGCTGAGCTACGCCAAGCGCGAGGCGATCGTGAAATCCTATGCCGGAAAGGCCGGCTTTGCTGCCGAACAGCTGCTGAAGCGCGCCTGATCAGCCGAGCTGACGCCGCTTTCGTATGGCGTCGAGCGAAATCGGCGCGACCGGCTGGCATTCCCCTTGCGTCAGGAAGGCGACGCCGACATCGTCTCCGCGACGCCAGCATTGCCGGACGCGGACGCTCTCGCCCGGGCTGTCGATCTCGAATGTTTTCGGCAGCGCGATCCAGTCGCTCATGCGGACCAGCGCGCCGGTGTCCGACCAGTTGCGCAGGGTGCATTCGAGTACCGACTGGCCGCCGTTGAAGACGACGCTCGCACCCCGATAGACCCGGCTGCGCGGCGTTTGACGACGTTCAATCCTCATGGCGCGGCTCCCTTCCCGGACGAAGCCAGACTTCGCCGGCTGTTGGTTGCCACGATAATGACGCGGCGTAGGACGCGACGCATGTCATTCCGCGGCTTAAGATTAACTGCGGAAATTGCCGCTCTGGAGCGTTGCCGATGCGCGAGCCTGCTATAGGCTCCGACACGGCGTTTCGCTGGGGGGCTATCAAATGAAGATCTGGTTGGTAATCGGGGCGCTGCTCGGCAGCGTCGCCACGGCCCAGGCGCAAAGCCCGGGCGACTGGGTGCTGGCGCGCTTCAAGAACGGAAACTACTGGTTTCCAGGCGTGCTTCAGAGCGTCTCGGGCGACCGCCTGACGATTCAGTATGACGATGGTGATCGGGAAACGCTCCCGCTCGCCAGCGTGCGTCCTTACAACTGGACCATCGGCAGCCGCGTCGAGTGCAATTTCAAGGGCGGCGGCAAGTGGTTCCCGGGCAAGATCACCTCGCTGGGCGGGACCGCGCTCGCAATCGACTATGACGATGGCGACAAGGAGCGCACGAAGACGGGGCTTTGCCGCTCGAGCTGACGACTTTCCAGAGCGTTTTTCACACGGCTTGAATCGTCATTGCGAGGCGGCGCAGCCGGCGAAGCAATCCAGGGGCCTCACGCACTCCCCCTGGATTGCTTCACTGCGCTCGCAAAGACAGCTGACGTTGGTGGAAAGCCCGCTGGCCTCGGCCTTGCGGGCTTCACGCGCCTTCGGGTGGAGGCGGCAGGAAGTCGACCTCGTATTTCGCTGACAATGCCACCACCTCGGCCGGGTTCTGCTGCGGCATCGAATGGATCGCCCAGAACAGGTCGTAGAGCCGCCCGGTCGGCGCGACCCAGAACAGGCATTTCACTGTCGCCTCGCTCTTGTTGAACAGCCCGTGCGGGACATTGCGCGGCAGCCGGATCAGGTCGCCGGCGCTGGCGAAGCTCTCCTGCCCATCGAGCACGAGGTCGAGCCGGCCTTCGAGCAGATAGATGAACTCGTCCTGTGTCGGGTGGATATGGGGCGGCACGAAGGTGCCGGGCGGGAAGGTGGCATGCCAGGAGAACGAATCCTCGCTCAGCGTCTTGGGCACATAGGTCTGGCCCAGGATGTTCCACGAGATAGCGTCGATGCCCTCATTGGCCTTGGTCACGCCGGCGGTCAGCGGTTTCATGGGATGGTTCTCCTTTCAGGAAACGACTCCGTCATTGCGAGGAGCGAAGCGACGAAGCAATCCAGGGGTGGCGGTGCTCCCCATGGATTGCTTCGTTGCACTCGCAATGACGGCATGAGGTCGTGTCTCTCAAAAATGCAGGAAGCGGTCCTTGACCGCGCTGTCGTTGCGCAAATCGTCGCTTGAGCCGCGCCAGACGATGCGGCCTTTTTCCAGCACGACATGCCGGTCGGCGAATTTCGCCAGCGCGTCGACATTCTTGTCGATCACCAGAATGGATTCGCCCTCGGCCTTCAGCGCCGTCAGGCAGGACCAGATCTCCTGCCGGATGATCGGGGCGAGGCCCTCGGTCGCCTCGTCCAGGATGATCAGCTTGGGGTTGGTCATCAGCGCCCGGCCGATCGCCAGCATCTGCTGCTCGCCGCCGGACAGCTGGTTGCCGCGATTGGTGCGGCGCTCCCTGAGCCGCGGGAAGAAATCATAGATTCGACCGATGTCCCAGCGCGCTTTGCCGAAGCGGCTGGCGGCGGTGGCGACCAGGTTCTCCTCGACCGAGAGCGTCGGGAAGATCTGCCGGCCTTCCGGCACCAGCCCGATGCCGGCCTGCGCGATCTTGAACGGGGCGGCGCCGGTGAGGTCGCGGCCCGCCACGCTGATCCGCCCGGCTTTCGGCGGGATCAGGCCCATGATCGCGCGGATCGTCGTGGTCTTGCCCATGCCGTTGCGGCCGAGCAGCGTCACCACCTCGCCTTCGCCGATGGTGAGGTCGATCCCGAACAGGATCTGCGCCTCGCCATAGCCGGCATCGAGGTTTTCGACGGTCAGCATGGCAGCCTCCCGCGAAGACGGAAGCCCGTCATTGCGAGGAGCGTCAGCGACGAAGCAATCCAGGGGCCGTCGAACGGAACCTTCTGGATTGCTTCGCTGCGCTCGCAATGACGGTGGAGGCCGTTGGACACTATCACCCCTCCTCGCCGAGATAGGCTTCACGCACGGCGGGGTCGGCTCGCACCGTCGCCGGGTCGCCGGAGGCGATGACGCGGCCGTAGACCAGCACGCTGACCGTGTCGGCGAGCGCGAATACGGCCTCCATATCGTGCTCGACCAGGAGCATGGCGTAGCGCCCCTTGAGGCTCCTGAGCAAGGCGATCAGGCGTTCGCCTTCCTCGCGGCCGACGCCGGCGAGCGGCTCGTCGAGCAGGATCGCGGCGGGCTCCAGCGTCAGCGCCATGGCGATCTCGAGCGCGCGCTTCTCGCCATGGGACAGGCGGCGCGCCAGCATATGGGCGCGCTCGGTGAGCCCGACGGCTTCGATCGCCGCCCAGGCGGGCCGGTTCAGCGCCTCGTCGCGGGCCGCATTGCGGAAGAGTGCGAGCGGATGGCTGGCGCGCGCCTGCACGCTGAGCGCGACATTCTCCAGCACCGAGAGCGAGGCGATGGTCGAGGTGATCTGGAAGGTCCGGGCGAGGCCGGCGCGCGCGCGCGTCTCGGGCGTGAGACTGGTGATGTCGGCGCCGCGAAAGCGGATGCTGCCGGCGTCGGGCCGCAGCATGCCGGAAATCTGGTGGACGAGCGTGGTCTTGCCGGCGCCGTTGGGGCCGATCAGCGCGTGTAGTTCGCCGGGCGCGAGCGCAAGATCGACCCCGTCGGTGACCTTGAGCGCCCCGAAGGCCTTCCTGACGCCGCTGAGCGCGAGCACCGGCTCAGTCATCGCGCTTGCTCCCAAATTTGCTGGTGAGCTTGCCGATGATGCCGACCAGGCCGCCGCGCGTGAACAGCACGAAGAGCACGATCAGGGGGCCGAAGATCACTCGCCAATGCTCGGTCCAGCCGGACAGCACGTCCTCGGCGAAGAGATAGGCCAGCGCGCCGATGATCGCGCCATGCAGGCTTCCGACGCCGCCGAGCACCACCATGAAGATGAGCTCGCCCGAGCGCTGCCAGGAGATGAAGGCGGGGCTGACGAAATCGGTCTGATTGGCGAGGAAGAAGCCGGAGAGGCCCGCGATCATGCCCGAGATGACATAGGCGATCAGGCGGATGCGGCCGACATCGTAGCCGGTCACGGTGACTCGCGTCGCGTTCTCGCGTGCGGCACGCAAGGCCCGGCCGAAGCGCGAGGCGACGATGGTGCTGATCAGCGCGTAGCAACCGACCAGCGTCGCCAGCACGACGTAGAAGAAGGATGTCCGGTTGGCGAAGGGCTTGAAGCCGGCGAGCGTGCTGCGCTCATAGAGCGTCAGCCCGTCATCGCCGCCATAGGCCGAGAGCGCCTGCGCCAGGAAATAGGCCATCTGGCCGAAGGCGAGCGTGATCATGATGAAGGCGACGCCGCGCGTCCGCAGCGAGACGGCGCCGGTGATCGCCGCAAAAAGCGCGCAGGCTGCGAGAATGACCGGCAGGATCAAGAGCGCCTCGCTTCGCCCCTCGGTGATCATGATCCCGGTCACATAGGCGCCGATGCCGATGAAGGCGGCATGGCCGAAGGAGACCAGCCCGCCGACGCCGAGGATGAGATCGAGCGAGAGCGCGGCGATGGCGAAGATCATCGCGCGCGTCACCAGCGTCAGCCAATGCGCGGGCAAGCCGAGCGAGACCGCAAGCGGCATGGTGGCCAGCGCCAGGAACAGCACGATGGCAATGATCGGCCGCCGGCGCGGCGGCGCGGCCGGCAGGGTGGCCTCGGCAAGGGTGGGCGCCACGCTCATGAGCGGCCCTTGGCCGGCAGCAGGCCCTCGGGCCGGACGAACAGCACGATCGCCATGACGAGGTAGATCAGCATCGAGGACAGCGCCGCTCCCGTCGCCCGTGCCGAAGGCGCGCTCATGAACAGGCGCAAGAGGTCGTTCATGAAGGAGCGGCCGAGCGTGTCGACGAGGCCGACGATCAAGGCGCCCACGAACGCCCCGCGGATCGAACCGATGCCGCCGACCACGATGACGACGAAGGCGAGGATCAGCACCGTGTCGCCCATGCCGGGCTCGACCGAGAGGATGGGGGCCGCCATGGCGCCGGCAAAGCCCGCGAGCATGGTCCCGAAGGCGAAGACCACCATGAACAGCTTGCGGATGTCGACGCCGAGCGCCGAGACCATCAAGGCGTTGGAGGCGCCGGCCCGCAGCAGCATGCCGGTGCGCGTCTTCTCGACGATGAACCAGAGCAGCCCGCCGACTGCGAGTCCCGATCCGATCAGCGCGAAACGGTAGACGGGGTAGAGGATGCCATCCATCAGCCGGACCGAGCCGGTCAGGAATTCCGGCACCGGCACCGAGAGCGGGGCCGCGCCCCAGATGATCTTGACGCCCTGGTTGAGCAGCAGGATCAGCCCGAAGGTGGCGAGCACCTGGTCGAGATGGTCGCGCTCATAGAGATGGCGGAAGACCAGGAATTCGAGCGCGAGCCCGATCAGCAGCGCAGCCGCCAGCGCCAGCGCCAGGCCGAGCACGAAATTGCCGGTCAGCGCGACAAAGGTCACGGCGAGATAGGCGCCGAGCATGTACTGCACGCCATGCGCCAGGTTGATGAAGTCCATCACCCCGAAGACGAGCGTCAGCCCCGCCGCGACCAGGAACAGCAGGATGCCGAACTGGAGCCCGTTGAGGATCTGGACGATGATGAGGCTGGTGGTCATGGGTCAACCGCGACGATGCCGGAAGGGCGCGGGGAACCCTCTCCCGGAGGGAGAGGGCAGGGTGAGGGGTAGGCCGTTGGACACCGGGGCCGTGAGCTAACCGTAGCCGCCGTTAGGTTTTCACCTCACTGGTCCAGCGGCCTCCACCTCACCCCTGCCCCTCTCACCGATCTCGGGCTTGCCTGAGATCGGCACTCAGAGTGTCGAAGTCGGGTAGACCCGACTTCGATGCAGGAGAGGGGTTCCCCGAGGTCCTGTCGCCTTATTTAAGCGCGCAATCCTTGGCATGCGGGTCGGCGTAATCCGTGAACACCTTCTGGGCGATCTCGGTCTGGAACTTCCCGTCCGGGCGCTTGGCGACCTTGACCAGGTAGAAGTCCTGGATCGGGTAGCCATTGGTGTTGAACTTGAACTTGCCGCGCAGCGAGGTGAAGTCGGCCTTCTTGATCGCGGCGCGCAGCTTGTCCTTGTCAGCGGTGCCGCCAGTCGCCTTGACGGCGGAATCGATCAGCAGCGCGGCGTCATAGGCCTGCTGGGCATAGGAGCCGGGCACGATCTTGTAGGCCGCCTCATAGGCGCTGACGAAGGCCTTGGTCTGCGGATTGTCCATGTTCGGCGCCCAGGTCATGCCGCCGAACAGGCCGACCGCCGCGTCCTGCTGTGCCGGCAGCGTCGATTCGTCGACGGTGAAGGCCGAGAGGAACGGGATCTTGCCCTGGAGGCCGGCCTGCGACCACTGCTTGACGAAATTGACGCCGAGGCCGCCGGGCAGGAAGGCGAAGACGACGTCGGGCTTGGTCGAGGCGATCTTGGCGAGGTCGGAGGCGAAGTCCATCGAGGTCAGGGGCGCGTAGACCTCGTCGACGATCTCGCCCTTGAAGTAGTTCTTGAAGCCGGCGAGCGAGTCCTTCCCGGCCTGATAGTTCGGCGCGATGATATAGGCGCGCTTGTAGCCTTGGTCCTGCGCGTATTTGCCCAGCACCTCATGGACCTGGTCGTTCTGATAGGAGGTGACGAAGAAGTTCTGGTTGCAGGCCTTGCCGGCCATGGTCGAGGGGCCGGCATTGGGGCTGATCAGGAAGGCGCCGGAATCGAGCACGGGTTTGGCGATGGCGCCGAGAATGTTCGAGAACACCGGGCCGACGACGAAATCGACCTTGCCGCTGTCGACGAAGGCCTTGACCTTGCCGACCGCGACATCAGGCTTGAGCTCGTCGTCGATGACGGTGATCTGCACCGGCACGCCGCCGAGCTTGCCGCCCTTCTGGTCGACTGCGAGCTGGAAGCCGTCGCGGACCTGCTGGCCGAGCGCGGCCGCCGGGCCGGTCAGTACGCTGACGACGCCGATCTTGATCGGCTCCTGCGCTTGGGCGCTGGCCGCGCCGAGCGCCAGCAAGCCGACGCTGAGCGAGAACGCGAATTTGAGTGTCATGTCCGATGTCCTCCCGGGACGAACGAGAAAGCGACGGCGCGGCAGGGGACCCTCACCCTCTCCACCGCGCGACGAAGGCATATTGTTTCAAGCTTAAAATATCTGCAAGGGGTTCAGGGCGAAGAATTTTCGGGTCGCCAATCGCGGCGTCATTCTCGGGCGAAGCGAAGCGCAGACCCGAGAAGCTCTGGACCAGAAGACACTGGTTTCCGAGATGGTCGGGTCAAGCCCGACCATGACGAGCGTCGACCCTCACGCCTGCACGCCGTCGACATACCAGTCCATCTTCGACAGCACCTCGTCGGAGGCCTTCTCGCCGGCCTTGACCCGGACCTCGCCCTTGAGATCCTTCAATTCGCCGGTGAAGGGGTGCAGCGTGCCCGCGACGATGCCCTTCTGGACCTCGTCGGCCGCGGCACGCGCCGCCGGCGTCACCGCGTCGTTATAGGGCGCGAGCTTGACGAAGCCGTCCTTGATGCCGCCCCAGACGTCGCCGGATTTCCAGCTGCCGTCCATGACCTCCTTGACGCGCTTGATGTAGTAGCCCGACCAGTCGTCGACGATCGCCGAGAGATGCGCCTTGGGCGCGAAGGCCTTCATGTCCGAGGCCTGGCCGAAGGCGAAGACGCCGCGCTGCTCGGCCGCCTGCAGGGCGGCTGCCGAGTCGGTGTGCTGGGTGATCATGTCGGCGCCCTGGTCGATCAGCGCCTTGGCGGCGTCGGCCTCCTTGGCCGGGTCGTACCAGGTCGAGGCCCAGATCACCTTGGTCTTGAAGTTCGGATTCACCTTGCGGGCGGCCAGCGTGAAGGCGTTGATGCCCATCACCACTTCCGGAATTGGGAAGGAGGCGATGTAGCCGGCCTGGCCGGTCTTCGACATATGCCCGGCGATGGTGCCGATCACGGCCCGGCCCTCATAGAAGCGGGCGTTGTAGGTCGCGACGTTCTCGGCGCGCTGATAGCCGGTCGCGTGCTCGAAATGGATCTTCGGGAACTGCTTGGCCACCTGGATCGTCGGGTTCATGAAGCCGAAGGAGGTGGTGAAGATGATCCGGTTGCCGGCCTGGGCGAGCTGGCGGATGGCGCGCGCGGCGTCGGGCCCCTCGGCGACGTTCTCGATGAAGCTGGTCTTGATCTTGTCACCGAACTCCTTCTCCAGCGCCTTGCGACCCTGGTCATGCGTCCAGGTCCAGCCATGGTCGCCGACCGGGCCGACATAGATGAAGCCGACGCCGAGCGGGGCCTGTGCCGAAGCCTGCCCGCCGATCAGCGGCAGGGTCGCGGCAGCGGCGCCCGCGCCGAAATTGAACCTGCGGCGCGTGATGATGGAGGTCATGATGTGGTCTCCCCGTTTATGGTTTGCGGCGTCACGACGCCGAGAATGGCTTGCCGAGGCAGGCCGGAGCATCGAGCCGGCCGGTCTTTCGTCCTAGCGACATCATGGTCAGAACGGCAATTGTCGCAAGGTAGGGGGCCATCGCCAGAAGCTCCGGCGCGAGCCAGGTGATGCCGGCCGCCTTGGCCTGCAATTCGAGCGTCATCACCGCTCCGAACAGATAGGCCCCCAGCAGCAATCGCCCGGGCCGCCAGGCGGCGAAGACGACGAGCGCGAGCGCGATCCAGCCGCGCCCGGCGGTCAGGCGGTCGGCCCACATCGGCGTCAAGGCCAGCGAGAAATAGGCCCCGCCCAGGCCGGCCAGCGCCCCGCCGAAGGCGATCGCGCCATAGCGGATGGCGATGACAGGGTAGCCGATGGCATGGGCAGAGGCGTCGTTCTCGCCGACGGCGCGCAGGATCAGGCCGGGGCGCGTCCTGCGCAGGAACAGGCTGACCGCCAGCACCAGCGCGAGCGAGAGATAGACGACGATGTCGTGGCCGAAGACCGCGCGCAGGATCGGATGGCCCGACAGCGCCTCGGGAAAGACCGGCCCCAGCCGCGTGATGGTGCGCCCGACGAAGCCTGCCCCGATCAGCGAGGAGGCGCCGATGCCGAAGATCGTCAGCGCCAGCCCCGTCGCGACCTGGTTGGCGGTGAGGGAGAGCGTCAGCACGGCGAAGATCATCGCGGTGGCGACGCCGGCCACGACCGCCGCGACAAGCCCGAGCGTCGTGCTGCCGCTGCTGTAGGCGACGGCGAAGCCCGCCACCGCGCCGGTGAGCATCATGCCCTCGACGCCGAGATTGAGCACACCCGCCTTCTCGACGACGAGCTCGCCCAGCGCCGCCAGCAGGATCGGCGTCGAGGCGGCGACCAGGGTCATCAGGATCGAGACAAGGATGGCGGAGGTCATGGCGAACTACAGGTCTTAACGAACGGGCGCGGGGAACCCCTCTCCCGGATGGGAGAGGGGCAGGGGTGAGGGTGTGCGCGAAAACACCTGAGCACAACGATCGCAGCCGGTGCCGCGGATATCATCTGCCTCATTCGATGAGGGCGGGCCCTCACCCCTACCCCTCTCCCATCCTGGAGAGGGGATCCCGCGCCCATCCGTCTCGCCCGGTCGTGGGTTCCGGGTTCGGCCCCGCGGGCCGCCCCGGAATGACAGAGGTTAGCGGGAGCACGTTTCGTCATACCGCCCGCACCTTCCAGCCGATCCGGTAGCGCACCAGCACGTCGGTCGCGAGCAGCATGAACAGCAGCAGCGCCTGGAACATGCCGGTCGCGGCCTGCGGCAGCTTGACCGTCGTCTGCGCGATCTCGCCGCCGACATAGGTCGCCGCCAGCACGATGCCGCCAAAGACGATGCCGAGCGGGTTCAGCCGCCCCAGGAACGCGACGATGATCGCGGTGAAGCCGTAGCCGGTCGGGAATTGCGGGGTGAGCTGGCCGAAGGGCCCGGCCGCCTCGAACAGGCCGGCAAGGCCCGCAAGCCCGCCACCTGCGAGCAGCGTCGCCCAGGTCACCGCGTCGGCGCTGAAACCGCCATGGCGCGCGGCGGCCGGAGCAAGTCCCACGACCTTCACCGCATAGCCCGCTGTCGTCTTTTCCATGACCAGCCAGGCGATGACGGCGATGACGAGGGCGAGCGGGATGCCGAGATGGATGAGCGAACCTTCCGCCATCGCGGGCAGCGTCTGGTCGGGCGTGAACATCCGCGTCTGCGGGAAATTGAAGCCGTCCGGGTCCTTCCAGGGGCCGCGTACGAGATAATACAGGCCCTGCACCGCGACATAGGTCAGCATCAGGCTGGTCAGGATCTCGCTGACCCCGAGTTTCACGCGCAGGAAGGCGGGGATTGCCGCCCAGGCCATGCCGCCAAGGATGCCGGCGAGCGCCATGGCGGGCAGGATCCACCATCCCGTCATGTCGTAGGTCGCCAGCGCCACGCCGGTGCCGGCGATCGCGCCCATGACGTATTGCCCCTCTGCCCCGATATTCCAGACATTGGCGCGGAAGCCGATGGCAAGCCCGAGCGCGATCATCACCAGCGGCGCGGCCTTGACGCCGAGATCGGGCCAGCGCTGCTGCTCCAGGAACGGCGTCAGGAAGATGTCGCGCACGGCGTGGAAACCGTCATAGCCCATCGCGGTGAAGACGATCATGCCGATCAGCATGGTGAGCAGGACCGCGATCAGCGGGCTCAGCCAGAGCATGGGCGAGCTCGGCTCGCGGCGGCGGCGCCATTCAAGCATGGGTCGCTCCCGTGCTTTCGCCGGCGCCATGCACGCCGCCCATCATCAGGCCGATCTCGTCGATGCCGAGGCTCGCAATGGCGCGCGGGGCCGACAGCCTGCCTTCATTGAGCACGCAGAGCCGGTCGGCGAGTTCGAGCAGTTCGTCGAGATCCTGCGAGATCACCACCACGGCCGAGCCCTTGGCGGCGAGATCGACCAGCTCCTGCCGGATCGCGGCGGCAGCACCCGCATCGACGCCCCAGGTCGGTTGCGAGACCACGAGCACGGCCGGCTGCTGGCCGATCTCGCGACCCATGATGAATTTCTGCAGGTTCCCGCCTGAAAGCGAACGCGCCAGCGCGCCGGGGCCGGTGGTGCGCACGTCGAAGCGCTGGATCACGCTCTGGGCGAAGCGCAGCACATCGCCGCGCGCGACGAAACCGAGCGGGGCGAGCGGCAGGCGGTGGCGCGCGGTCAGGATGCTGTTGTCGGCGAGCGAGAAATCCGGCACGGCGGCATGGCCGTTGCGTTCCTCGGGCACGCAGGCGAGGCCGGCCGCCCGGCGCGCACCTGCGCCCTCCAGGCCGATCGGCCTGCCATCGAGCCGAATGGCGTCTGAGGCGGCCGCCAGCCGTTCGCCCGAGAGCGCGGTCAGCAGCTCCGACTGGCCGTTCCCGGCGACGCCGGCGATACCGAGGATCTCGCCGGCGCGCGCCTCGAAGGAGACCGCTTCGAGATCGGTGCCGAAGGGCGGCTCGCCCGCCAGCGACAGGCCTTGGACGCTGAGCCGCACTTCGCCCGTGCCAGCGCCGGGCTTGTGCTCGATCTGGCGCAATTCCGCGCCGATCATCAGCTCGGCCATGCGCTTGGTGCTTTCGAGCTTGGGGTCGCAGGTTGCCACGACCCGGCCGCCCCGCAGGATCGTCGCGGCCTCGCAGAGCGCTTTGATCTCATGCAGCTTGTGCGAGATGTAGAGGATCGCACAGCCTTCGGAGGCGATCTGGCGCAAGGTCTCGAACAGCCGCTCGACCTCCTGCGGCGTCAGCACCGAGGTCGGCTCGTCCATGATCAGCAGCTTCGGCTTCTGCAGCAGACAGCGCACGATCTCGATGCGCTGGCGCTCGCCGACAGACAGCGTATGCACCGCGCGCTCGGGGTCGAGCGGCAGCGAGTAGCTCTCGAGGATCGCGGCGACGCGGGCCTTCAGCACCTCGCGATCGACCGCCTCGTCGAGGCCGAGCGCGATGTTCTCGATCACCGTCATCGCGTCGAACAGCGAGAAATGCTGGAACACCATGCCGATGCCGAGCCGGCGCGCCGCCTTGGGGGAGGGGATCGAGACGGTCTCGCCATTCCAGGCGATCGTGCCCTCATCGGCGTGCTGGACGCCGTAGATGATCTTGACCAGGGTCGATTTGCCGGCGCCGTTCTCGCCCAGCAGTGCGTGGATCTCGCCGGGACGGACGCTGAGGCTGATATCCTCATTCGCCTTCACGCCGGGAAAGCTCTTGGAGATATGGGCGAGCACCAGCCGCGGCGGCACCTCCTGCTCACGCGGCTGGTTCATGTCTGGCCCGTCTCCCCTTCGCCGGCTGCCGGTGGCCAAGCAAGCAACGCACCAGCTCGGCCGCCGTCAAGGCCGCGATCACCTCCGGGCGCTTGTCGTCCACATCGCAACCGCCGATCGGGCAGGTGAGGCGGGACAGCGCTTCGTGTCTCCCGCCGGCCCGCAGAAAGCTGGACTCGAAACGCGCCCGCTTCGTCGCCGAGCCGATCATGCCGACGTAAGCCCCGTCGCTGCGTGCCAGAGCCGCTTCCGTCAGGCGATAATCCAGCGCGTGGCTATGGGTCAGGATCACGAAAGCGCTGCCAGGCTTCGCCGCCTCGATCGCTGTGACGGGATCGGCCATTCTGATGCAGGTGATTGCCGACGGCAGGCCATCCATGACGCCGTCGCGGTCGTCGATCAACGAGGTGGCGACGGGCAGGGGAGCGAGCGCCAGGGCAAGCGCCCGGCCGGTATGGCCGGCGCCGAACAGGAGGACGGAGGGCCTCAGAACTGCGTCGGCCTTCTCGCTGGCAGTGAGCCTGGCGAGATCGGCCGCCGTCGCAGGCTTCAGCGCGACCTGCACCCGCCCGCCGCAGCATTGGCCCATTTGCGGGCCGAGCGGGATGTCGAGCGCGCGCTGCGCTGCGCCCTCGGTCAGCATCTCGCGCGCGATGTCGATGCAGTGGAATTCGAGCTGCCCGCCGCCGATGGTGCCGGCGGTGGCGCGGGCGCTGACGGCCATGGTCGCGCCGGCCTCGCGCGGGGTCGAGCCCGAGGCGGCTTCGATCCGCACCAGCACGACGCCTTCATGCCGGTGAGCACTGAGGAAGGTGGAGAGGGTCATATCGCGCCCTCCGTCCTGGCGATGGCGAGGCGCGGGGAACCCCTCTCCTGCATCGAAGTCGGGTTTACCCGACTTCGACACTCTGAAGTGCTGAACTCGGGCAGGCCCGAGTTCAGTGAGAGGGGCAGGGGTGAGGTGTAGGCCCCTGGACCAGTAATCTGCTGACTTCGGTGGGACGCTGCCGTGATGTTGCAGCCAAAGTGTCCAACGGCCGACCCCTCACCCTGCCCTCTCCCTACGGGAGAGGGTTCCCCGCGCTTCTCTTGGCAAAGCGGCGCGCTTTGGCTCATGACATGCCTCCCACCTCCGCCTTGACCCGCTCCACCGCGTCCAGCACCCGCTCCGGCGTTGCCGGCGCATCGAGCCTCGGGCAGACACGATGCCCGCCTATGCTCGCCACCGCGTCGGAGAGCGCGTGCAGCACCGAGATCGCCAGCATCAGCGGCGGCTCGCCCACCGCCTTGGAGCGGTGGATCGTCGGCTCGCGATTGGGCGCGTTCTCCAGCAAGTCGACATTGAAGATGCGCGGCCGGTCCGACGCCACGGGGATCTTGTAGGTCGAGGGCGCATGGGTCTTGAGCCGGCCCTTTTCGTCCCAGACCAGTTCCTCGGTGGTGAGCCAGCCCATGCCCTGGATGAAGCCGCCCTCGATCTGGCCCTTATCGATCGCCGGGTTCAGCGACGTCCCGCAATCATGCAGGATGTCGACCCGCTCGACCTTGTATTCGCCGGTCAGCGTGTCGATCGCGACTTCGGCAGCGGCTGCGCCATAGGCGAAGTAATAGAACGGATGGCCGCGTCCCGCCTTGCGGTCCCAATGGATCTTTGGCGTTGCGTAGAAGCCGGTGGCGGAGAGCTGGACGCGGGCCATATAGGCGGCCTGGATGAGCTCCACGAAAGCGATTTCGCGCGCGCCGATCCTCACGCGGCCGGGCAGGAACGCGATCGCCTCGGGCTCCTCCTGCCAGTGCCTTGCCGCGAAGGCGGTCAACCGCGCCTTGATCGTCTCGCAGGCGTCGAGCGCAGCCATGCCGTTGAGATCCGAGCCCGAGGAGGCGGCGGTGGCGGAGGTGTTGGGCACTTTGCCGGTCGTCGTGGCGGTGATCTTGATCTGGTCCAGCCCGATGCCGAAGGCCTGGCCCACGACCTGGGCGACCTTCACATGCAGCCCCTGGCCCATTTCGGTGCCGCCATGGTTCAGCATGACCGTGCCGTCAGTATAGACATGCACCAGCGCGCCGGCCTGATTGTACCAGGTCGCGGTGAAGGAGATGCCGAATTTGACCGGCGTCAGCGCCATGCCGCGCTTGATGACCGGGCTTGCCGCATTGAAGGCGCGGACCGCCTCCTGCCGGGCCTTGTAGTCGCAGCGGCGTTCGAGCTCCGCGATGACCTCGCCGCCGATCATGTCCTCGACGGTCTGGTGATAGGGCGTGACGTCCCGGCCAGGCCCTTTACTGGAGGAACTGCCGCCATAGAGATTGCGCCGGCGCACCTCCAGCGGGTCGAGCCCGGTCGCGAAGGCCACCTCCTCGATGAAGCGCTCGGCCCCGACCATGCCTTGCGGCCCGCCAAAGCCGCGGAAGGCGGTGTTCGAGACCGTGTTGGTGCGCAAGGGCTCGGAGCGGGCGCGCACCGCCGGGTAGAAATAGCAATTATCCATGTGGAACAGCGCCCGGTCGGTCACCGGGCCCGACAGATCCGCGTTCCAGCCGCAGCGCGCGGCATAGACCGTGTCGACCGCCAGGATATGGCCGTCATCATCGAAGCCGATCTCGTAATCGCAGACGAAATCATGGCGCTTGCCGGTGATGACCATGTCGTCGTCGCGGTCGGGCCTGAGCTTCACCGGCCGCCCGAGCTTGCGGGCGGCAAGCGCCGCGACGCAGGCGAAGAGATTGGCCTGCGTTTCCTTGCCGCCAAAGCCACCGCCCATGCGCCGGATCTCGACGGTGACCGCATGCGAGCCGACGCCGAGCACCTGCGCGACCATGTGCTGGACTTCGCTGGGGTGCTGCGTCGAGGAGGCGACGAACATGTCCTCGTCCTCGCCGGGAATGGCGAGCGCGATCTGGCTTTCCAGGTAGAAATGATCCTGGCCGCCGATCGCCATCGAGCCCTTCAGGCGGCGCGGGCTCGCGGCCAGCGCGCCTGCGACATCGCCGCGTTCGAGCTTGAGCGGGTCGGTGACGAGCTCCCCGCCGGCGGCGCGGGCGGCGGCGACATCGATGAGCGGCGCGGTCTCCTGATATTCCGCCCTGGCGAGCAGGGCCGCGCGACGCGCCTGGTCGCGCGTTTCGGCGATGACCGCGAAAAGCGGCTGGCCGTGATGCAGCACCATCTCCGTCGCGAAGACCGGCTCGTCATGGCGATGCGTCGAGGAGATGTCGTTCTGGCCCGGAATATCCTGAGCCGTCAGCACGCAGAGCACACCGGGCGCGGCGCTGACGAGCTCCAGATCGAGCGCGACCAGCCGGCCATGGGCGATCTCGCTCAGGCCGAGGCAGGCATGGGCGAGGCCGGCCGGTTCCGGGATGTCGTCGATATAAACAGCCTCGCCGGCGACATGCTTGATGGCGGAATCATGCGGCCGTGCGGTGCCGGCCGGCCCTGTCGTGCTTTCGGGATCGAGCCGCTTGCGGGCGTCAGCCATGGTCGGCCTCCGCCAAGAGCCCGGCGACGCGTGTGGCTGTCCCGGTTTGCGTTGTCTCGATCAGGAAACGCCGCAGCAGATTGCCCGCGACCTTGAGGCGGTATCGCGCCGAAGCGCGCATGTCGGTGAGCGGCTGGAAATCGCTCGCCAAAGCGGCGATGGCATCAGTGACAGCCATCTCGTCCCATATGCGCCCCGTCAGCGCTGCCTCCGCGGCCTTCGCCCGCTTGGGAATGCCGGCCATGCCGCCATAGGCGAGACGGGCTTTGCTGATCCGGCCGGCGGCGTCGCGCTGCAGATAGAAGGCGCCGCAGAGGGCCGAGATGTCCTCGTCGAAGCGTTTCGAGATCTTGGAGACGTGGAAGAGCGCGTCTGTCGGCAGCTTCGGCACCAGGACCGCCTCGACGAATTCACCGGGCTGGCGATCCTGCTTGCGGTAGTCGAGGAAGAAGTCTTCGAGAGGAATGGTTCTGCGGCTGATTCCCCCTGAGCCCTCATCCTGAGGAGCGGGCGTAGCCCGCGTCTCGAAGGATGTTCCAGCGCCCTCTGAACCATCCTTCGAGACGCCGCTGCGCGGCTCCTCAGGATGAGGGCTGAGGGAAGGACTGCGTGCCAGCACCAGCCGCGCATCGAGCGCGATCAGCGCCGGCGGCAGGTCGCCGATCGGCGAGCCATTGGCGATGTTGCCGCCGATCGTGCCGGCGTTGCGGACCTGCTCGCCGCCGAAGCGCCGCATCAATTCGTCGAGCTGCGGCGAGAGCCCGGCCAGCGCCTTGCGGAGATCGACATGATTGACCATCGCGCCGATGCGCAGATGATCGCCCTCATCCGCGATGTCGCCCAGCGCCTCGATCCGGCCGAGCGAGATGACGGGGGAGAGCCGCCGCATGCCCTTGGTCACCCAGAGCCCGACATCGGTCGCGCCGGCGACCAGCGTCGCATCAGGCTGGGCGTGCATGAGCTCAGTGAGGGCGTCGATGCTGGCCGGCGCGTAGAAGCGGCTATCCCCATTGCCAAGCGCCAGCGTCGCATCGTCATGGAGCGCAGCGAGCTTGCTTGCGATCCGCGGCCGGTCCCCCGCGAAACGGTCCTGCGAACGCTGGTCTGGCCCATACATGCGCTGCGCCGCGGCGATGATCGGCTCATAGCCGGTACAGCGGCACAGGTTCCCTGCCAGCGCGTCCTCGATGCGTGTCACACTCGGCGCATCCTCGTTCAGCCAGAGCGCGAACAGCGACATCACGAAGCCCGGCGTGCAGAAGCCGCATTGCGAGCCATGGCACTCGACCAGCGCCTGCTGGACCGGGTGGAGCGCGCCGTCGGCGCCCTTCAGATGCTCCACGGTGAGCAATTGGCAGCCGTCCAGCGTCGGCAGGAAGCGGATGCAGGCGTTGATCGCCTCATAGCGCAATGCGCCCCGGTCGAGCCGCCCGACCACCACGGTGCAGGCGCCGCAATCGCCCTCGGCGCAGCCTTCCTTGCTGCCGGTCAGGCGCTGGTCGAGGCGCAGCCAGTCGAGCACGGTCAGCGTCGGATCGCAGGACGCGATTTCGACCAGCTTGTCGCCGAGGAGGAAGCGCAGCGTCTCACGCATTCTGCCCGCATCCCTCGCAAACCCAAATCATGCCCTCAGATTAGGCATGATCGCTGCTTGGCCGAAAGCTTTGATTTGGTGCAGATATGACCTGAATTTGAGCCGAAGCCTTAGGGCGTGTCGTCAGTTATGGTTTGGAGTTGGATGAGGTCAAAAATGCCCGGATGGGAGGAGCATTGCGCAGCCCAATACATTTGTATTGGCAAGCGATGCGACGCTGCAGCCTGTCATCTTTCACCTCACCGCGAAGCGGCGGGGCGCTTTTGGTCGATTGCTGCGTCGAATATCGTAGCAAGCCGAAAGGCTTGCGGCCTCATTCTCCTTCCACTCGACCAAAATCGCTCCCATCCAACCCGAAACCATAACTGACGACACGCCCTATGCCTGTGACCGAAATGAAAGCCATCCGGGCGCTGCGCGGCCGCCTGCTCTGGTTCGTCGGCGATCCCGAGACCGTCGGCGACGCCGCCCATCGCTATGTCGAAGACGGGTTGCTGGTCATCTCCGGCGGCATGATCGCGGCCGTGGGCGAGGCCGCCGTGCTGTTGCCGACGCTGCCGGCCGGGGCTGAGATCATCGACCACCGCCCGCATCTGATCATGCCGGGCTTCATCGATGCCCATCTGCACATGCCGCAGACGCAGGTGATCGCCTCCTATGGCGCGCAATTGATGGAGTGGCTCAACAAATACACCTTCGTCGAGGAGCAGAAATGCGGGCAGCAGGGTCATCCCGAAAAGCTCGCCCGCTTCTTCCTCGATGAGGTGCTCGCGAACGGCACCACGACGGCGGTGGTCTATTGCTCGGTCCACCCGCAATCGGTTGAAGCGCTGTTCCTGGAATCCGAGCGCCGCAACACCCGCATGGTCGCCGGCAAGGTGATGATGGACCGCAATGCGCCCGATGCCCTGACCGATACCGCCGGGAGCAGCTATGCCGATTCCAAGGCGCTGATCGCGCGCTGGCACGGCAAGGGCCGGCAGCTTTATGCCATCACGCCGCGCTTCGCGATCACCTCGACGCCCGAACAATTGGCGGCGGCGGGGCGGTTGGCGGCGGAGCACCCCGACTGCCATGTCCAGACCCATATCAACGAGAACCAGGGTGAGATCGCCTTCACCCGCGAATTGTTCCCGGATGCGCCCGACTATGCCGGCGTCTACGAGCAATACGGCCTGCTCGGCCCCAGGAGCCTGATGGGCCATTGCATCCACATGACCAAGCGCGAATGGCGCGCTTTTGCTGAAGCCCGGGCGGTCGCGGTGTTCTGCCCGACCTCGAACCTCTTCCTGGGCTCGGGGCTGTTCGACTGGGCGCGTGCCAAGCGCGAAGGCGTGCCTGTCGCGGTCGCGACCGATATCGGCGGCGGCACCTCCTATTCGATGCTGCGCACCATGTCGGAGGCCTACAAGATACTGCAATTGCAGGGGCAGTCGCTCCAGGCTTTAGCTGCGCTGCACGCGATCACGCGCGGCAATGCGGTTGCGCTCAAGCTCGACCATCTCATCGGCTCGCTGGAACCAGGCCATGAGGCGGATGTCGTGGTGCTCGATCCCGCTGCGACGCGGGCGATGGCGCATCGTCTGGAGACGGCGCGCGATCTTACTGAGGAGCTCTTCGTGCTGGTCACGCTCGGCGACGAGCGCAATGTCGCGGCGACCTATGTGATGGGGGAGCGGGTGGCGCCGACGTGACGCCTCTCCAATCCAAGTCGGATGCTTCCGGCTTGGATCATGATTCATGCCAACCCAGGCAAGCCCGCGACCAGGCGAGGAAAAGCGCTTCTTCCCTTCTCCCCTCGCGGGAGAAGGTGGCGCGCAGCGCCGGATGAGGGGGCGCCGTACCCTTTCCGGTTAGCGTTACGAGGCAAGACGGTAATCGTCGAGCGCCCCCTCATCCGTCTCGGCTTCGCCGATCCACCTTCTCCCGCGAGGGGAGAAGGGAGAGGGGTTCCCCGCGGTGTTTTTCACCCCAGAACGCCGCCCTTCCTGGCGAAATCGACATAGATCTCGCGCAGGCGCAGCGTCGTCGGGCCCGGTGCGCCGTTATGGATGGTGTGGCCGTCGAGCGTGGTCACCGGCATGACGAAGGCCGTCGCGGAGGTGATGAAGGCCTCCTCGGCGTCGAGCGCCTCCTCAAGGGTGAAGGTCCGCTCCTCGAAGGTGAAGTCGGTCTCGGCCAGGAAGGCGAGCACAGCCTTGCGCGTGATGCCGGGCAGCACCTTGTTGGACAAAGGCCGCGAGATCAGCGTCTTGCCCTTGACGATCCAGGCGGTCGCCGAGGCGCCCTCGGTGACGACGCCGTCCTCGACCAGCCAGGCGTCATTGGCGCCCTGTTCGGCGGCATATTGCTTGGCGAGCACCTGGCCGAGCAGGCCGACGCTCTTGATGTCGCGCCGCTCCCAGCGCAGATCGGGGAAGGTCACGACCTTGATGCCGGTCTTCACGGTCGGCGCATTCACATAGTTGCGGGCCTGGGTGAACAGCACCAGCGTCGGCTTGGCGTCCTTGGGGAAGGGGAAGTCGCGATCGGCGGCGCCGCGCGTGACCTGCAGATAGACGCCGCCCTCGTCGAGGGCGTTGCGCTTGATCATTTCCTCATGGATCGCGACCAATTCGGCGCGCGACCAGGGCAGGGGCAGGTTGATCTCGCCGCAGGAGCGTTCGAGCCGGGCCAGATGCGCCTCGCAATCGACGAGCTTGCCGCCGAGCACGGCCGAGACCTCGTAGATGCCGTCGGCGAAGATGAAGCCGCGATCGAAGACCGAGATCTTCGCGTCTTCCTCGGGAAGGTATTCGCCATTGACGTAGACGATGCGGCTCATGGGGCAGACTCTTGGATCGGGGAATGACGCTCCTTCCTAGCCGAGCCTTTCAAGCGAGGCGAGCCACAAAAGCCGGCTTGCGGATCAGCGCGGCGCGCAACACTGTGCCCGCGCCGCGAGAATAGGATGCGCTGAAGCTGAGCCGGCCGAGCTGAATTGAAGGAAGTCCGCATGAACCGTCCCCTCGTCATCGTCCTCGACGACAGCCAGCATGTCGCCCGGCAATGCGCCGATTGGTCCGGGCTGGAAGCCCGGGCGGAAGTCCGCTTCCTGAGCGAGGCTTTCGCCAGCGAGGAGGCGGTCGCGGCTGCGCTGGTCGACGCCGAGATCATCATCCCGACGCGCGAGCGCACGGTCTTCGGCGCCTCCTTGATCGGCCGCTTGCCGAAGCTCAGGCTGCTGGCGTTGACGGGCGGACGCGCCCAGACGCTCGATCTCGCCGCCTGCACCGCGGCCGGCGTGATCGTCAGCAACACCGGCGGAAAACATGTCGGCGCGGCAACCGCCGAACTCGCCTTCGCGCTGATCCTCGCCAATGCCCGCAGCCTGCCGCAGGCCGATGCGAGCATGCGGGCCGGCGGCTGGCATGAGGGCCTGCCGCTGGGCGATGTCGTCGCCGGCAAGCGGCTCGGCATCGTCGGTCTCGGCAAGCTCGGCCAGCGCGTGGCGCGCTATGCCAAGGCCTTCGACATGGAGGTCGTCGCCTGGAGCCAGAACCTGACCACTGAGGCTGCCGCAGCCGCAGGCGTAGCCTATGTCGGGAAGGATGAATTGTTCGCGACCTCGGATGTGGTCTCGCTGCATCTCGTCCTGTCCGAGCGCACGCGCGGCATCGTCGGTGAGGCCGAGCTTGCCGCGATGAAGCGCGGCGCCTGCCTCGTGAACACGGCGCGCGGCCCGCTTGTCGATGAGGGCGCCTTGCTCGAGCATCTGCGCAAGGGCGCGATCCGTGCCGCGCTCGACGTCTACGATCAGGAGCCGCTGCCGCGCGAGCACCCGCTGCGGGGCCTGCCCAATGTCGTGCTGACGCCGCATCAGGGCTATTCCGCCGCGCCGGTCCTGGCGGAGTACTATGGCGAGAGCATCGAGAACGCGCTCGCCTTCCTCGACGGCAAGCCGAGCCGGGTGATGAATCCGGAGGTGGTCGGGCGTTCCTGAGCGTTTTCGGCGCTGCCGCACCGTCATTCCGGGACATCGCGCAGCCATGGGCCCGGAACCCAGAACCGATGCGTGTTCTCGTGAGGCGAGCCAGCGACCCGCGCCTTTTTAGAGGGGGGGGGTGGAAACCCCGCGAGCCCTCATCCTGAGGAGCCATTCCGTTGGGAATGGCGTCTCGAAGGATGCTCCAGAACCATCTGGAGCATCCTTCGAGACGCCGCTGTGCGGCTCCTCAGGATGAGGGCTGTGGGAAATCTCAAGCAGATCTCTCAAGCAGCGGCATCGGTTCCGGGTTCCGGGCTCGATCCTTCGGATCACCCCGGAATGACGGCATGGCTGTTTCGGCCGGTGTCTCCGCTCAAGCCTTGATCGAAGCCGCGATCAGGCGGCGCGTATAATCCGCCTGCGGCGCCTCGAAGATCGCCTCCGTCGGCCCGCTTTCGACGACGCGGCCGTCCTTCATCACCATGATCCAGTCCGCCATGGCGCGGACCACGGCGAGGTCGTGGCTGATGAAGAGATAGGAGAGGGCGTGCCGGGCCTGCATGTCCTTGAGCAGCGCGACGATGCTCTTCTGCACGGTGCGGTCGAGCGCCGAGGTCGGCTCGTCCAGCACGACGAGCTTGGGGTGCAGGATCATGGCGCGGGCGATCGCGATGCGCTGGCGCTGGCCGCCTGAGAATTCATGCGGGTAGCGGTTGCGCAAGGCGGGCTCGAGCGAGACCTCGGCCAGGGCCTGCGCGGCGCGCAGGTCGCGCTCGGCGCGCGCGAGATGGGGCGCATGCACGCGCAGCCCCTCGCTGACGATCTCGCCGACCGTCAGCCGCGGCGAGAGCGAGCCGAACGGGTCCTGGAAGACGACTTGGAGGCTGCTGCGCAAGGGCCGCATCGCGGCGCGGTCGAGGGGCTCGAGGGCGCGATCCTCGAAGCGGACCGTGCCGGAGGAGGGTACGAGCTTCAGCACCGCCTTGCCGAGCGTCGACTTGCCGGAGCCGGATTCGCCGACGATGCCGATGGTCTGGCCGCGCCGCAGCGTCAGGTCGACGCCGTCCACGGCATGGAGCAGGGCGGTCTCGCGACGCAGGAAGCCTCGTAACAGATCATAGCCGCGTGACAGGTCATAGCTGACGCGCAGGTCCCGCGCCGCGAGCAGGATGGGCGCGTCGTCCGGTGGCGGCGCCTTGCGGCCTTCCGGCTCGGCGGCGAGCAGCATCCGGGTATAGGGATGCGTCGGCGCGCTGATGATCTGCCGTTTCGTCCCGCTCTCGACGACCTCGCCTGCCTTCATCACATAGACGCGCTCGGCATGCTGGCGCACGAGGCCGAGGTCATGGGTGATCAGGATCACGGCCATGCCGAGCCGCTGGCGGAGTTCCGCGATCAGCGCCAGGATCTCCGCCTCGATGGTGACGTCCAGCGCCGTCGTCGGCTCGTCGGCGATCAGGATGTCGGGATCGTTGGCGAGCGCCATCGCGATCATCACGCGCTGGCGCTGGCCGCCGGAGAGCTCGTGCGGGTAGGATGAGAGCCTGGCCTCGGGCCGCGGCATCCTGACCAGTTCGAGCAGTTCGAGCGCCCTGGCGCGCGCCGCCTTGCGCGACAGGCCCTGATGCTTGCGCAGGGGCGCGGCGATCTGCGCGCCGATCCGGAACAGCGGATCGAGCGAGGTCATCGGTTCCTGGAAGATCATCGCGAGCTTGCGGCCGCGATAGGCGTTGAGCGCGGCGGCCTTGAGGCCGAGCAGTTCCGCGCCGCGATAGCGGATCGAGCCCGTCGCCTCGCCATTCCCGGCGAGCAGGCCCATGGCGGCCATGACGCTCTGGCTCTTGCCGGAGCCGGATTCGCCGACGATCGCGATGAATTCGCCGGCGCCGACATCGAGATCGACGCCGCGCACAGCCTCGACCATGCCGTCATTGCAGCGGAAGCGGACATGGAGATCGCGGATCGAAAGGATGGGATCGTCCGGCGTCATCCTAGCGATCCCTTGGGTCGAGCGCGTCGCGCAGACCGTCGCCGAGGAAGTTGAGCGCAAACAGCGTCGTCACCAGGAAGGCCGCGGGGAAGACCAGCATCCACCAGGCGCCCTGGATGGCGCGCGCGCCGTCCGAGATCAGCACGCCCCAGCTCGTCATCGGCTCCTGCACGCCAAGCCCCAGGAAGGACAGGAAGCTCTCCAGCAGGATGACCTTGGGCACCAGCAGCGTGACATAGACGATCACGGGGCCGAGCGTGTTGGGGATGATGTGGCGCCAGATGATGCCGCCCGTGGTGACGCCGAGCGCCTCGGCCGCCAGCACATATTCCTGCCGCTTGAGCGAGAGCGTCTGGCCCCGGACGATCCGGGCCATGTCGAGCCATTCGATCGCGCCCACCGCCAGGAACATCAGGATGAAGTTCCGGCCGAAGAACACCACCAGCAGGATGACGAAGAAGATGAAGGGCAGGGCGTAGAGCACATCGACCACGCGCATCATCAGCATGTCGATGCGCCCGCCGAGATAGCCGGCGGTTGCGCCGTAGAGCACGCCGATGATCAGCGCGACGCCGGTTGCGAGCAGGCCGATGGCGAGCGAGACGCGTCCCGCGATCAGGGTGCGGGTCAGGAGGTCGCGGCCATTCGCATCGGTGCCGAACAGGAAGCGCTGCCGCTTGAGCGGGACCTCCAGGGCAAGCCGGCGGCCATCCTGCTCATTCGCCGTGATCCGGGGCGTGCCGAACTGGTCGGAGCGGTCGAAATAGACCAGCAGGCGCTGGTCGATCGGGCGCGGCGAAGTCAGCGTCATCAGCAAGCTCTCACCCGCGACCGCGACATCGCCCGGCGTCGCGCGGATGCGGGCGGCGATGCGCTGCGCGGCGGCTGGGATCGCATCCGCCTTGGGATAGCTCTCCAGGCTGGCCGGCACGCGGACATAGTCGGGATAGACCCGGTCGTAAGGGTGGCCGGTGAGCCAGGGGCCGGCGATGCAGGCCAGCGCCATCAGCCCCAGCACGATCAGACTCGCGACCGCCGCGCGGTTGCGCATCAGGCGGTTGCGCGCATCCTGCCAGAGCGAGCGGCCGATCGTGGGCAGAGGGCCGAGCGACAGCTCGCTCATCGGCGCTCGCCCTGGAGCCGACCCGGATTGGAAAAGCGCGCCATGCTCAATCCAACCTGACGCGGGGGTCGAGCAGGGCGTAGAGCAGGTCGACCGCGAGGTTGAAGACGAGCACGAAGACGGCGATGACGACGACCGTGCCCATCACCAGCGTGTAGTCGCGGTTGAGCGCGCCCTCGACGAAATAGCGCCCGATGCCGGGAATGCCGAAGATCGTCTCGACCACGACCGAGCCGGTGAGAAGCGCCGCAGCCGCCGGGCCGAGATAGGAGACGACCGGCAGGGCCGAGGCCCGCAGCGCATGCAGCGCGACCGTCGAACCGTCGAGCCCCTGAGCGCGCAAGGTGCGGATATGGTTGGCGCGCAGGGTCTCGATCATGGCCGCCCGCGTCATCCGCGCAATCACCGCGATCTGCGGCAATGCGAGCGTGACGACCGGCAGGATGATGTTGCGCAAGGCCCCGCCATTCCAGCCGCCGACCGGCAGCCAGGCGAGCGTCAGCCCGAAGACGATCTGCAGCACCGGTGCGACCACGAAATTGGGGATGGTGATGCCGGCCGCGGCGAAGCCCATCACCGCATGGTCGGCATTGCCGTTCTGGCGGAAGGCGGCAAGCGCTCCCAGCGGCCCGCCGATCAGCAGGGCGAGCGTCAGCGCGCAGGCGCCGAGGCGCATCGAGACGGGCAAGCCCTGCGCGAATAATTCGCCGATCGAGAAATCGCGGAAATAGAAGGACGGGCCGAAATCGCCGCGCAGCAGCGCGCCGAGATAGGTCAGGTACTGGCGATAGAGCGGCTGGTCGAGCTGGTAGATGCGCTGCAGGTTCTCCATCACCTTGGCCTCCAATGGCCGTTCGAGATCGAACGGCCCGCCGGGCGCGACGCGCATCAGGAAGAACGACAGCGTCACCACGACGAAGAGCGTCGGGATCGCGGTCGCGAGGCGGCGCAGGAGGAAAGGGAGCATTCAGGTCCTTCATGGAACCCTCGGCGTCATCCCGGGCGACCGCAGGTCGACCCGGGATCCATCGAAGGGCGATGAACTCTACGATGGATCCCGGATCTCCGCTTCGCTGCGTCCGGGATGACGGCGTGGTTCCGGTGACAACGGCCGTTCTAGGGCTTCAGGCTCAGGAACCGCGTCGGGATCGCCCCGCGCAGGTTCTGCTCGAAGCCGACCAGCTTGGGCGAGACCAGGTTCTTGGTCGAATAATACAGGATCGGGATCCAGGGCACGTCGGCGGCCAGGATCGCGTCGGCCTCGCGCAGGATCGCTGCGCGCTTGACGAGATCGACCTCGTCGGCGGCGGTCTTCATCAGCTTGTCGAAGGTCGGGTTGTCGTATTTGCCCGAATTGAAGCCGGTATTGTCGCTCTGGAACAGGAAGAGGAAGTTCTGCGGGTCGGAATAGTCGCCGATCCAGCCATAGCGGGCGACGTCGAAATCGCCGCCGTCGCGCAGGAAGGCGAAATGCGTCTTGCCGTCAGTGTTGATGAAGGAGGTCTCGACGCCGATCGCCTTCCACTGCTCGGCGATGGCGATCATGGTGCGGCGGTTGTTGTCGGTGGTGTTGTAGCGCAGCTGGACTTTCAGCGGCACGCCGGGGCCGAAGCCGGCGGCCGCGAGGAGCTTCTTGGCCTCGTCCTCGCGGTCGAGCGGCGAGGCGTTCTTGAAGTCGGCCTCGGCGCGCTCGCCGTAATTGCCGATATTGGGCGGGATCACGCCATAGGCCGGCAGCATCGTACCGCTCCAGATCTCGTCGGCGATGAATTCGCGGTCGATCACCAATGACAGCGCCCGGCGCACGCGGACATCGTCGAAGGGCTTCTTGGCGCTGTTGATGATCAGGAAATAGGTGCCGAGATACGGCCCGACCTTGACCTGGTCGCCGAGCTTCTCGCGCAATTGCTTGATCTGGTCGGCCGGGATGTCGGTGGTCAGGTGCAACTCGCCGGCCTGGAAGCGGCGCGCGGCGGCGGCCAGATCCGAGGAGGGGTAATAGATCACCGTGTCGATCTTGACGTTGGCGGCGTCGTGGAAGGCCTTGTTCTTGTCGAGCCGGATATGGGAGTTGGGCACGAACTCCTTCAGCACATAGGCGCCGTTCGAGACCCAGTTCTCCGGCTTGACGAAATCCTTGCCGAACTTCGCGACAGAGGCTGGATGGACCGGCAGCCCGCTCTGATGCGTCAGCAGTTCCAGGAGATAGGGCGTCGGCCGCTCCAGCTTGAGTTCGAGTGTGCGCTCGTCGATTGCCTTCACGCCGAGATCGTCCAGCTTGGTGTCGGCAGCCGCCTTGTTGATCTTCTCGGCGTTGAGGATGGGGTAGAGAATATTGGCGTACTTCGCCCCGGTCTCAGGGTTCACCATCCGCCGCAGCGAGAACACGAAGTCGGACGCGGTGACCGGGTCGCCATTCGACCATTTCGCAGTGCTGCGCAGCTTGAAGAGATAGGTCTTGCCGTCCGGCGACATCGTCCAGCTCTCGGCGACGCCGGGCACGACCTCGCCCTTCATGCTGTGGATGACCAGCCCCTCGGAGAGGTCGCGCAGCAGATGCGCTTCGGTGACCGTCGAGGTCTTGTGGGCGTCGAGCGTCTCGGGGTCGCCGTCATTGCCGCGGTGGAAGACCACCTGGGCCGCAGCCGTCGCCGCGCCGGAGATGGCGAGAGCTGCGGCAAGCAGGAAGGGCGCGGCGCGGCGCGTGACGTCGAACATGGAAGCCTCCCCTGGCGGTGGCCGACTCTGCGGCGCACAGGCATCGTGGGAGAAGTAGAGCCCGGCTTTCAGCGCCTGCCAAGGCGGAAAAACAGGCCCTGGCGTCCGATGGTTTGCATTGGAGCCACCGCCGTCATTCCGCGGCTATGCGAAGCGAAGACCCGTCATTGCGAGGAGCGTGAGCGACGAAGCAATCCAGGAGGTCTCGCTCGACGGCCCCTGGATTGCTTCGCTGCGCTCGCAATGACGCGTCTAGCCAGCCACTGCCGCTGCCGCCCGTTCCTGAGCCTCGACCACCGCCAGCGCCGTCATGTTGACGACGCCCCGCGCCGTCACCGAGCCGGTGAGGATATGGGCGGGCTTGGCCGCGCCGATCAGGATCGGTCCCACGGGCAGCGCATCCGCCAGCACCTTGGCGAATTGATAGGCGATGTTGGCGGCGTCGAGATTGGGGAAGATCAGGACGTTGGCGACGCCTTTCAGCCGCGAGGAGGGCAGCACGCGCTCGCGCACCATGGCGACGAGCGCGGTATCGGCCTCCATCTCGCCATCGCATTCCAGCTCCGGCGCACGCTCGCGGATCAGGCCGAGCGCCTTGCGCATCTTGAGCGAGGAGGGCGTGTCGGCGGCGCCGAAATCCGAATGCGAGAGCAAGGCGATCTTGGGCTCGATGCCGAAGCGCGTGACATGGCTCGCCGCGAGCACCGTCATGTCGGCGATCTCCTCGGCGGTCGGGTCGGCCTTCACATGAGTGTCGGCCAGGAAGAAGGCGCCCTTGTTGGTGATGATCAAGGTCATCGCCGAGATGTCGCAGACGCCGGGCTGCAGGCCGATGATGTCCTTGATGTGCCGCAGCCGCGAGAGATAGCGCCCCTCGAGCCCGGCGATCATGGCGTCGGCCTCGCCGCGCGCCACGGCGAGCGCCGCGATGACCGTGTTGTTGGTGCGCACCAGCGAGCGGGCGGCATCGGGCGTGATGCCGCGCCGGCCGGCGATGTCGAGATAGGTCTGGACATAGTCGCGATAGCGCGGATCGTCCTCCGGATTGATCAGTTCGAAATCCCGGCCGGGCTTGATCGAGAGGCCGAAGCGCTCGATGCGCGTCTCGATCACGCTCGGGCGGCCGATCAGGATCGGGATCGCGAGCCCTTCCTCGAGCGCGACTTGGGCGGCGCGCAGCACGCGCTCATCCTCGCCCTCGGCATAGATCACGCGCTTGGGGTCGGCCTTCGCCTGGGCGAAGAGCGGTTTCATGATGAAGCCGGAACGGAAGACGAAGCGCGACAGGTCCTCGCGATAGGCCTCGACATCCTCGAGCGGCTTGCGCGCGACGCCGGTCGCCATCGCGGCCTCGGCGACGGCCGGCGCGATGCGCAGGATCAGGCGCGGATCGAAGGGGTTGGGGATCAGCGAGGTCGCGCCAAAGGTCGAGGCCTCGCCGCCATAGGCGCGCGCCGCGATGTCCGAGGTCGCCTCGCGGGCAAGCGCCGCGATGGCGCGCACGGCCGCGAGCTTCATCGCCTCGTTGATCGTCGTCGCCTGCACGTCGAGTGCGCCGCGGAAGATATAGGGAAAGCACAGGACGTTGTTGACCTGGTTCGGATAGTCCGAGCGCCCGGTGCAGATCATCGCGTCCGGGCGCACGGCGAGCGCGTCCTCCGGCGTGATCTCGGGGTTGGGGTTGGCGAGCGCCAGGATCAGCGGCTTGTTGGCCATCTGCTTGGCCATCTCGGGCTTGAGCACGCCGGCGGCGGAGAGGCCGAGGAAGATGTCGGCGCCACCGATGACCTCGGCCAGCGTGCGGGCGTCGGTTTCCTGCGCATAGACCTCCTTCCAGCGGTCCATCAGCGTGTTGCGGCCCTTATGGACCACGCCTTCAAGATCGGTGACCCAGATATTTTTGCGCTGGGCGCCGAGCTCGACCAGCAGGTTGAGGCAGGCGAGCGCGGCGGCGCCCGCGCCGGAGACGACGATCTTGACCTCGCCGATATGCTTGCCGGAGAGATCGAGCCCGTTCAGGACCGCCGCGCTGACGATGATCGCCGTGCCGTGCTGGTCGTCATGGAAGACCGGGATCTGCATCCGGGCCTTGAGCTGCTCCTCGATCTCGAAGCATTCGGGACCCTTGATGTCCTCGAGATTGATGCCGCCGAAGGTCGGTTCCAGCGCTGCGACGACCTCGACGAATTTCTCGATGTTCTTCTGCTCGACCTCGATGTCGAAGCAGTCGATCCCGGCGAATTTCTTGAACAGGACCGCCTTGCCCTCCATCACCGGCTTGGAGGCGAGCGGCCCGATGTCGCCGAGGCCGAGCACGGCGGTGCCGTTGGTGATGACGGCGACGAGGTTCTGGCGCGAGGTCAGTTCGGCGGCCTGGCTGGGATCGTCGACGATCGCCTCGCAGGCGGCAGCCACGCCGGGCGAATAGGCCAGCGCGAGGTCGCGCTGGTTGCCGAGCGGCTTGGTCGCCTGGATTTCGATCTTACCGGGGCGTGGGCTGCGATGGTAGACGAGCGCGCCCGAGCGCATATCCGCCGACAAGGTACTCTTGGCCATCCCCAGCTTCCTTCGTATCGCCGTCAACCCGAGCCAACGGGGTCGCGCGGAAAAGCGGCGGCGTCAAGCGCGGGCAGAAGATGAAGGGTTCGCGCTGAGGCAAATTCTTCGAATTCGGCACCGGGCCCAGCTGCGTGTCCACTTGCGAGCCCACCTGCGAATGCAGCGTAGAAGCCCGCCGCCAGCCCAGCATGAATGGCTGCTTAACGAGGCCAACATCGCGAAAAAATAATGCTCTTGGAGCGCGATGGCGGTGCTGACCTATCGTTCCCACATGCCCGGCGCTCGGTCATTGGCCGGCTATTCCTGGGAGGGGATGATGGATGCAATGCGATCAGCGTTCGACGAAGTCGTCACGCTGCGTCAGGCCAAGCAACTGATCCAGTGCATGGCTCATGAGCAGAGCTTTCTGCTGCTCTCCGCCCCGGGCTTGGGCAAGTCCGAGCTGGTTTATGAGGCGGCGCGCGAGGCGGGCCTGCCCTGCCGCTCGCTGCTCGGCACGCAGATCGCTCCCGAGGATGTGAGCGGCATTCCGCGCATCGTCGGCGAACGCTCGGTCTTCTGCCCGCCGCGCGTCCTGCTGCCGGAGAAGCCCGAACCGTTCTGCCTGTTCCTCGATGAATTGCCGGCCTGCTCGCCCGACGTCCAGAAGGCGTTCTACTCGCTCCTGCTCGAACGCCGGCTCGGCGAGCACGCATTGCCGAAGGGCACCTGGGTCGTCGCGGCGGGCAACCGCCTGCAGGACCGCGCTCTGGTGCGGGCGATGAGCTCGGCCCTGGTCAACCGCGTCACCATCCTGCAATTGCGGGTCGATGTCGCGGAATGGCTCGCCTGGGCGCAGCGCGCCGGCGTCCGGGCCGAGATCCGAAGCTTCATCGCGACGATTCCCGACGCGCTGATGCGCCCGGTGCCGGCCGAGCCGACGCCGTTTTCGACGCCGCGCGCCTGGGCGCTGCTGTCGCGCGCGCTCGACATGGCCCAGAAGGCCGGCCTGCTCAGCAACGAGACGCGCCGGGCGCTGGCCTTCGGGCGGCTCTCGCCGGAGGACGCAGTGGTGTTCTGCGCGCTGGCGGAGGATTCGATCGGCGCCGTGCGACCGCTGGAGGAGTATCTGCGCAAGCCGGAGCTCCTGCCCAAGGGCGATTCCGCGCGCTGGTTCATACTCGACTGCATCCGCCAGTTCGTCCGCGACGGCCGCGCGCAGGGCATCAGGCCGCCCGTCATCAACCGCTTCCTGCGCGCCCTCTCCAGCGAGCATCAGCTCCTCCTGCTCAACGACATGGTCGAGACATGGGGCGGGCTCGGGGCCGACCGCGCCATGTACGACCTCCTGCGCAAGGTCGCCGCGACATGAGCGAGGCTCCGGGGAGGTCTCTCGACGAACGCGCCACCCGCGCGCGGATCGCGAAGGGCTTGCGGCTGGTGACGGCCCCGTTCCCGCATCTCGCTGGCCTCGCGGCAGCGGTGCGCGTCGAGATCGATGCGCGCGTGCCGACGATGGGCGTCTTCGCCTCCGGCCGGATGCTGGTGAACCCGTCCTTCACCGCGCGGCTCTCGGCTGACGATCTCGTCTTCGTGCTCGCCCATGAGCTCCTGCATCTCGCACTGCGCACCCATGACCGGGCGCGCGGCAGCGCCGCGATCGAGTTCAACTACGCCCATGACTACATCATCAACGACATGCTGCGGCATGCGTTGGGCACGGTGACGATCCCGGCGGGCGGGCTCGACATGGCGGGCGCGCGCGAGAAATCGGCCGAGGAGATCGTCCTCGACATGCGCCGCAGCAGTCATTTCATGTCCTCCCGCACGCAGGTTTGGGAGGGGCAGGTCGCGACCGTCGAGCAGGTGCTCGGAGCTGCGCGGCAGGCGCCTGACGGCACGATGGGCGATGCGCTCGATGCCAGGCGCGAGCGCGAGCTTTTCCCCGAGGATACGACCGACCAGGCCGAGCGCAGCCGGGCGATCCGCGATCTCGCAGGGCGCGGCATGGTGCTCGCCAAGGCGATGGGCGCGATGCGCGGGCGCGGCGAGGGGCCGGGCGCCACGCAGCAGACCATCCAGGCGCAGCGCGGCCTCTACAGCACGCCCTGGCATGTCGCGCTCCAGACCTGGCTCGAAGGCGCAGCACCGGGCGAGCGCAGCTTCACCCGCGCCTCGCGGCGCGGCAACGACCGCACCGATCTCGTGATGCCGGGCCGCAAGCGCCATTCCTGGATGCTCAACGTCATCCTCGACACCAGCGCCTCGATGGGAGACGAGATCCCGCTCGTGCTCGGCGCCATCGCCGATTTCTGCGATATGGCCGGCGTCGACGAGATCCGCGTCGTCCAGTGCGACACGGTCGTGACCTCCGACGAGATCCTCTCGCCTGGCGGGCTCGCGGCTTACGAGATCTCAGGCTATGGCGGCAGCGACCTGACGCCGGCGCTCGCGGCCCTGACTGAAGATGGGCGCGTGACCGCCGCGGTCGTCATCACCGATGGCGACATCTCCTACCCGACCGAGCCCGTTCCCTATGCGGTGCTCTGGGTGCTGCCGAAACCCTCCGCGACCTTCCAGCCGCCCTATGGGCGGGTCATCACCCTGCAGCCGGGAGACATGTCATGAAAGTCGTCCAGGACCTGATCGCCTATTTCGACCGGCGCGGAAAGCTGTCGCGCCGGCAGCTCAAGAAGCTACTCGACCAGAACTCCGTCGCCTCCGAGGCGCCGCCGAACATGCACGGCCTCTGCGAAAAAATCGGCGCGGTCTATTATTTCCGCATCACCGGCGTGGTCGAGGGCCAGCTCTGGGGCACCGACATCTATAGCGGCGATTCGGCGCTTGGAGCTGCCGCCGTGCATATGGGGCTGCTGAAGCCCGGCAAGACCGGCGTCTTCCGGGTCACGGTGGTGACGCCGCCGGAGACGTTTCCGGGCACCGAACGCAACGGCGTGACCAGCACCGAATATGGCAGCTATCAATATGCCTGGCAGCTCTCGGCGATCTGAACGGGGGGCGGCGGGCGAGCAGGCGCGGCCGCTCAAAACGCCTTGAAGGTAATGATCGTGTGCGTGTCCGAGATTTCGGGGATCGACTGCACCTTCTGGGCGATGAAGTGGCCGATATCGACATCGGCCGCGACATGGAATTTCGCCAGGATGTCGTAATTGCCGGCGGTCGAGTAGATCTCCGAGGCGATCTCGCGGTCGGCGAGCTCGCTGGCGACCGCATAGGTCTTGCCGAGCTTGCATTTGATCTCGACGAAGAAGGTCTGCATCGTGGGGCTCCGCAACTCATCAGAGGCTTATGTGGAAATAACCCTCAGCCCTCATCCTGAGGAGCGCTCCGCAGGAGCGCGTCTCGAAGGATGCTCCAGGAGGCTCCCGAACCATCTGGAGCATCCTTCGAGACGCCGCTTCGCGGCTCCTCAGGATGAGGGCTGGAGGCGTCGAAACAGACGCTCAACTCCTGGATAGAGCGTCCGGCATGGTCAGATCAAGCGCCGGCGAGTTCGGCCAGCCTGCGGCTCATCGCGCTTGTCGGATCGGTGAGGTCGGCGAGCACCGTAAAATGGTTGGCCCCAGTGATCTCCCCATAGCGGGTCTGCACGCCCTCGATGCCCCAGACATCGACGATGCGGCGGCTCTGCTTGAGATATTCCTCGCTCTCGGCCCCGCCGACGACGGCATCCATCAGGAGCGGCGACGGCGCCGGCCAGAAGAGCGGGCTTTCGCGCTCGGCGGCTGCCATGTCGAGGTTCAGGGCGCCGTTGATGCTGGTCTCGGTCAATGGCTTCAGATTGTAGAGGCCGGAGATGCCATAGGCAGCCGGCACGAGCTTTTCCGGCAGGTCGGGATCGACATTTTTCCAGTCGGTTGCGAGCAGGCAGGCTGAGAGATGCCCGCCGGCGGAATGGCCGGCCGCGACGACCGGCAGGTTGAAACGCCGCCACAGCGCGGCGGCCGCCTGCTGCATCTCCCAGACGATGTGACCGAGCTCGACCTGCGGGCAGAGATCATAGCCCGTGACGGCGACCGGCACGCCGAGCTGGTTCAGCCCACGCGCCATATGCGAGAAGAAGCGCGGATCGAGCGCCTGCCAGTAGCCGCCATGGATGAACATGACGATGGCGTTGCCGCGCACGGCCTGGGGCTTGAACAGGTCGTAATACTGGCGCGCGCTTTCGCCATAGGACACGCCGAGTTCGCAGACGGCGCCCTCGCGATAGGCCGCAGCGTCGCTGGCCCAGCCGGCGATGATGCCGGGATGCTCGGGCACGCGGGCGCGGTTGTTGTATTCGGTCTCGTAGTCCGGCGAGGTTGCGGTCTCTGGCATCAGCGGCTCGAAGGCTTCCCGGTTCCTGATTGCAGCCCGGATCGTTGCGGGCGAGCGCCGCTTTCATCGCAGGCCGTGCCAATCTGCGCCATCGCTTTTGACAGGTCGAGCGCCAAACGCCACAAGGCCACGCGCCGGCTGCATGATCCTGTCGCATAGTGGCCTGTCGGATATCGGAGCCTGCCATGGAAAATCCCGTTCTCGCCGAGGTCACCCGCGGAAACACCGTCGAGTCGCGCCATCGCGGCGCGCTGATCGTGGTCGATGCCGATGGCGGCGTGGTCTTCTCGGCCGGCGATGTCGAGCGGCCGGTGTTTCCGCGCTCGGCCGTCAAGGCGATCCAGGCGCTGCCCCTGTTCGAGAGCGGCGCGGCCGACCGCTACGGCCTGAGCGAGCCGGAGATCGCGCTCGCCGTCGCCTCCCATTCCGGCGAGCCGCTCCATGCCGAGACCTCGCTTGCCATGCTCAAGAAAGCTGGGCGCGATGCCGGCTGCCTGGAATGCGGCGCGCATTGGCCGATGAACGAGGCCGCCGCCCGCGCCATCGCCAAGGCCGGCGCCGAGCCGAGCGCGCTGAACAACAACTGCTCGGGCAAGCATGCCGGCTTCGTCTGCCTCGCCTGCGGGCTGGACGAGGATCCGGCTGGCTATGTAGGGGCTGGCCATGCCGTGCAGCAGGCTGTGCGCGGGGCGCTGGAAGACGTCACCGGCGCAGCACATAGCAGCGACCGGATGGGCACCGATGGCTGCTCGATCCCCTCCTACGCCGTGCCGCTGAAGGCGCTGGCGCTCGGCTTCGCCCGTCTCGGCACTGGCCATGGCCTTGGCCCGGAGCGCGCCAAGGCGGCGGCCCGCATCCGCAAGGCGGTGGCGGCCCATCCCTTCATGGTGGCCGGAACCGGGCGCTTCGACACCCGCGCGATGGAGCAGTTGCGCGAGCGCGCCTTCATCAAGACGGGGGCGGAAGGCGTCTATTGCGGCGCGCTGCCCGAGCTCGGCTATGGCATCGCGCTGAAATGCGATGATGGCGCGGGCCGGGCGGCCGAGGTCGTCATGGCGGCGCTGATCGCGCGCTTCCTTCCCTTGAACGAGGTCGAGGCGTCAGCCTTCGCGCCGCTGCGCGAGAGCGTGCTGAAGAACTGGAACGGCATCGAAGTCGGGCGGGTGAGGGCGGCAGGCCTCTGAGCGACGCAGCGGATTGCCATCCCGCCTGATGGGGACGATCCTCGCCGCCTGATCACGGTGCATGGCCCATGCGAAGAACCGGTACCCACTTTTTCGCACAAGGCTCTCATGGGCTCGGCCGCGACATCGTCGCCGGGCTGACGCTGGCGGCGATCACCATTCCCGAGCAGATGGCGACAGCGCGTCTCGGCGGCTTCGAGCCGCAGATCGGCTTCTTTGCTTTCGTGGCGGCGACGCTGGGCTTCGCCCTCTTCGGCGCCAGCCGCGTCCTCACCGTCGGGGCGGATTCGACGATCACGCCGATCTTCGCCGGGGGGCTCGCCATACTCGCCGCCAGCGGCGGCAATCTGAGCCAGACCGCGCCGACGCTGGCTGTCCTGGTCGGCGTGCTGCTGCTGCTCAGCGGCGTGTTCAGGCTCGGCTGGATCGCGGATCTGCTGTCGACGCCCGTCATCACCGGCTTCCTGGCCGGCGTCTCGATCCATATCCTGGTGTCGCAATTGCCCGGCCTGTTCGGCCTTCCCGGGGGCAGCCACAAGCTCGTCTCGCAGGTCCAGGAGATCTACGCGCAAAGAGGCGCGATCAATCCCTGGTCGACGGCGATCGGCTTGTCCGTGCTGGCGATCATGCTGGCCTGCGAGCGCATCGCGGCGCAGCTGCCGGGCGCGCTGATCGCGCTCGGGCTGGCGACGCTGGCGGTGATGCTGTTCGGGTTGGAGGCGCGTGGCGTCGCGGTCCTCGGCGTCCTGCCCGAGGGGTTGCCGCCGCGCTTCAGCCCGGATCTGGGCTGGGAGGATTTCCGGCAGCTCCTGCCGCTGGCGCTGATCATCAGCCTGGTCGTCATGATGCAGACGGCGACCGTCAGCCGCTCCTTCCGCGATCGCGACGGGCGGGAGGCCAATGTCGGCCGCGACTTCCTCGGCCTGGGAGCCGCCAATCTGCTCGCCGGGCTGGCGGGCGCCTTTCCCGTCAATGCGAGCCCGCCGCGCACCGCGGTCGTGGTCGAAAGCGGCGGCGGCAGCCAGCTTGGCGCGCTGACGGCCGCGGCCCTGGTGCTCGTTTTGGCGTTGGTCGGAGGCGCGCTGCTCGCCCATGTGCCCGAGGCGGCACTGGCGGGCGTCCTGCTCTTCGTCGCCCAGCGGATCTTCCGGCTCGGCACGATCCTGACCATAGCGCGGCAGGCGCCGGCTGAGTTCGCCCTGATCGTGTTTACGGCGCTTGCGATCATCCTGCTACCGATCGAGACCGGTGTTGCCATCGGCGTCGGGCTGTCATTGATCCACGGCGTCTGGATGACGACGCGCAGCCAGCCGATCGCGTTCAGCAAGATCGCGGGAACGACGATCTGGTGGCCGCCGGGCGAGGGCGGCGAGACCGAGCCGGTGCCCGATGTGCTCGTCGTCGCCTTCCAGGCGCCGCTGCTCTTTGCCAATGCGCAGAGCTTCCAGCACGGCATGCTGGACCTGCTCGAACGCCAGCGCCCGGCGCTCCTCGTCCTTGAGGCGGGCGGCATTGCCGCGATCGACTACACCGCCGCCCAGTCTCTCCTGGCCGTGGCCGGTGTCTGCCGCGACCGGGGCATCGCCTTCGCGATCGCCCGCGTCGAATCGGTGCGGGCCCGTCAGGCCCTGCAGCAATTCGGCGTCGTCGCCGCGATCGGCCAGGACCATCTCTTCCACAGCGTCGACGAGGCCGTCGGGGCGCTGCGACCCGGCGCTGGCTCCTGATGTTCTGGCGGTATTTCGTTGCGCCCTGGTTTCGCCTCAGCCGACCGCGTTGTTCTCAACCCTGACGCCGGCGGCCCTCGCATCGGCCGTCTTCGTCAGATCGCCCGTCACGGCCCGGCCGTATTCGGTTCCCACCACCGCGCCGCTCCTCGCCTCGGCGATGGTGTTGTTGGCGATCAGCGCGTTGCGTTCCTTCGGAACCAGCGAGACCGAGATGCCGATGCCGGTCTTGCGCACCATGTTGCCGGTCGCGACGAGGTTGCGCATGCCCCAGGACCAGCCGAGCGAGATGCCGATATCGCTGGCGTCCTCGATGACGTTGCCGGTCACCGCCGCTTCCGCCTCGACATGGATGCCGGCGCCGCCGATGAGCTCCTTGCCCTTCGGCGCAAAGCCCTTCCGGGCGTTGCGGACGATGTTGCTGGCGACGACTGACAGCCTGCCGCCATGGTCGAGATTGGTGACGCTGATCCCTTGCGCGCAATCCTCGACGAGATTGCCGGTGATGAGCGCGCCTTCGAAGGCAAATTCGGCATAGAGCGCTGTCTCGCCGCAGCGGCGGCCCTGATTGCCGATGATCTGCACGCCGGAGCCGGAATTGTTGCGGATGAAGGTCAGCGCACAATCGCGCAGGCTGTTGCCCTCGATGATGACGCCGCCGGCCTTGAACAGGCTGATGCCGTTGCCGTTGGGGCCGTCACCGCCGGCATCCGAGCGGATGCGGTTGAGGCGGTTGCCGCGAATGATCGACTGGTCGTCGCCGGGCTGGCTGCGCCAGAGCTGGATGCCGTTATTGCCGCAATCCTCGATCTGGTTCTGCTCGATGGAGAGCCCACGCGAATCCAGCGAGAACAGGGCGGATTCGCGCATGCCGCGGAAGCGGCTTCCCAGGATGCGGCCGCCCGTGCGGTTCAGGCTCAGGCCGATCGAGCCGGCATTGGCGAATTCGCAATCCTGCAGGCTGAAATCCAGCACCTCGTCGGCGCTCAGCAGGCCGGTTCGCTGGGCGATGCGGATATCCAGCCCGTCGAGCCCGATGCCGACGAGCGCGGCGCGCTTGATCCCGCGCGCCAGCAGGATGGGGCCGGTTTGCGCGGCCATGAACTGCGTCGCGCCAGTGACGCCGATAAGCCGGGCGCCCTCGGGCAGGGTCACATTGGCGATGCGGTATCGGCCCGGCGCGACGATCAGGGGCGCATCGCGCTTGGCCGCCTCGATCAGGGCGTTCTGCAACGCGCGCGACTGGTCGTCCGGGGAGCCTGCACGCAGGCCGAACTGCGCAGCCTCCAAGCCGAACTGCCCGAGCGGAGAGGGGCTCGCCGCACGCCTGGGCGCTTGCGCCAATACGCCGGGCGCGTGAACCAAGCCTGTGCCAAAAAGCGCCGCAGCCAGCAGGGAACGCCGGGATAGAGCCATCGAAGCCTCCGTGAGCGCCGGGTGCTTCAAGCGGCGTGCCGCAACCTTTGTGCCGCTTTGAGATGGTTGGAACGTTTTCCACACGGCCCGATCGTCATTGCGAAGGAGCGCAGCGACGAAGCAATCCAGGGGGACTGAGCCCTGTCCTCTGGATTGCTTCGCTGCGCTCGCAATGACGGGGCAACTTAAGTGGAAAACGCGCTAGAGCCCGAGCGCCTGGGCGATCTCCTCGGCCGCGAGCGTCGGCGCGAGCCTGCCTGCTGCGACCGCCGCCTCTAGCTCGGGCGTGCGCGCCTTCAGGGCGGGGTCAAGGCGCAGTTTTGCCTGCAGCCTGTCCTGCACCATCGCCCACATCCACTTCACATCCTGGCGGCGGCGCTTCTCGGCGATCAGCCCTTTCGCCGCGTGCCGCGTGCGATGCGCTTCGACCTTGCTCCAGAGCGCTTCGAGCCCGTCGCCGGTCAGGCCGGAGATGGTGATGACGGGGGGCGACCAGAGCGGCGAGGCAGGGGCGAGGATATGCAGCGCCGCCTGGTATTGCGCGGCCGCCGCGCGTGCGGCCGTCGCGCCCGCGCCATCGGCCTTGTTGACCGCGATCATGTCGGCGAGTTCGATGATGCCCTTCTTGATGCCCTGCAATTCGTCGCCGGCATTGGGCAGCATCAGCACCAGGAAGAAATCGGTGAGATCGGCGACCGCCGTCTCCGACTGCCCGACCCCGACGGTCTCGACCAGGATGACGTCGAAGCCCGCCGCCTCGCAGAGCAGCATGGTCTCGCGCGTCTTGGCCGCCACGCCCCCGAGCGTGCCGGAGGAGGGGGAGGGGCGGATATAGGCGCGTGGGTCGACCGCGAGCCGCGCCATCCGGGTCTTGTCGCCGAGGATCGAGCCGCCGGTGCGGGTCGAGGACGGATCGACCGCCAGCACCGCGACCTTGTGACCCCCGGCAGTGAGGAAACTGCCGAGCGCGTCGATCATGGTCGATTTGCCGACGCCGGGCACGCCGGTGATGCCGACGCGGATCGCGCCGCCCGCTTTGGGCAGGAGTTGCTGGATCAGCGCCTGCGCCTGCTGCCGGTGATCGGCCCGGCGCGATTCCACCAGGGTGATGGCCCGCGCCAGCGCCGCCCGCTCGCCGGCGAGGATCGCGTCACCAAGAGCGGAGGCGGAAACGTCGTTCATGGCGCTGAGCTAACAAGGCTTGGGCATGCGCGACAAGGCATCGTTCCCGTCGTCACTGTGTCATGGATACCTCTTGATCATCGGCGCCTTCGGTGAGAGCACTTCGACATGGTAGATGCGGTGTTGCGGTTTCGTTGGGTTGCGCTGGTGCTGTCGGCCGCGCTGGCGCTGTCGGCCTGCGGCGGCGAGCAGCGGAGCCTGCTGCTGACGGCGTCCGAGAAGCAGGGCGATGCCGTCGGCAAGGTGCGCATCTTTGTCGCCACCACGCGCGAGGCGGCCGATCTGCCGCAATATTTCAATGGCGAGCGCAGCGCGAAGCTGGCTTTCGCCAGGCTCGACATCACAGTGCCGCACACGCACAAGACCGGCGAGCTCGAACTGCCCGATATCGGCGCCGCCGCCGACCCGGCCAAGCATTTCGCCGTCGTCGATGTCAACCGTCTCGATCTGCCGCCGATCGTCGCCGAGGTGAAGCGCGAGATCCAGCGCCGCCCGGCTACGGAGCGCGACGTGCTGGTCTTCGTGCACGGCTACAACACCAATTTCGCCGATGCAGCCTATCGCTTCGCCCAGATCATCTATGATTCCGGCTTCAAGGGTGTGCCGGTGCTGTTCACCTGGCCCTCGCGCGGGCAGCTCCTGCAATACCCCTATGACCGCGAGAGCGCCTTCTATTCGCGCGATTTCCTGGAGGCGAACCTCCATGCCATCGCGCGCGATCTCGGCACCACGCGCATCGACATCCTGGCCCATTCAATGGGCACCTTCCTGACGCTGGAGGCGGTGCGGCAGGCTGCGATTCGCGGCGATGGCGGCTTCGGCGGCAAGCTGCGCGACATCATCCTCGCCGCGCCCGATGTCGATCTCGACGTCTTCAAGACGCAGATGCGCCAGATCAAGCGGCCGGTGACGATCTTCGTCTCGGCCGACGACCGGGCGCTCGCCTTCTCCCGCCGCTTCGCCGGCGACAAGACGCGGCTGGGGGCGATCTCGGCCAAGGATACCGAGATCGTCACCGAGCTGGAGAAGCTCGGCGCCCGCATCATCGACCTGTCGGAGATATCGACGGGTGACCGCCTGAACCACGCCAAATTCGCGTCCTCGGCCAAGATCGTGCAATTGATCGGCCGCCGCCTCGAGGCCGACAGGGGCATCGCCATCGCCGGCCCCCGCTTCGGCGACAAGCTCGGCGACATTGCCGGCGGGGTCGTCGGCGCGGTCGGTTCGACCGTCGAGCTGGTGGTCACCGCGCCCGGCGCCATCATCGCCCGCTGAGGGGAAACGCGATCAGCCTCCAATCCTAATCAGCCTCCAATCCTGATCAGCCTCGAAGGCGCCGCAATCTGGCCGCGTTAGCGTGGCGTTAAGGCCATGCTGGCCAAGTCGGCCACCTCCGGTCCCTTTGGATAGTCTCCACCCATGCCAGATTCTCGGCACGCATCCCTTTGCCGCCGCTCAGTGCTGCTGGCGCTGCTGTCCACGACCCTGGCAGCCTGCGCGCAGACAGAGGCTGCCGTCTCGCCCTTCTCCGAGCCGACGCGCGCGGACGCGTCCGCCCTGGGCAAGGAGCCGACGCTCCTGGTGGTGACCACACGAAAGCCCACCGGCGGCGGCCAGCCCTTCTTCGGTCCGGAGCGCGGGACCCTGACCTTCGCCGAGGCGCAGCTCTCCCCTCCCGGGCGCGGTATTGCCGGCCGGGTCTCCTCCGTCGTCAATGGCGATTGGGCCGTGCTCGGTCTCGATCGGCGGACCTCGACGGGGGCGGCCCGCAGCTTCGCCGAGGCCGTCAACGGCCGCGACGTGCTGCTTTACGTGCATGGCTACAACGAGACCTTCGAATCCGCGGCGCGCAGCGCGGCGCAGCTTTCGCACGCGCTCGAATTCCAGGGCCGCACGGCCCTGTTCAGCTGGCCGTCCGGCGGCGCGCTGCTCGACTATGGCTATGACCGCGAGAGCGCGCTCTGGTCGCGCGACGGGTTCGTCCAGGCGCTGCGGGCCCTGGTCAACAACCCGACAGTCGGGCGCATCCATATCGTCGCCCATTCCATGGGCACCTTCCTGACGCTGGAGGCGCTGCGCGAATTGCGCACCGAGACCGACGTCTCCTCGCGCATCGGCGCGATCGTCTTCGCCTCGCCCGATGTCGATATCGACGCTTTCGAGCAGACGGTCTCGAAGCTCGGCCCGCTGGCGCAGCGCATGACGCTGATCATCGATCCGGGCGACCGGGCGCTCGCAGTCTCCGCCCGCATCGCCGGCGGCGTCGCCCGCGCCGGCGCGGCCGAGCGCGCGCGGCTGGAGGCGCTGGGCGTGCGCGTTGCCGATACCTCGGGGCGGGGCTGGAGCATGCTGCGCCACGACCTCTTCCTCTCCGACAATGAGGTCACGCTGGTCGTGCGCCGGGCGATGGAGCGTGTGGGTGCCTGACGGGCTTGCCCGTCATCGCCTCCCAGCGCAGGATCGCGCCGGGCGATGATGCAAGGTACTGATGATGATCAAGCTCTCGACGATGGCGGCGATACTGGCCGCCTGCCTTTCTACGCCTCTTGCCATACCCTTTGCCGCGCCGCTGGCGGCGCATGACCTGACACCATTCCAGGAAGTCGGTAGCGGCCATGTGCTTTACGAAGACGTTTCGCCGGCTGGGGCGGAAACGATCAATATCGAGACCTATGTTCCGCAGGCCTGCGCCAGCAAGCCATGCCCCCTCGTCATCGCGGTGCACGGGCTGGGGCGTAACGCCGCCAACACGCGCGACTACTGGATCGAGGCGGCCGATCGCCATGGCCTGCTGATCGCGGCGCCGCATTTCGACAAGGAGCGCTTCCCTACCCGCCTGTTCCAGCAGGGCGGCGTCCAGGGCGAGCCCGACCGCGGGAAATGGCTTTATGCGGTGATCGAGCGCTTCTTCGACGCAGGCCTGAAGAGCGGCCGGATTTCCGGGACGACCTACACGCTCTTTGGCCATTCGGCCGGGGCGCAGTTCGTCCATCGCATGGTGATGTTGATGCCGCAGGCGCGTTTCTCGACCGCGGTCTCTGCCAATGCCGGCTATTACACCCTGCCTGTCGGCAAGGATGCGGCGGGCGGTTTCAGCTTTCCCTATTCGCTCGACGGTACGCCGGCGACGGATGCCAATCTCAAGGCCGCCTTCGCCAAGCCGCTGCTGATCATGCTGGGCGACCAGGACATCGATCCCAACCACCCCCAGTTGAACACGAGCAAGGGCGCGGAGGCGCAGGGTCCCAACCGCTTCACGCGCGGCCAGAATTTCGTCGCGGTCGCCGCGGCCGAGGCGAAGCGGCTCGGCGTCGAGAGCCGCTGGCGTGAGATCACAGTGCCCGGCGTCGCCCATGAGCAGAAGAAGATGGCGAGCGCCGCGGCGCAGGCGCTGTTCGGCGGGAAATAGGACTCGGTACCACCCACGCCGTCATTGCGAGGAGCGTAAGCGACGAAGCAATCCATGAGGTCTCGCTTGACGGCCCCTGGATTGCTTCGCTGCGCTCGCAATGACGGTGTTGTGGCTCAGGCTTACATCACCCCCCTAGGTGACCGACTCATAACTTCGCAACCAGATGCGGATTGAAGCGAGTTGGACTGAGGCGAGGAAGTTGTCGTCTCGCTTATCGTAGCGCGT